>NZ_JBIVJN010000007.1:0-401319 GCF_044750345.1 Streptomyces sp. NPDC088817
GCGTTGATTTTTGGCACGCTGTTGAGTTCTCAAGGAACGGACGCTTCCTTCGTACTCACCCTCTCGGGCTTTCCTCCGGGCGCTTCCCTTCGGTGATCCAAACTCTATCAGGCTTTTTCCGTCTCTCTGACCACCGTCCTGCAGGCATGCAGAAGATGATCCCGAGATAGGATCTGACAAGTATGGGTGCTGCCCGGGCAAGGCCGCCTGGTGACGTCACTCAGCCCCGAGCAGGGGTACGACTGTACATGGCCTCGCGGAGTGGGTGCAAACCGCTCCGTTTGGTGGTCTAGACCACCAACGTGAGCTGTGTAAGCTCTCGCCCGTAACCGGTACTTACCGTGACATAGCTTGCCGCCACACCACGCCGGCCCCGGCGTCGAGTGACGGCGCACATGAATCTCCACCCCTGGGAGGCTTCCCATGACCACCGTGACGTCCCCCGTCGCAGGACGCGCCATCGGACTGACGGCCGTGCCGGATCCGGTCTTCTCCGGAGCCATGGTCGGCCCCGGCACTGCGCTCGACCCGGTACGTGAGCCCGCCGACGCCGTGGCCCCCGTGGACGGCGTCATCGTCTCGCTGCACCCGCACGCCTTCGTCGTCGTCGACGACCAGGGACGCGGAGTCCTGACCCACCTCGGCATCGACACCGTGCAGCTCAACGGCGAGGGCTTCGAGCTGCTGGTGAAGAAGGGGGACACGGTCGTGCGCGGCCAGGCGGTGGTGCGCTGGAACCCCGCAGCCGTCGAAGCCGCCGGCAAGTCCCCCGTGTGCCCGATCGTGGCCCTGGAGGCCACCGCCGACAGCCTCTCCGATCTTCGCGACAGCGGAGAGGTGAAGACCGGCGACAGCCTCTTCACCTGGAAGTGACACCACTGCCTCCCCAGGGACGGTCTCCCGAGGGGCGGCGCACATCAACCACCGCGGCGGTGGGACCCGCCGCACTACCGGAGACGGGTGAGATGGAGACAACGCTGCGAGGCGTCGGTGTGAGCCACGGTGTGGCGATCGGCGAGGTTCGGCACATGGGAACGGCGGTGCTGGAGCCGCCCGCCAAGCAGATCCCCGCGGAGGAGGCGGAGCGCGAACAGGGGCGCGCCCGTCAGGCGGTGGAGGCCGTGGCGGCCGATCTGATGGCGCGCGGCCATCTGGCCGGGGGCGAGGCGCAGGCGGTGCTCGAGGCGCAGGCCCTGATGGCGCAGGACCCTGAGCTGATCGCGGACGTGGAGCGGCGTATCGCCGTCGGCAGCACGGCCGAGCGTGCCGTGTACGACGCGTTCGCCGCCTACCGGGACCTGCTCGCCGGTGCCGGCGAGTACTTCGCGGGCCGGGTGGCCGACCTGGACGACGTGCGGAATCGTATCGTCGCCCGTCTGCTCGGGGTGCCGATGCCGGGAGTGCCCGACAGCGACGAGCCTTACGTGCTGGTCGCCCGTGACCTCGCGCCGGCGGACACGGCGCTGCTGGACCCCACTCTGGTCCTGGGCTTCGTCACCGAAGAGGGCGGGCCGACGAGTCACAGCGCGATCCTGGCGCGGGCGCTCGGTGTGCCGGCCGTCGTCGCGCTGCCCGGTGCCGTCGAACTGGCCGAGGGCACGGTGATCGCCGTCGACGGCAGCACTGGCGAGATCTTCGTGAACCCCGGTGAGGACAAGAAGGCTCAGCTGGAGGCCGCGGCCGCCGAGCGCAGGGCCGTGCTGGCGTCCTCGACCGGTCCCGGTGCCACGTCGGACGGGCACAAGGTGCCGCTGCTCGCGAACATCGGCGGTCCCGCGGACGTGCCGGCGGCGCTCGAAGCCGGTGCCGAGGGTGTGGGTCTGTTCCGGACCGAGTTCCTGTTCCTGGACGACAACAAGAACGCGCCGTCCGAGGCAAAGCAGGTCGCGACCTACCGGCAGGTGCTGGAGGCCTTCCCCGAGGGCCGGGTCGTGGTGCGCGTGCTGGACGCGGGCGCGGACAAGCCGCTGGACTTCCTGACGCCGGCCGACGAGCCGAACCCGGCCCTCGGTGTGCGGGGGCTGCGGACGCTGCTCGAACACCCCGAGGTGTTGCGCACCCAGCTTTCGGCGCTCGCCAAGGCCGCCGAGGGCCTGCCGGTCTACCTCGAGGTGATGGCCCCGATGGTCGCGGACCGGACGGACGCCAGGGCGTTCGCCGACGCGTGCCGTGCCGCGGGGCTGCAGGCGAAGTTCGGTGCGATGGTCGAGATCCCGTCTGCCGCGCTGCGGGCGCGCTCGGTGCTTCAGGAGGTCGAGTTCCTTTCGCTGGGGACCAACGACCTCGCGCAGTACACCTTCGCCGCCGACCGTCAGGTGGGTGCGGTGTCGCGCCTGCAGGACCCCTGGCAGCCCGCGCTGCTCGACCTGGTCGCGATCGCCGCCGAGGCGGCACGGGCCGAGGGCAAGAGCTGCGGTGTCTGCGGTGAGGCCGCGTCCGACCCGCTGCTCGCGTGTGTGCTGACCGGTCTGGGTGTCACCTCCCTTTCCATGGGTGCGGCGTCGCTCCCCTATGTACGGGCGACGCTGGCGAAGTTCACGCTGGCGCAGTGCGAGCGTGCGGCGGCAGCGGCGCGTGCCGCGGACAGCGCCGACGAGGCGCGCGCCGCGGCGCAGGCGGTGCTGTCCGGCGAGTGACCGGGGCCGGCCGTTCGCCGGCCGGTGTGCGAGGGGCGCTCCACCTGCCGGGTGGGGCGCCCCTCGGTGTTCAGTGGTGCCGTGGAGCCGGTCCTTCTTCTCCGAGGTCGGGCGGCTCGCCGTAGTCGACGCCGGATTCCGGGGAGATGAGGTCGCCGGACTCGATGTCGGTGCAGTAGGCGTCGAACACCTCACCGGCGGTGAGGGGTTGGAGGCCGCCGGCGCGCAGACGCCAGCCGTAGACGCGGTCGGCGGTGCCGGGTGCGGTGGTGCGCATGACCAGCCCGCCGGGGCCGTCGGTCGCGATGCCGAGGGCCAGGACCGTGGTGAACTCCAGGGCTTCGGCCTCGTCGAGCCGGGTGGCGTCGCCTTCGTCGTCGGCGTGGAGGACGGCGAGGAGGGTTTCGGGTGTGCCGGTGACGCTGCACACGAGGTGCCGGTTGCCGGGCGGGGCCGTGTCGAGGACGCGGACGACGAGGTCCGCGGCTCGGGCGAAGGCGGCGCGGCCGATGTTCTCGCCGCAGGAGGCGCAGGGTCCGAGCCGGGCCAGGAGGGTGGAGGCGTACTCCCAGGTGGCCTGGCGGACGGCCTCGTCGACGAGGTCGGGGACGAGCTCGGCCAGGGGCCGGCCGTCGTAGGGAAGGGCGGGTCCCGTGCCGGCGAGTTCGGCGGTGAAGCGGGCGCGGCTGGACGGGACGTCGGGGTCGAGGCCGGTGGCCGTGCAGTATTCGGCGTACTCCTCCGGGTCGAAGAGGGCCACGGTGGTGTGGCCGCCCTGTGCGGCCACCAGCCGGAGGAGTTTCTCGACCTGGTCGAGGTAGGTGGTGTGGTCGTCGAAGGTGAAGCTGCGGTAGCGCCGCATGGCGCGGAAGTCCTGTTCGTCGGTGAGCAGGCCGATGGTGCCGGCGATCTCCCGGCGCAGGACGCGCCGCATGGTCAGGTGGTCGGTGTGCGCCATGTTTCCCCCTGTGAGCGCAGTCGATCTGTGCTCACTCACCGTAATCGGCACCACTGACAACGGGGCCGGGCAGGCGTTCGCGGGGCGTGCGGTCCCGCCGGCCGTGGGGTGGGGGGACCGGGGCGCTCAGGCGCGCTTGCGGGCCAGTTCCTCGTAGAAGCGCAGCAGGTCGAGGTCGTCGACCGAGCCGGGGTTGACCGCCTTGTCGAGCGGGGTGCCCTGGAGGAGGCGCTTGACCGGGACCTCGATGCGCTTGCCGGTGAGGGTGTGCGGGATGCCCGGCACCTCGATGACCTCGTCGGGGACGTGGCGTGGGGAGAGCTGCTCGCGGATGGTCCCCTTGATGCGGCCGAGCAGCGCGTCGTCGAGGGCGGCGCCGGGGGTCAGTTGCACGAAGAGGGGCATCCAGTAACCGCCGTCGGGCTGTTCGACGCCGATGACGAGGGATTCCTTGATCTCGGGGAGGCGTTCGACGGCTTCGTAGATGTCGGCGGAGCCCATCCGCACGCCCTGGCGGTTGAGCGTGGAGTCGGAGCGGCCGTGGATGATCACCGAGCCGTGGGAGGTGAGCGTGATCCAGTCGCCGTGCCGCCACACGCCGGGGTACATGGCGAAGTAGCTGTCGTGGTAGCGGCTGCCGTCGGGGTCGTTCCAGAAGTGGATCGGCATGGACGGCATCGGGTTGGTGACCACGAGTTCGCCGACCTCGTCGATCAGCGGTGTGCCGTCCGGGTCCCAGGACTGCAGGTCGGTGCCCAGGCAGGGGGCCTGGAGCTCGCCGATGTGGACCGGGAGGGTCGGTACGGCTCCGGCGAAGCAGGAGCACACGTCGGTGCCGCCGCTGACGGAGGCGATCCACAGGTCCTGGCGGACCTCGTCGTGCAGCCAGCGGAATCCGTCGGGCGGCAGCGGTGATCCGGTCGTGGCGACGCACCGCACCGTCGACAGGTCGAAGTCGCGCGAGGGGTGCACTCCGGCCTTGCGGCAGGCCATCACGTAGGCGGCGGAGGTGCCGAAGAGGGTGGCTCCGGTGCGTTCGGCGATACGCCACTGGGCGCCGGTGTCGGGATACCCGGGGCTGCCGTCGTACAGGATGATCGTCGTGCCGGTCAGCAGTCCGGAGACGAGGAAGTTCCACATCATCCAGCCGGTCGACGTGTACCAGAAGAAGCGGTCGCCGGGGCCCAGGTCGCAGTGCAGGCCGAGCTGTTTGAGGTGCTCGACGAGGATGCCGCCCTGGGACTGCACGATCGCCTTGGGCAGGCCGGTGGTGCCCGAGGAGTACAGCACCCACAGGGGGTGGTCGAAGGGCACCGGTTCGAAGACGGGTGCGACGTCGGCGGAGGTCAGGCCGGACCACTCCAGGGCGCCCTCGGGGGCCTCGGTGCCGAGGAGCGGGATGTGGACGACCGCGCGCAGGGTGGGCAGTTCGCGGCGCAGTTCGGCGACGACGTCGCGGCGGTCGTGCTCCTTGCCGCCGTAGCGGTAGCCGTCGACGGTGAACAGGACGACGGGTTCCACCTGCTGGAAGCGGTCGAGGACGCTGCGGGCGCCGAAGTCCGGGGCGCACGAGGTCCAGACGGCGCCGACGGCGGCCGTGGCGAGGAGGGCGACGACGGCCTCGGGGATGTTCGGCAGGTAGCCGCTGATCCTGTCCCCCGGACGTACGCCGAGGGCGCGCAGCTCGGCGGCCAGGGAGCCCACCTGGCGGCGCAGCTCGGACCAGGTGACCGGGCGCGGTTCGTGCGTCTCGTCGACGTGGAGGAGGGCGGGCTCGTCCGCGCGCGTGGCGGCCGCGCGCAGGGCGTGCTCGGCGTAGTTCACGGTGGCGCCGGGGAACCACTCGGTGCCGGGCATCGACCGGTCGCCCAGCACGCGCGCGTAGGGGCTGGTGAACCGTACGTCGAACCACTGCGTGACGGCTGTCCAGAAGGCTTCCAGCTCGTCGACGGACCAGCGGTGCAGGGCCGGGTAGCCGCCCAGGGCCGGAGCGCCGTGGTGCTCGGCCGCCCAGGCCTGGAACTTCGTGATCTGTGCCTGGGCGATCCGCTGCGGATCGGGCCGCCAGAGCGGCTGGGGGTTCGCGGTCGACATGGGGCGGCTCCCGGACTGTGCGCGTCGTGTGCGTCGGTCCGCGCACGTGCTGGGGTGTGCGCGTGACGCGGCTGACACGGACGATGCCATGTGATCGACTTCTGCACCAGGGTGCACCGCACATAGTCCGCGTCGTGAAGATGTGGTCGCGGCACGGATGAACGGCAGTTGAACGCCACGCGCGCGCACAGCCGTGAATGGCAGGGTGAGCAGCATGGACGGTCGTGACCTGGTGCGTTCGGTGAAGGCGGTCGGTTCGGCGGGGGTGGCCCACGGGCTGCGCACGGTGCGGGCCGCGTGGCGCCGGCGGCGTGCCGACGCCGGCGGCCTGCCGTCGCGTGGGGCCGAACGCGCGCGCGTGCCCGGCGCGGTGCTCGACGTGGAGCCCGGGCCCGGGGGCGGGGTCGTCCGCTTCGCCCGCTCGGAGCTCCGTATCGCCGTCGCCGCGAACGGGGCCGTGTTCTGGGGCTGGGACGGCGCCGGCCCCGAACCGTCGTACGCGCTCGGCGGCCGGTGCCCCGAGCCGGACCCGCGCGCGGTGCTGGAGCCGGACAAGGACGGGGGCTGGCGGGTCGTGGCCGAGCGGGTCACCGTCGCCGTCTCGCGGCACGGCGCGATCGAGGTCCGTACCCCCGGAGGCGTGCCGCTGCGCCGTGATCTGCCGCCCCGCTGGTGGGAGCCTGCCGGTGGGGGCCCGGCGCGGTGGTCACAGCGCTCGGAGGTGGCGGCCGACGCGCGGTTCTTCGGGCTGGGCGGCCGGGCGCGCGGTCCGCGGCTGCGCGACGGCACCTACCGCCTGTGGAACACCGATCCCGGCCACGCGTGCGGTCCCGGTGACGACCCGCTCCACATCACCATGCCGGTCCAGCTCGTCGTGGCCGACGCGGGCACGCACCTGGTGTTCCACGACAACTCCTGGGACGGCGCGGTCACCCTGCGGGAGGGGGAGGAGGGGGCCGGCTCGGGTCACGACCGGGCCGGGGCGAGCGAACTCAGGATGGCCGGGGGCCCGCTGCGCTGCTGGGTGGTCGTCGGCACCCCCGCGCGCGTGGCACACGTCTGGTCCTCCCTCACCGGACCGCCCGCGCTGCCGCCCACGTGGGCCCTGGGTCACCATCACACGCGACGGGGCTTCGGCGGCGAACAGGATGTGCGACGGGTGGTCGCGGCCCACCACGAGCACGGACTGCCGCTGGACGCCGTGCACCTGGACATAGAGCACTACGAGGCGCACCAGGTGTTCACCGTCGACGAGGACCGCTTCCCCAAGCTGCCGGTGCTGGCCGAGGAGCTGCGGCGGGACGGGATCCGGCTGGTGTCCGTCGTCGAACCGGCCGTGAGGGCCGCGCCGGGGAACGCCGTGTACGACGGCGGCACGGACGCGGACGCCTTCGTGCGGGACGCCTCGGGCCGGACGGTGCGGGGCGTCGTCCATCCCGGCGAGACGGTCTTCCCGGACTTCACGCACGCGCGCGTGCGGCAGTGGTGGGGCGGCCTGTACCGGGAGCGGCTGGACCGGGGCTTCGCCGGTTTCTGGCACGACATGAACGAGCCGACCTCCTTCGCCGCCTTCGGCGAGACGACCCTGCCCCGGTCGGCCCGGCACGCCCTGGAGGGCCGGGGCGGTGACCATCGCCAGGCGCACAACGTGTACGCCCTGTGCATGGCCGAGGCGGCGTACGAGGGGCTGCTCGGCCTGGTGCCCGAGGAGCGGCCGTTCCTCATGTCCCGCTCCGGGTGGGCCGGGATGCAGCGCTACGGCGGCGCCTTGCCGGGAGACGTGGCCACCGGCTGGCCGGGGCTGCGGGCGTCGCTGTCCCTGGTCCTGGGGCTGGGTCTGTGCGGAGTGCCGTACTCCGGCCCGGATGTGGGTGGGCCCGACGGCGGCCCCTCGCCCGAGCTGTATCTGCGTCGGCTCCAACTGGGGTCCTACCTGCCGCTGTTCCGCACGCACGCGAGCCCACGAGCGGGGCGCGGGGAGCCGTGGGAGTCCGGGCCGGAGGTCCTGGAGCACGCGCGCGTGGCGCTCGTCGAGCGCCGGCGTCTGCTGCCGTACTTCGTGACTCTCGCGCATCTGGCGCGGCGCACCGGGGCGCCCTGGGTGCGGCCGCTGTGGTGGGGCGCGCCGGAGGACCGGGCGCTGCGGGACTGCGAGGACGCCTTCCTGCTCGGCGACGGCCTTCTGGTCGCCCCGGTGCTCGACCCCGGCGCGGACCGGCGGGCGGTGCGGCTGCCGCGGGGCCGCTGGTACGACACGGCGACGGGAAGGGCGTACGAGGGGCCGGGGCAGGTGCTGGTCGACGCTCCGCTCGCGCGGATCCCGGTCTTCGCGCGCGCGGGTGCCGTGATCCCGGTGCGGGGTGAGGAAGGCGGTCTGGAACTCGAGGTGTGGGCGCCCGCGCCGGGGCGTACCGGGGGCGGCCTCGTGGTGCCGGACGCGGGCGACGGCTGGGAGGAGCCGGAGATCGAACGCTATGCGACCCGCCTGCAGGGCGGTCGGGTCGTCGTCGAGCGCGAGCGGGAGGGCGGTACCGGCGAGCCGCCTCGTCCAGTGCGCATACGGGGGCTCGGGCCGTCCTGAGTCCGGACGGGCCCGAGCCCGGGGCAGCGGCTGTTTCGGGAAGTCGCGGCCGGCTCAGGCGTAGCGGCCGTCGAACCAGGCCCGGACGGCCCGTGTGTGCAGGGGGAAGGCGAGCTCGGCGGACGTGCGCAGCAGCTGCCGGTCCTCCGTCTCGTCGGTGACGGTGAACGGCGGCAGGCCCTCGAGGGGGCGCTCCGGCAGCAGTCCGAAGAGCAGCAGATGCCCGTCGGGCGAGCTCATCGCGTCGGCGAGCCGTACGTCCCGCGCGGCCGCCTCGATGCCGGTCTCCTCCCGTAGCTCGCGGACGACGGCGTGGCGCCAGTCCTCGTGGTCGTCGATGTAGCCGCCCGGCAGGGCCGTTCCCCCGCGCGCGGGGGCGATGGCGCGGGTGATGACGACCAGGGCGGTGCCCCGGGTGTCGTACACGGGCTGGAGGGCCACCGCGACCGGCAGCGGGTTGCGGTAGGCCACGGTGCGGCAGGCCGGGCAGGTGCGGGGCCAGCCGCCGATTCCCTCGCCGTACGGCGCTCCGCAGCTCGAACAGTGGGAGTGCGGTACGGAGTTGGCGGTCGCGTGCGGGATGTCGGACACGCGCGGACTGTATCCGATCAGTGGGCGCACGTCCTCCGCCGGCGGTTGTCACCGTTGCCGCCGGCGTCCTTGACGCTCCCCGCGCGCGGGAGAACACTTCCCCGGACGTGGGCGCCCTTGCCGCTCATCCCGGGCTGATTCCGCCGATGTGGGACAAACTGTTACCAGTGAGGGCGCAGGGGATCAACGGTCCCGGCCCTCGGCCGCTTCTCCACCTCACAAGGGGTAGCCATGCCGGACAACGCCGAGAAGTTCGTGGCCGCCATCGACCAGGGCACCACTTCGAGCCGCTGCATCGTCTTCGACCACAGTGGTGCCATCGTCGCCGTCGACCAGCGCGAGCACCGCCAGATCTTCCCGAAGCCCGGCTGGGTGGAGCACGACGCCACCGAGATCTGGTCGAAGGTGCAGGCGGTGGTCGCGGGCGCGGTCGCCAAGGCGGGGCTGCGGGCCGACCAGCTCAGCGCGCTCGGCATCACCAACCAGCGCGAGACGACCGTCCTGTGGGACCGGGCCACCGGCAAGCCCGTGCACAACGCGATCGTCTGGCAGGACACGCGGACCGCGGCGCTCTGCAACGAGCTGGGCGGCTCCGAAGGGCAGGATCGTTTCCGCGAGCAGACCGGCCTGCCGCTCGCCAGCTACTTCTCCGGCCCCAAGGCGGCCTGGCTGCTGGACAACGTGCCCGGCCTGCGCGACCGCGCCGAGCGCGGTGAGATCGCCTTCGGCACGATCGACACCTGGCTCATCTGGAACCTCACCGGCGGCGTCGACGGCGGCCGGCACGTCACCGACGTGACCAACGCCGGACGCACCATGCTGATGAACCTGCAGACCCTCCAGTGGGAGCAGCCGATCCTGTCCGCCATGAACGTCCCCGAGGCGATGCTGCCCGAGATCAGATCCTCCTCCGAGGTGTACGGGTCCGCCGTCGGCCAGCTCGCCGGAGTCCCCGTGGCATCCGCCCTCGGCGACCAGCAGGCGGCCGTCTTCGGGCAGGCCTGCTACGACGTGGGCGACGCCAAGAACACGTACGGCACCGGCAGCTTCCTGCTGCTCAACACGGGCAACCGGCCCGTGCCGTCCAAGAGCGGCCTGCTCACCACCATGGGCTACAAGATCGGCGACGAGGCCCCGGTGTACTGCCTGGAGGGCGCCATCGCCATCACGGGCGCGCTGGTGCAGTGGTTCCGCGACCAGCTCGGGATCATCCGCACCGCGGACGAGATCGAGCCGCTTGCGGCGAAGGTGGAGGACAACGGCGGCGCGTACATCGTGCCCGCCTTCTCCGGCCTGTTCGCTCCGTACTGGCGCTCCGACGCGCGCGGTGTGATCACCGGCCTGACCCGGTACGTCACCAAGGCGCACCTCGCGCGGGCGGTGCTGGAGGCGACCAGCTGGCAGACGCGCGAGGTCGTGGACGCCATGTACCAGGACTCCGGGGTCCGGCTGACGACCCTGAAGGTCGACGGCGGGATGACGAAGAACAACCTGCTCATGCAGCATCAGGCGGATGTGCTGGACGTGCCGGTGATCCGGCCCCGGATCTCCGAGACCACCTGTCTGGGCGCCGCGTACGCGGCCGGGCTGGCCACGGGCGTGTGGAACGACCTAGACGAGCTCAAGTCGCACTGGCAGAAGGACGCCGAGTGGACCCCGGCCATGGACGCCTCGGTCCGTGCCCGCGAGTACCGCAACTGGCGCAAGGCCGTGGAGAAGAGCTTCGGCTGGCTGGAGGACGGAGACAGCTAGGAGTCCTCCCTTGTGCGTGGCGTCAGACGGCGGCGGCCCGGCGGCGCTGCGCGGCGTGGGCCACCGCGTGCTGGACGACCTCGATGAGGACCTCCTTCACCGACTCGCGTTCACGGGCGTCGCACAGCAGCAACGGCACGTGGTCGTCGAGGTCGAGGGCCCGGCGGACGGTGTCCACGGCATGGCGGGCGGCGCCCTCGAAGCAGTTGACGGCCACGAGGAAGGGGATGGAGCGCCGCTCGAAGTAGTCCACGGCGGCGAAGCACTCTTCCAGTCGGCGGGTGTCGGCCAGCACGACGGCGCCGAGCGCGCCCTCGGCCAGTTCGTCCCACATGAACCAGAACCGCTCCTGCCCGGGCGTGCCGAAGAGGTACAGCACGAGGTCCTCGCGCAGCGTGATACGGCCGAAGTCCATCGCCACCGTGGTGGTGTGCTTGCCCTCCACGCCGCTGAGGTCGTCGACCGGCCGCCCCGCCTCGGTCAGCAGTTCCTCGGTGCGCAGCGGTCTGATCTCGCTGACCGCGCCGACGAGGGTGGTCTTGCCCACGCCGAAGCCGCCGGCCACCAGGATCTTGAGCGTGACGGGCTCGACCGGGGGCTTGCCGCGCTCAGAACGGCCGAGGATCATCGCTTGCTTCTCCTGGTTCCTTCGTGTGGGTCTGACGACGGCGGGCCGTATCCTCC
This sequence comes from Streptomyces sp. NPDC088817, assembly GCF_044750345.1. NCBI lineage: Bacteria > Bacillati > Actinomycetota > Actinomycetes > Kitasatosporales > Streptomycetaceae > Streptomyces > Streptomyces sp. NPDC088817. Next base: position 11,297 of record NZ_JBIVJN010000007.1, read on the forward strand.
GCCGCCGGGGGTTTCGACGACGAGTACGTCACCGGGGGCGACGTCCACGGAGTCCCTTCCGCCGAGTTCGACGACCGTGCCGTCCGCGCGTTCCACCCGGTTGGCGCCGAGGGCGCCGGGCTCGCCGCCCGCCATGCCGTAGGGGCGCACCCTGCGGTGCTGGCAGAGCGTGGAGACGGTCATGGCCTCCAGGAAGCGGATGCGGCGCACCGCGCCGTCCCCTCCCTGCCATCGTCCGGCGCCGCCGCTGCCGCGCCGGACGGCGAACTCCTCGAGCCGTACGGGCAGGCGCCATTCGAGGACTTCGGGGTCGGTGAGCCGGGAGTTGGTCATATGTGTCTGGACCACACAGGCGCCGGGGAATCCGTCGCCCGCGCCCGATCCGGAGGCGACGGTCTCGTAGTACTGGTGGCGTTCGTTGCCGAAGGTGATGTTGTTCATCGTGCCGGAGCCCTCCGCCTGGACGCCGAGCGCCGCGTAGAGGGCGCCGGTGATCGCCTGTGAGGTCTCGACGTTGCCCGCGACGACGGCGGCGGGGGGCCGCGGGGAGAGCATGGAGCCGGGCGGCACGATGATCCTCAGGGGTCGCAGGCAGCCGTCGTTGAGCGGGATGTCGTCGGCGACGAGCGTGCGGAAGACGTACAGGACGACCGCGTTGACCACGGAGAACGGGGCGTTGAAGTTGGTCGTGAGCTGCGCGGAGGTGCCGGTGAAGTCGATCGTCGCCGCCCGCTGCTCGCGGTCCACGCGCACCTGTACCCGGATGACGGCGCCCGAGTCGGTCTCGTAGGCGTACTCGCCGTCGTCCAGGGCGTCGATGACGCGGCGGACGGCCTCCTCCGCGTTGTCCTGGACGTGCCGCATGTAGGCCTGGACGACGTCGAGGCCGAAGTCGTCGATCATGCGGGCGACCTCGTCGACGCCCTTCTGGTTGGCGGCGATCTGGGCGCGCAGGTCGGCGAGGTTGGTCTCCGGGTTGCGGGAGGGGTGTCGCGCGCCGGTCAGCAGGCGGCGGGTCTCGTCCTCGCGCAGGCGGCCGTTCTGGGCGAGCAGCCAGTTGTCGAAGAGGACGCCCTCCTCCTCGATGGTGCGGCTGTCGGCCGGCATGGAGCCCGGTGCGATCCCGCCGATCTCGGCGTGGTGGCCGCGCGAGGCGACGTAGAAGAGGATGCGGTCACCCTCTGTTCCGGCGGTGTCGAACACCGGGGTGATGACGGTGACGTCCGGCAGGTGCGTGCCGCCGTGGTACGGGTCGTTGACCGCGTAGGTGTCGCCCGGCCGCATCCGGGGTCCGCGGCGCCGGATGACCTCCTTGACGCTGGTGCCCATCGAGCCCAGGTGCACGGGGATGTGCGGGGCGTTGGCCACCAGGTTTCCGTCCGGGTCGAACAGGGCGCAGGAGAAGTCGAGGCGCTCCTTGATGTTGACGGACTGGGCGGTGGACTCCAGCCGGGCGCCCATCTGTTCGGCGATGGACATGAAGAGGTTGTTGAACACCTCCAGCAGCACCGGGTCCGCTTCCGTGCCGAGACCGGAACTCTGCGTGACCGCCACACGTTCCAGGAGCAGATGCCCGTCGTCCTTGGCCACGGCCCGCCAGCCGTCGTCGACGACGGTCGTCGCACTGGCCTCGGTGACGATCGCGGGGCCGGTGACGGGGTCGCCGGGGGCCAGGTCCTCCCGGCGGTGGAGTGGTACGTCGCGCCAGGCGCCGCCGGTGTGGAGGCGGACGGTCTCCGTGGCGGTGGAGCGGCCGGCGCGTGCGTGCTCGTTCGGGGCGAGGGCGGACAGATCGGGGGGTTCGGTGACGCCGGTGGCTTCCACGGAGAGGGCTTCGACGACGATCGGGCGGTCGAGCGTGAAGGAGTACGTGGCGCGATGACGTTCTTCGAAGGCGCGCCGCATGGCGGCGGGCTCGGTCAGTTCGACGGTGAGGGTGGTGTCCGTGCCGTCGTAGCGGAGCTGGGCGCGGCGGGTGACGCGGACGCGTTCCTCGGGGACGTCCTCGGCGCGCAGTTCGGCTCGGGCCGCGCCCTCCAGATCGTCGGCGGTCTTGAGCACGCCGGGCATGGCGGCGGGCTCCAGGGGTGCCTCGACGGACTGCTCGCGCATGGCCGTGGTGTCGGCGAGGCCGATGCCCAGCGCGGACAGGACGCCGGCCATGGGCGGGACGAGCACGGTGCGGATGCCGAGCGAGTCGGCGACCATGCAGGCGTGCTGGCCTCCCGCGCCGCCGAAGGTGGTGAGGGCGTAGCGGGTGACGTCGTGGCCCTTCTGCACGGAGATCCGTTTGACGGCGTTGGCGATGTTGGCGACGGCGATCCGGAGGTATCCCTCGGCGACCTGCTCGGGGGTGCGGTCGTCGCCCGTCCGCTCATGGATCTCGCGGGCGAGGGTGGTGAAGCGCTCGCGTACGAGCGCGTCGTCGAGGGGCTGGTCGCCGCCGGGGCCGAACACCTCGGGGAAGTGGGCGGGCTGGATGCGGCCGAGCATGACGTTGGCGTCGGTGACGGTGAGCGGGCCGCCGCCCCGGTAGCAGGCGGGTCCGGGGTCGGCGCCCGCCGAGTCCGGTCCGACCCGGTAGCGGGAGCCGTCGAAGTGGAGGACGGATCCGCCGCCGGCGGCCACGGTGTGGATGTCGAGCATGGGGGCGCGCAGCCGGACGCCGGCGATCTGCGTGGTGAGGACGCGTTCGTACGCGCCCGCGTAGTGGGAGACGTCGGTGGAGGTGCCGCCCATGTCGAAGCCGATGACCCGGTCGAAGCCGGCGAGCCGGGACATGCGGGCCATGCCGACGATGCCGCCCGCGGGCCCGGACAGGACGGCGTCCTTGCCGCGGAACTGTCCGGCCTCGGCGAGCCCGCCGTTGGACTGCATGAACATCAGCCGTACGCCGTCCAGTTCGGTGGAGACGTGTTCGACGTAGCAGCGCAGTCCCGGCGACAGGTAGGCGTCGACGACGGCGGTGTCGCCGCGTGGGACGAGCTTCATCAGGGGGCTGACCTCGCTGGACAGCGAGATCTGCGGGAAGCCGATCCGGGCGGCCAGTTCGCCGACGGCCCTCTCGTGCGCGGGGTGCAGATGGCTGTGCAGGCAGGCCACGGCGACGGCGCGGATCCCGTCGTCGTACGCCTGCCGGAGGGGGCCGTCCAGGGCGTCCAGATCGGGGGCGCGCAGGACGGTGCCGTCGGCCGCGATGCGCTCGTCGACCTCGACGACCCGCTCGTACAGCAGCTCGGGCAGTTCGATGCGGCGGGCGAAGATGTGCGGGCGGTTCTGGTAGGCGATGCGCAGGGCGTCACGGAAGCCGCGGGTGACGACGAGGAGGGTCCGCTCGCCGGTGCGCTCCAGCAGGGCGTTGGTGGCCACGGTGGTGCCCATGCGGACCGCCTCGATGGAACGGGCGGTGTTGTCGGAGCCGTCAAGGAGTTCGCGGATGCCCGCGACGGCCGCGTCGGCGTACCGGGCGGGGTTGTCGGACAGCAGCTTGTGCGTGACCAGACGTCCGTCCGGGCGCCGCGCCACGATGTCGGTGAAGGTGCCGCCCCGGTCGACCCAGAACTGCCAGCCCGTCATGTCACCATCCCGTTTCCTCGTGGTTCACAGCGCCCGCAGGCCGTTGATCACGTCCCGCAGGATGCTCTCGTCGGGCAGTTCCGCGGGCGGCACCGGACGTGTCACGTGAACGTACTCCTCGTCCACGAGGTCGCCGACGAGCACGCGCACCACGCCGAGGGGCAGATCGAGCTCCGCGGCGAGTTCGGCGACCGACTGCGGGGAGCGGCACAGCTCGACGATGTCCACGTGTTCCGGCGACAGCGTGACGTCCGCCTCCGCGTCGTCCACATGGGGCTCCGTGACGACGACCGCGATCAGGTCGAGGCGGTGCTGGGCCGCATGGCTGGTGCGGCCCCGCGTCATGGCGTACGGCCGGACCACCGGTCCGGCGTCGTCGTCGAACCAGTGGCTGCGTGCCTGACCGTCTCCGCTCATGTCATCCCACTACCCGCCTCAGGGCACATCGGTGCGCGGAGCGGCACCCAGATGCGCGCCGACTCGTTTGACGAGCAGGGTCATCTCGTAGGCCACCTGGCCGACGTCGGAGTCGGCGTCCGACAGGACGGCGAGGCAGCTGCCGTCGCCGGCCGCGGTCACGAACAGGAAGGCGTCGTCGAGCTCGACGACCGTCTGCCGGACGCCGCCCGCGTCGAAGTGCCGGCCCACGCCCTTGGCGAGGCTGTGGAAGCCGGAGGCCACGGCGGCCAGGTGCTCGCTGTCCTCCCGGGTCAGGTCCTTGGACACGCCGGTGGCCAGTCCGTCCCGGGACAGGACGAGGGCCTTGCGGATGCTCGCGACCCTGTCCACGAGTTCGTCGAGGAGCCAGTTCAGCTCCGCCTTGTCCGTCGCGGTGTGGCCGGTCGCCTTCGGTGCGGTCATCGACCGTCCCCCTTTGTCGTTCCTTGTGCTGTGCTGCCCTGCGGGGCCTGGTCCCCCGCGGCGTTCTCCTCGCGGCCGCGCTGCCAGCCGCGCTGGAGCGAGGCCATCCGGCTGCGTACCTCGTCGGCATCGCGTTCGACGGGGTCAGGGCCGTCCTCGGCGGGCCGGCCGGGGCTCTGTTTCAGTTGCGGGGCGAGGCTGGCCTGCCGCACGCGCCGGGGCAGCGGGTCCTCGTCGGGTCCCGGGCCGCCGGGTGCCTCGGCCGGGTCGCGCCCCTCGCCGTCCGGGCCGCCGCCCGCGAGCGCGGGACGGACGGTGCGCCGCGGAAGGGCCGGAGCCTGCCGCGGCCCCTGGCTCGTCGCCGGGGATTCCTCGGTGCTGTCGCGTTCCCCGCGGCCGTCGGCCGCGGCCGCCGCGGGTCCGAGCGGGGACTCGTCGCGGCGGCGGACCGGCAGCGGGGCTGCCGCTTCGCGCTCCGGACGGCAGGCACCCGCCGTGCTCCCGGCGTCGGCCGTCTCGCGCCCGGACCTCTGCTCGGTGACGGGACGTCCGTGGGAGCTGACCAGCTTGGGTGTCCGCCGCCGGGGCAGCGGGACCGGGCGCCCCGGTGTGTCCTCTTCGCCGGTCTCCTGCGGTGTGCCGCGACGGCCCGTGCTGTGCCGGTGCTCGGCGAGGCTGCGCGGCAGCGCCTCCTGGGCCGTCTGCCGTGCCGGGGAGGGGCGCGGCCCGAACAGTCCGCCGCGTTCGCCGGGCTCCTCGTCGAGTACGCGCGGGAAGTCCTCGATGGCGTCCAGGTCGACGGGCGCCTCCAGTTCCACCGGCCCGTCCAGGACCGAGGCGGGCAGTCCGGGAAGCCGCGCCGGCGCCTGGGCGAGAGCGGTCCCACGGCCCGGCTCGCGGTCGGCCTTCCCGGAGGGCCTGTCGAGGCGGAACCCGATGCCGTTGGTGTCCGGGACGTCGTCGGTCAGCAGCGCGTCGGGGATGAGGACGACCGCGGTGGTGCCGCCGTACGGGGAGGTCTGGAGCGAGACCCGGACGTGCTGCCGCTGGGCGAGCCGGCTGACCACGAACAGCCCGAGCCGGTCGGTGTCGGAGAGCTCGAACTCGGGTGTCTCGGCGAGCCGGAGGTTGGCGTCCAGCAGCGCCTCGGCGGCCATGCCGAGGCCCCTGTCGTGAATCTCCAGGGTGAAGCCGTTGGCGACGCGTTCGCCGATGACCTGGACCGCGGTGTGCGGCGGCGAGAACACCGTGGCGTTCTCCAGGAGTTCGGCGACGAGGTGGGTGAGGTCGGCGACGGCGGGGCCGATGACGGCGGTGCGTGGCAGCCGCCGGACCTCGATGCGTTCGTAGTCCTCGACCTCGGCGACGGCGGCGCGCACGATGTCCATCAGCTGGACGGGTTTGCGCCACTGCCGGGACGGGGCGGCGCCGGAGAGGATCACGAGGCCTTCGGCGTGCCGGCGCATCCGGGTGGTCAGATGGTCCAGCCGGAACAGGTCGGCGAGCTCGTCGGTGTCCTCGGTACGGCGTTCCATCGCGTCGAGGAGGGTGAGCTGCTTGTGCAGCAGGACCTGGCTGCGGCGGGCGAGGTTGACGAAGACCTCGGAGACACCGGCGCGCAGTTCGGCCTGTTTGACGGCGGCCTCGACGGCGGCCCGCTGCAGGGTGTTGAGCGCCTGGCCGACCTCGCCGATCTCGTTCCGGTCGTACTCCAGGCGCGGGACCTCGGTCTCGACGTCGACCTGTTCGCCGGCCGACAGACGGCGCATCACGCTGGGCAGCCGGACACCGGAGGCCTCGTGGGCGTCCAGGCGCAGTTGCCCGAGGTCGCGGATCAGGCTGCGGCCCACCCGCACGGACAGGACGAGGGAGAACAGCACGGCCATCAGGCCGAGGACGCCCGCGACGGCGGCCTCGAGTATGACGCGCAGGGCGAGCGGGCGGACACGGTCCTGGAAGCGGTCGTTGGCGTCGTCGTTGAGGGTGCCCAGCTCGTCGAGGACGTCTCCCGCCGCGGTGTCCCAGCTCTGCACGCTCACCGTCCGCGGTGTGCCCGACGTACTGGAGACGGCGGCCTGTTCGGCGGTCCGCACCGGTGCGGAGGCAACGTTCTGCCAGAAGCGGTCGTAGCGGCCGCGTTCGGAGGAGGGCAGCAGGGGCAGCTCGACGTCGTACAGCAGGGAGCGCTGGGCGACCAGGTCGGAGATGCCGCGGGTCTCGGCGCGGGTGAGGTGGCCGACGATCAGCGAGGAGCCGAGCAACGCGTCCTCGCGGGAGAGGAGTTCGCGGGCCTGGGCGAGACCGACCAGGGCGCGGTACTGCCTGGCCAGGTCGGCGTCGTCGACGACGTGGAGGTTGGCGAGCAGCGCGTAGCAGGGGTCGACGAGCCGGTTGTAGAGGTCGAGTGCCTGGGCGCGTCCGACGCTCCGGTCCTCGACACTGCGGCGCAGGGAGTCGATGCCGTCGAGGGCGTCGAGGGCGACGCTCAGACGCCCGGCGCCGTCCGAACCGAGCGCTTCGCGGACGTCGGGATTCCCGGCGGCCTTGCGGATCTTGGCGATGGCCTCGTCGGTGACGCTCCTGCTGCGGCGCAGTGCGGTGAGGCTGTCGGAGGCGCGGGGGTCGGCGAGGTGGACGAGGGTCTGACGGCGTTCCTGCTGTACGGCCCGGACGGTGTCCTCGGTGGGATAGGCGACCTTCTCCACCACGGAGGACGCGTTGAACAGCTGGGTCACGTGCCGCCCGGTGATCAGCGTGGCGAAGGCCCAGATCGCCGTGAGCGAGAGCAGCGGCACGAGAAGCAGCGCCACGATCTTCCGGCGGATGGACTTCCCGCGAAAGCGCATGGCCTCCCCCAGCTCGTCCCCCAAGGGCCCGGGGGTACACATGTGCGTCAACAAACGGCGCGAGCCTACTACCGACATGCAGTCAACTCGAAGAGCCGTCCGGAGCCTGTTCTTCCGCATTGGCGCCGGGTACGGGCGAGTTGTCGGGGCATTGCGGGAGATGCCGGTCCGGAAGGGCGGGACCGCGGGGCGCGGGAACGGGACGTGCGGCCTGGTCGGTTGACCGATTTTTTTCGTCGGCCGGGAATCTTCGTGACGTCTCGTTCGTCCTTGTCCATGCGAGATGGGGGCGGAATCGGCCACAGCACGCGCACTGCGCGTCCGGGCCGCGTAAAACAGCGCAAGCCGGGCAGCCACTGGGAAGCCGAATCTTCGGGCACCGGGGTGAGTGGTCTGCCGGCGGGGAGGGACACAGTGATGGGGACAGCGGAGCGACCGCGGGTCTACGAGCCTTCGGCGCACACGGGCGGGCGTACGGGGCCGCCGTCCTACAAGCCGTTGTGGGTCGAGGAGCCCGCGCGGCGGCGCAGGCTGCCCGATCCGGTGCGTTCGGCCGCCGTGCGGGCGGTGCTGATCGTCTCCGTGACGCTGATACAGGCCGTGGTGGCGTTCCTGTTCAGCGTCTCCGGGTCCTGGCTGGCGTTCCCGATGGTCCTGAGCAGTGTGGCCGGCACGGTGGTGGCCACCTGGGCGGCGCTCGACGTGTGGGTGACCCGCCAGGTGTGGAACCAGCGCAACGGCGTGGTGTCGGTGCCGAGCAGCACCGCGCGTACCCGGCGGCGCGAGCGGCGCCAGGCACGGCGGGAGGCGCGGGCCGCCGAGCGGGCGCGGAAGCGGATACGCGGCCGGGGCGGCGCGGGTCGGCTGTCGCATCCGTAGGGTGACCGGCCGCCGTCGGGCGGCGGCCGGCCGAACGGCCCGGCCCGGTCGAACCGGCAGGCGCACCGGCCCGATCGAACCGGGCCGGTTCTGCGACCCTGCCAAGTCGGGCGAGCGTACCGGCCCGGTCGAGTCGGGCCAGTACAGCGGCCCGGTCGAGTCAGGCAGGCGTACCGGCCCGGTCGAGTCGGGCCAGTACAGCGGCCCGGTCGAGTCAGGCAGGCGCACCGGCCCGGTCGAGTCGGGCCAGTACAGCGGCCCGGTCGAGTCGGGCGAGCGTACCTGCCGCCCGTTCGGTCTGCCGGGCCGTCAGGCCGGGCGCTTGAACATGCGGGTCGCCGTGATCTCGCTGTGCACCGCCTCCCCCGCCGGAGTCTGCTGCGGCAGCCCCGGCCTGAGGTGCTCCTCCACGCTGATGTACTTCAGCCCGGCCCTGAGGTCGGCGTCGTTGCGCAGCCGGATGACCAGCGGGAACTCGGCGAGCGCCGTCGTGTCGAACAGGCCGGTGGTGTAGAGGAGCTGCACACCGAGCGCGTCGGAGACGGCCCGCTGGAGCTCCAGCAGATAGGTGGCGTTGGCGCGGCCGATCGGGTTGTCCAGGAAGAGCGTGCCCGCGTGCCGGTGCTTGTCGCGGCCGCGGTCGTTCGACCTCAGGGCGGCCATCGTGCAGTACAGGGCGATGGCCGCGGTGAGCAGCTGGCCGCCGGAGAACACGTCGCCCATCTGTCCGACGGGGACCCGCTCGGCGCGCAGCACGGCGTCCGGCTTGAGGATCTCCACGGCGACGCCCTTGGGCTGGAGCGCCGCGCCGACCCCGCGCAGCAGCAGGGACACGCCGTCGCGCCGCAGGTCGGAGTTCTTCTTCACGGCGGCGCGGGTCGCCTCGTCGATGACCTCGCCGAGCCGCTCGGTCAGGGTGGCCTGGTCGGGTTCGTCGAAGCGGATGCGCAGGAACTCCTGCCCGGACCACTCGCCGAGCCCCTCCGGGAGGCGGGACAGGCGCTGGGCCGACCTGAGCGTGGCGAGCGCCGACTCGACCAGTCCGCGCAGGCGGTCCACGATCGAGTCCCGGTTGCGTTCCAGCTGGGTCAGCTCGTCGGTGAGGACCCGGAGGCGGGGCGCGAAGGCCTCCGCCCACTTCTGGGCGTGCTCGGGCAGGGCGGAGGCGGGCAGTTCGCGGATCTGCTGCCGGGCGGGGGTGCGCACCTGCTCGTAGCGGGTGGAGTTGGCGTGCCGGACCAGGACGTCGCCGGCCTCGCGCACGGCGGACTCCGCGGCGGACAGGTCGGCGGCGCAGCCGCGCAGTGACCTGCGGGCCTCGGCGGCCGCCTGCCGGGCTCCCTCCGGGCTGCCCGGGTACGGCTCGGGTTCCTCCTGCTCCTCGTCGCCCGCCTGCTCGCGCAGCAGGTCGCGCAGCATGGCGGCGATCTCGTCGAAGCCCCCGGCCGCGTCCTCGGCGGCGCGGTGGTCCTCCAGCAGTCCGGCGTGCGCCTCGCGGGCCTGGGCCAGTGCCTCGGTGCGGGAGGCGAGTTCGGCGGTGGCGGTGCGCAGCAGGGCCTGTGCGTGCTCGGCGTCGCGCGGGAGGAGTTCCTCCGGGAGTTCGGTGTGGGCCTCGCCGTCCTCGGGCGCGTGCCGTTCGGCCTCACCGCGCAGCCGGCCGAGCTGTTCGCTCGCGGAGGACGTCCGGGTCTCCAGGAGCTGCACCAGTTCCTCGGCGCGGGCGGCGGCGGCCTGCCGGGACGGCCCGTCGGAGCCCTCGAAGGACTCCAGGAGTTGTGCCGCGCGGGTGCGGACCTTGTTGCTGAGCCGGTCGAGTTCGGCGCGGGCGGCGCTCTCGTCGCTCTCCGCCCGGGCCTGCTCGGCCCGCAGGTCCGCGCCCACGCCGACCTTCTCGTAGACCTGGGAGGCGGCGCGGTAGGCCTCGCGCAGGGCGGGCAGGGACACCTTGGGCGCGTCCGCGTCGCCCTCCGGGACGTCGTCGGGGGCACCGGCGATCTCGGAGCGCTCGGCGCGCAGCGCCCGTGCGGTGCGGCGGGTGTCGTCGGCGGCGCGCTGAGCGGCGCGCCGGTCCTCGTCGGCGGCGCGGGCGCGTTCCAGGCAGGCCTGGGCGCGGGCCTCGGACTCGGCGGCCTCTTCGGCGAGTTCGCGCAGCCGGGCCTGCCAGCCGGCCCGCTCACGCAGCCGGAACGCGAGCCCGGCGAGGGCGTCGGCGGCGCGCCGTGCCCTCTGGGCGGCCTCCTGCCGTTCGTCGCGCTCCTGGGCGGCCTCGGCGGCGGCCTCCTCGGCCTCCGCGCGCAGGCTCCGTGCCTCGGCCAGCTCGGCCTCGGCCTCCTCGGCGAACACGCGCGTGTCCTCGGCGGACCGTGCCAGCTCCAGCAGCCGGCCGGCGGGGCAGCCGGCGCGCCAGGAGGCGAGCCGCGCGGCCAGCTCCCGGTCCTTGCCGAGCCGGGCGGCGAGCCGGCGGATCTCCTCGTCCCGCTCGGTGGCCCGTACGCGCAGCGCCTGCCGTTCCTCGTCGGCCGCGAGTTCGTCGTGCATGGCCGGGTTCGGCGGGACGAGGAAGACGTCGCCCTCGGGCGCGCCGTCGGCCGGGGTGGGGGCGAGCAGTGCGGCGGCGGTGCCGACGGCCACGGTGGAGCGGGGCAGCAGGGCGGCGTCCGCGAGGGCCGCACGGGCACGCGCGTGCGTGTCCGGGTCGGTGATGATCACGCCGTCGACCAGCTCGGGCCGGGCCGCCAGTACGCGCGCGTGGTCGGCGGGGGCGACGGACTGGGCGAGGTAGCGCCAGCCGGGCAGCGCGGGGATGCCGTGCTCGCCGAGGAACTCCACGGTGGCCAGGACGTCCGGACTGGGCGGCAGCAGCCCGCCGTCGCCGAGCGCGCCGAGGATCCTGGAGTCGTCGGCGGCGGCGGTGCGCAGCTCGAACAGGTGCCGCTCGGCGGAGGAGACGGTGTCGTCGAGCAGTTCGCGCAGCTCGTCGGCGAAGCGGTCGAGGTCCTCGGGGGTGAGCGTGCCCTCGGACCCGGCCGGGTCCGCCGGCGCTTCTCCCTGCCCCGCGGTGTCGTACGGCGCCTCCGCGGTGCGGTGGGCCTCCTCGGCGCCCGGGGCGGTGGCGCCCGTGGTGTCCGGTCCGGTCCGGGGCGCCGGTACCCCTGCCCGCGTGGTCGCGGTCGCGCCGGGCAGGCTCAGCAGTTCCGCGAGCCGTCCCTCGGCCGCCAGCGCCTCGGCGATACGGCGTTCGGTCTCGTGGGCGCGCCGGGCCGCCGTCGCCGCGTCGGCGGCGCGGGCCGCGGTGAGCTCCGCGCGGGACTCGGCCGAGGCGGCCTCGCGCGCGTGTTCCGTGGCCTTCCTGGCGGCCTCGCGGGCCTGGTCCCAGGCGGCCACGGCGGTCTTCTCCGCGTCGCTGGCGGCCAGGGCCGCACGGGCCGGGTCGGCGTCGGGGGCGCTGTCGTCCAGCCAGCCGGCGCGGACCGCCTCGGCGGTCTCCTGCTCGACCTCGGCGAGGCGCTGGCGCAGATGCCCGGCCTCGCTGCGGGCGCGCTGCGCCTCGGTCGCGGCGGCGGTCTGGTCCCGGTACGCGGACTCGCCGATCTCCTGGAGCTGTGCGGACCGCTCCTCGCCCTCGTTGGCGAGGGTCTCGGCGCTCTCGGCGGCGGCGTGCAGGGCCCGTACGAGGTCGGTGGCGGCCTTGGCGCGCGCGGCGAGGGCCGGGGCCGCGTCCCGCTCGGCCTCCTGGATCGCGGCGGAGACACGGGCCACGCGGTCGGCGGCGGCGCGGTGGCGCAGCACGGCCTCGGCGGCCTGCCACGCCGAGTACAGGGTGCGCGCGTCGGCGAGTTCCCGCTTCTGCGCGGCCGCGGACTTCTCGGCGGCGGCGAGGGCCAGCGAGGCATGCCGGTAGGCGAGTTCGGCGGCGATCAGGGAGCTGCGCTCGCGGGCTCCCTCGGAGTGGGTGACGGCGTACGCGGCGGCCGTGACGCGCTGGGCGAGGTCGGCGGCCCGGACCCGCTCCCGCACCGCCCGGGCGGACAGCCGCCGTGCCAGCGTGCGGGTGCGCCGCTCGGCCCCGGCGTGGATGTCACGCGCGCGTGCGCGGGCCTCCGCGGCCTCCACGATCCGGCCGAGCAGGTCGACCGAGCCGGCGGTGAAGTCCCGTTCGGCGATCAGCTCGGCGCGCCGGCCCAGCTTGTTGCCGAACCCGCTGACCAGGTCGGCGAGCCCGTCGGTGTCGCGGGTGTCGGTGACCGCGCGCAGCAGCAGGTCGGTGAAGTCGGAGTCCTTCTTCACCGCGAACAGGCCGGCCGCCTCGCCCTCGTCGGCGTTCATCTCCCGCTGGTAGCGGAAGAGTTCGGGGTCGAGGCCGAGATCGCCCAGGTGCTCGGTCCAGCGCTCGTGGATCTCCTCGAAGTGGACCTCGAGGTGCGGGTACGTCTTCCCCGCCTCGGTGATGGCGTCCCGGAAGCCCTTCATGGTGCGGCGGCGGCCCCGCGCGCCCGACTGGCCCTCGGCGGGCGGCCGTACGGACGTGGCCTCGGCGACCGGGAGGTTGTCCAGGGTGAGTCCGGGGCCGGGCCGGAAGGAGTACCAGGCTTCGGCGAACTTCCGTGGGTCGTTGGAGACTTGGCGCCCGCGCCACTCGCTGGCCTTGCCGACGACGACGCACTCGCCGGTCTGCACGTGCTGCCACTCCAGTGCCACGTGCCCGCAGTCGTCGGCGAGCAGGAACTTGCGCAGCACGCCGGAACTGGCGCCGCCGAGGGTGTTGCGGTGGCCGGGCAGCATCACCGAGAAGATCAGCTTGAGCAGTACGGACTTGCCGCCGCCGTTCTCCAGGAAGAGCACACCGGCGGGGGCGGGCCGGCGGGGCGGGCCGACCGGCTCCTCCTCGAAGAACTCCGCCTGGATGGGCGCGGGGTCGGGCACCGGCCGGCCCACGCCCCGCAGGTCAAGCACGGTGTCGGCGTAGCGCGCACCGGCGGGCCCGATGGAGTAGAGGCGGACCCGGGACAGCTCGTACATGGCGGACTCTCGTCAGTCTTCTTGCAGTTGGGGGTGGCGGGCTTCGTGCGTAGGAAGGGCGGGGAGGCTGAGAGGTCTCGGGCCTCAGGAGTGGAACGGCAGCCCCGCGTCGGCCACCAGGTCCAGGTCGTCGGTGTCCTCGGCGGGCAGCAGGCTCGGGGTGCCGCCGGTGACCGGGACGACGCCCAGTTCGAGGAGTTCGGCCAGGGCGGCGCTGCCCGCCATGTCGCGCACCTGGAGCTGGTAGCGGGCCGTCGTGCGGTACGTGCCGCCGCTCTCGTCGCCGGTGCGCTGGAGGAACCCGGAGTCGGTCAGGAACGCCAGGGCCTTGGCGACGATGCCCGTGGTCGAGGCGGCCGGGCGGCGCGCGTCCTTGGTGGCGCCGGTGGCACTGCGTCTCGCCCAGATCCGCCAGGCGGCCTCAAGCCCTGGCGCGTCGGTGGCCGGGTCGGTGTTCTCGCCGCGCTGCTCGGCGCGTTCCTCAAGTCGGCGGCAGGCCTGGCGGACGAAGGCGTCGACGCCGTTGACGGTGACGCGCCCGATGTAGCCGTCGTCGGCGAGGTCCTCGGGGCGCGGGAACGCCAGGGCGGCGACCGCGAGGTGGGCCAGTCCGTGCAGGAAGCGGTCGGCGGAGTCGGCGGCCGTGCGGCGCGCGTAGTCGCTCATGCGGACGGCGAACACCGAGTCCTCGGCGGCGGTGACCGCCATCCCGGCGCGCGGGGACACCTCGAGCACGACCAGCCCGAGTCCGGCGGCCACGGCGTCCGCGAGCCGCGCGAACGCCGGGTCCTCGCGGTGGCGGCGCAGCAGATCCGCGTACTCCTGGTCCCGGGCGGGCTGCAGCTTGGGCTGGAGCCCGAAGGCGACGAGCCGGGCCGCGTCGGCGGCGTCGGCGGGTGTGACGGCGACCGCCGTGGGCGCGCCTGCGGCTTCCGGCTCACTCCGGTCGACGTGCTCGGTCACGGTTGGGGCTCCTTGCTGCGGTGTCGCTCGTGCGTGGGGTTGCCGGCGGGGCTCACGCCGCCTCCGTCCGGTCGGCCGCCATGCCCGCCGCGTCCAGCAGTGCCGTGCCGACGATGAGGTCGGCGCCGCCGAACTCCTGATCGTCCAGTGCGGTCCCGTCGTCCACGGCGAACAGCAGCTTCTCCTCGCCCTGCCGGTAGGCGGTGCCGACCGGGGGGCTGGCCGCGTGGACGGCCAGCAGGGCGACCAGGTACGGCAGGTCGGGGTCCTGGTCGCGGGCCTCGGCGAGCAGGCCCGACAGCCGTCGCGGGGCGTCGGCCGGCAGGTCGAGGAGTTCCATGGCGGCCGCGAGCTGCTCCTCGCTGAACCGGCTGTCGTCCGGGGTGGCGATCAGGTCGGGCTCGGGCATCTCGGCGCCGAGGTGCTCCCGCTCGACGGGCGGCGTCAGCAGGATGTCCACGAGGTCGGTGACGCGGACGGACACAGGAGTGCGCAGCCCCGTCCCGCGCGCGAAGAAGGCGTCCGTGACCCGGATGGCCTGCTCGAGCGGCAGCGGGAGGGTGGGCGCGAGCAGATGGCCGTAGAGGTCGGTGCCCGAGGTGGTCAGGGGGGTGGCGAAGGCCTGCCGGTCCTGCTCGGCGCGGAACAGGGGGCCGGCCTCGAGGAGCCGGGACTGCAGCTGGGTGTGTCTGCGGATGCAGTCCTTGACGATGTCCACCAGCTCGGCGGCGCGCCGCTTGTGCTCGGGTTCCTCGGACTCGTCGCGCGCCCTGCGGATGTTGGTCAGGATCGCGTTCTCGTGGCGGTAGCGGTCGGCGACGTGGTCAAGGGCCTCGGCGATCATGTCGGGGACGGCGCCGAGCCAGTCCACCGCCCGGACGTTGCGCCGGGTCGCCTCC
Organism: Streptomyces sp. NPDC088817; assembly: GCF_044750345.1. Classification (NCBI taxonomy): domain Bacteria; kingdom Bacillati; phylum Actinomycetota; class Actinomycetes; order Kitasatosporales; family Streptomycetaceae; genus Streptomyces; species Streptomyces sp. NPDC088817. The sequence goes on from NZ_JBIVJN010000007.1 coordinate 26,340, forward strand.
AGGGCCCTGCGCAGGGTCTCCGAGTACTGCACAGTCCGGTAGCGGGCCTGTTCGGCGGCGAGCTGGGCGTCCGCGAGGCGGCCGCGGCTGATCAGCACCTCCAGCTTGACCTCGGCGGCGATCTGGGCGCTGGTGACGTCGGTGTCGAGGGCGCCGACGAGGACGTTGACCGCCTCGTCCGTCGTGCGCAGGTAGACGGTGCCGCCGGGTCCAGGGACCTCCTCGATCAGCTTGAAGTCGTAGTCCCGGCGGACATATGTGCCATCCGTGCCGAAGGTGCCGTACACCGCGCGGAAGCCGCGGTCGACGCTGCCGACGTTGATCAGGTTCTCCAGGACCCAGCGGGCCACGCGCTCGTGCTCGCCGGCCGGGCGCCGCGGGGCCTGTGCGGCGACGCGCGGGAGGAGCCGGGCGACGACCTGGTCGTGGTCGGCGCCGGTGTCGAAGTCCATGTTGAGGGTGACGAGGTCGATGGCGGCGAGCGCGACCTCCGCCATGCCGTACCCCGAGTACTCGCCGGCGAGATTGGCCTTGCGGGCGTCCAGGTCGTGCAGCGGCGCGGTGCAGGCGAGCGCGCGCAGCCGCCGCGCCAGCCCCTCGTCGGCGGCCGGCCCCTGGGCGGGGCGCGGCCCCGCGCTGAGCTGGGGCGGAACACTGTCCGTCGATGCAGGCGAAGTCACGGTGCACAGATTAGGTCCTTGGTCCGACAAGGACCCAAACGGCGCGGACCAGGCCGGCGCCGTGCGTCTTCGCGCCCGCCCTCGGGCGGGCCCGGAGGAGTCGCGGCTGGTGCACGGCCCGTCGGCCGCCGTCGGCCGTGCCGGGTCACGCGCGACGAGGCGGGCGAGGGCGGTTCGGCGTCCACCGAGAAGTTCGGCGTCCACCGAGGAGACCGGCTCGTCCCCGCGGCGCGGCCACTTCGGGCTCGGGCCGAGCCGGGCTCAGCCCAGTGGGGCCCGGCTCACGCCACTTCCGGCTCCGGCCCCTCCGGTGCCGACAGTGCGGCCAGTGCCGCCGACACCGATGCCGACGACCGCAGGTCGAGGCGGGTGCTGGTGCCGCGGGCCCGGTGGCGGAGTTCGTCGGCGGCCAGGGTGAGGAGCTGGGGCAGCAGGTCGGTGCAGCGGCGGGCCACCCAGCCGGTGCCCGCCGTGGCCAGCCACCACAGGCTCGCCGACCTGGTGGGCGCGGGGAACTCCGGCTCGGGCGAGGGGGCGGGTCCGCTCGCCACGCCCGCCTCCGCGAGCAAAGCGTGGAAGCGCACGGCGAGTTGGCGGTGCCCGCGCTCCCCCGGGTGCAGCCGGTCCGCGCTCCACATCGCGCGGTCGGTCAGCCACTGGCCCGCCTCGGCGTGCAGGTGCACGGCCCCGTACCGCTCCGACAGGGCGTGCACCACCGTGTTGACCGCCCGCTGCCGCCGGGCCAGCGGACGGGCCAGCGCGCCGGGCAGGCCGAGCATGGCCCCGGGGTCGGGCAGACAGGCCGTCAGGAGGACCGCGCGCCGGTGCGTGAAGGCCGCGTAGACCTGGTCGAGGCGGGCGGCCACGGCGTGGATGTCGAAGGTGCGGCGCAGTGTGTCGTTGACGCCGACGACGACCGACACGACGTCCGGGTCCAGGTCGAGCCCGGCCGGGGTCTGCCGCTCCAGCACGTCGCGGGTCTGCGCCCCGCTGACCGCGAGGTTGGTGAACTCCACGGCCGCGGGCCTCTCGGCGAGGCCGCCGGCGAGCAGGGCCGCCCAGCCGCGCCATCCGTCGCCCGTGGGATCTCCGACGCCCTCGGTCAGCGAGTCCCCGAGGGCGACGAAGCGCACCGGTCTCATGCCACGCCCTCCGTCTGCGGGCGCCGTACCGGTGCCGGGACGTCGTGCGCGGCGAGGAACGCGTCCACGGAGGCCGTCCAACCGAAGCACTCCGCACGCGCGCGTGCGGCCTCGCGCCGCTCCCGCTCCGGGCGGGCCAGCAGGCCCTCCACGGCGTCGGCGAACGCCTCGCCGTGGTCCGCCGCGCTGTCGCCGGCCGAGCCGATCACCTCCGGCAGCGCGGAGGAGGCGCTGGCCACCACGGGGGTGCCGCAGGCCATCGCCTCCAGCGCGGCGAGCCCGAAGGTCTCGGCCGGGCCGGGCGCCAGGCACACGTCGGCGGAGGCCTGGAGCGCGGCGAGCCCGCCGCGGTCGCGGACGTGCCCGAGGAACGTGACCGGCAGCGCCCGCTCACGGGCCCGCTGCTCCAGTCGCGCCCGCAGCGGACCGTCCCCGGCCACCACCAGCACCGCCCGCCGTCCGCGCCGCAGCAGCGCCTCCAGCGCGTCCAGGGCGTTGCCGGGCCGCTTCTCCACGGACAGCCGGGAGCACATCACCAGCAGCGCCTCGTCGTCGCGCGCGTGCCGGGCGCGCTGTGCCGCGTCCCGCAGCGCGGGGTGCCGCTCCACCAGGTCGACGCCCAGGGGCGCGCGTACGACGTTGCGCGCGCCGACGCGCACGAACTCTCGCTCGGCGAACTCGGTGGTGCACACCACGCGCGCGTAGGTGTGCGCGGTGCGGAGGTTGAGGGCGTCGGCTGCCCGCAGGGACAGGGCCTGCGGCACGCCCCAGGTGCGCAGTACGCCGTCGGCGGTCTCGTGGGAGACCATCACGGCCGGGACCCGGGCGCGCCTGGCCCACTTGCCGGTCCACCGCAGCGTCGTGCGGTCGGACACCTCGAGGCGGTCCGGTGCGAGTTCCTCCAGGAGGGAGGCGACCCGCCGCTTGTCGGTGAGGACGCGGTAGCCGCCGGTGCCGGGCAGCAACGGCCCGGGCAGGGTGATCACCCGGCCCTGGTCGGTCTCCTCGTCGGTGTGGCGGTCGCCGGGAATGACGAGCACCGGTTCGTGGCCGGCCGCCTTGTAGCCCTTGCCGAGTTCACGCAGGGCGGTGCGCAGTCCGCCGGAGGCGGGGGCGACGAAGTTCGCGAGCCGTACGAGGGTGAGCGGCGTGGTGGTCATGCCGCCACCGCCGTCCGCCGCGCGGCGAGCACGTCCTCGTAGTGGTCGATGAGCTGGTCGCCGATCGCCGCCCAGGTGCGCCCCTCGACCGCGGTGCGGCCGGCCGCGGCGAACGACGCCCGCAGCGCCGGGTCGGCGGCCAGCGCCCACACGGCGTCGCGGACGGCGGCCGCGTCGCGCGGCGGGACCAGGAACCCGGTGCGGCCGTGGTCGACCAGGTCGAGCGGGCCGCCCGCGGCGGGTGCGACGACGGGCACCCCGGAGGCCATGGCCTCCTGCACGGTCTGGCAGAACGTCTCGAAGGGCCCGGTGTGCACGAAGACGTCCAGCGAGGCGAAGACCCGCGCGAGGTCGTCGCCGGTGCGGCGGCCCAGGAAGACGGCGCCGGGCAGGGCCTCGGTGAGCTGGGGCCGGCTGGGCCCGTCGCCCACGACGACGACCCGGACGCCGTTCATCCGGCTTGCCCCGGCGAGCAGTTCGACCTGCTTCTCGGGGGCGAGCCGGCCGACGTAGCCGACGATCAGCTCACCGTTCGGGGCGAGTTCACGGCGCAGTGCCTCGTCGCGGTGCTCGGGGCGGAAGCGGACGGTGTCCACTCCGCGGCCCCACAGCCTGACCCGGGGCACGCCGTGCGCCTCCAGGTCCTTGAGGGCGGCGCTGGAGGGGGCGAGCGTGAGGTCGGCGGCCGCGTGGACGGAGCGGATGCGCCGCCAGGCCGCGGCCTCTCCTGCGCCCATGTAGGTGCGGGCGTAGCCGGCGAGGTCGGTCTGGTAGACGGCGACGGCGGGGATGCCGAGCCGGGTGGCGGCGGCCATGCCGCGGACGCCGAGGACGAAGGGGCCGGCCAGGTGGACGAGGTCGGCGCGGTGCTCGGTGATCGCCGCCGCGACGCGCCGGCTGGGCAGGGCGACGCGGACCTGGGGGTAGCCCGGGAGCGGGAGGGAGGGGACGCGGACGACGGGGCACGGCGCGGGGGCGTCGGGCCCCATCGAGGCGGCGGTGGCGGGAGCCACGACGAGGGGGGCGTGACCGCGATCGACGAGGTGCCGGGCGGTCTGGAGCGCGCAGTGGGCCACGCCGTTCACATCGGGGGGAAAGGATTCGGTCACGATGACGACACGCATACCCGTGTTGTCGCCGTGCTGGACGTGCCCGCGTCAACGTGGATCTTTCCTGGCGTGGAACGTCCCATGAGCGTTGGGCTGTGGGGCCCGGTCGGACCGCCCCCGGCCACGCGCTCCTGGCCCCCGGGTCACCGGGGGTTCACACGGCGGGCGCGTCCGGTCCGATCCGGCTGCGTACGGCGGTCTGGACCTCGTCCTCCTCGGCCGGGTCGGCGGCGAGTCTGCGCAGTCGCTCGACGACGCGCGTGTCGCCGGTCTCGGCGTGCCGGGCGGCGATCTCGCGGGTGGTCTCCTCGCAGTCCCACAGGCATTCGACGGCGAATCCGGCGGGGAAGGAGGGGTCGGTGGCGGCGAGGGCGCGGGCGGCGCGACCGCGCAGATGGGAGGAGGCGGTCTCGCGGTAGATGTGGCGCAGCACGGGCGCGGCGCAGGTGATGCCGAGCCGTCCGGCGCCGTCGACCAGGGTCCACAGGGTGGGAGCGTCGGGGCCTTCGCCCCGGACCGCCTCGCGGAGGGCGGCGAGGACGAGGTCGCGGTCCCGGACCGTGCCGCGGCAGGCGAGCACACGTCCGGCGGCGGCGCCGAGCGGGTCGGGGCGGCGGGCCCAGCCGCGTGCCCGGTCGACGGCGGCGGCGCCGCGCATGCGTTCGAAGGCGTCGACGGCGGCCTCCACCACGGTGGCCGAGCCGTCGGACACCGCGGACTCGACGAGGTCCAGGGCCTCGGGGTCGTCGCCGTCGGCGAGGTAGCGCAGCGCGGTGCAGCGGGCCGCGTCGGTGCCCGCCCGGGCGGCGCGCAGGATCTCGGGCCGGTCCTCGGGGCCCGCGACTGCGGTGAGACAGCGGGCGGCCGGAACATGGCGGGCCGCGCCGCGTTCAGCGCCCTGCTGGGCCCAGTCGAACACCGCCTGCACGCTCCACCCGGGCCGGGGTCCGGTGGGGCGCATCTGGCGCTGCCAGAGGTCGAAGGAGCCTGTCTCGTGCGCGGCACGCACGCGTGTGGCGACCGACTCGCGCGGGTCGTCGGCCCACAGCCGCCACGGCCGGGGCTCGAAGGCGTCGCGCACCGCGGCGGCCAGCTCGGCCTCGCCCTCGGCGTCGGTGGAGAAGCGCGCAAGAACCGGCGCGGCGAGGGCGCGCAGCCCCGCGTCGTCGTCCCTGAGCGCCAGTTCGTCCAGGGCCCAGGCCCAGTTGGCGCCCGTGGCGGCGTACCGGCGCAGCAGGGCGAGCGCGTCCCGCCTGCCGTAGGAGGCGAGGTGCCCGAGCACGGCGAGGGCGAGTCCGGTGCGTGACTCGTCGGTGTCGAGGGCGTCCTCGGGGTCGAGGAGGTGCTCCTCGATCCGGTCCAGTTCGCCGTCGAGGTCGAGGAAGAGCCGGGCGTAGTAGAGGGAGCGGTTCTCCACCTGCCAGTCGTGGCGGGGGTCGCTCAGCACGCAGTGGTTCAGCGCCGCCAGCGCCTCGGCGCGGGGGGCGGTGAGCGCGTGCAGCGTGCCGTCGCCGCGGCCCCGCTGAAGCAGGCCGAGCAGCGTACCGCTGGGCGCTATGACCGGATCGAACATGGGAAACAGCCTCACATCAAGCGTCGACGCAACCGGGGATCTCGCACTACCTGGCCGCGCGACAACACGTCGGGGCGCCCGCCGTCCGCTGCTTGCTGTAGACCATCTTCCTCTGCCTCTCGTCGGTGGCCCAGGCGGGCCGGATCACGGCCCGCGCGGTGCGGCAACACCTGCCCAGCCATCGCGTCCGTGAACCACGACGTCATGATGACCCGGCGCCCGCGCTGCCGCGACCGAAATTTCGGGCGGCCCCGTACCGCCTCCCCCGTTGTTCGTGTCGTTCCTGGTCAGAAGGGCCGGAGCGAACCGCTCGCGGCCCGGGGATCAGCTCTCGCCGAACATCTCCAGCAGCTCCGCCCTGCCGAACATCCGGGCCGTGTCGACGGCCGAGGGGGTGCCGGCGGACGGGTCCGCGCCGCCCTCCAGGAGGGCCTCGATCACTTCCTGCTCGCCCTTGAAGACCGCTCCGGCGAGCGGGGTCTGGCCCCGGTCGTTGACGCGGTCGGCGTCGGCGCCCCTGGCCAGCAGCGCGCGGACGGCGGACGCGTGGCCGTGGTAGGCGGCGAGCATCACCAGGGAGTCGCCGCGGTCGTTGGTGAGGTCGGCCGGGACGCCCGCGTCGACGTACGCCACGAGGGCCTCGGTCCGCCCCTGCCGGGCCAGATCGAAGATCTTGGTCGCCAGCTCCACGACCTCGGGGTCGGGGGCTTCACTCATCGGCCGGACCGCCTCTCACTGCGAACGTTCGGTACTGCGGGGAGCAAGCGTACGGCGGTCCGCGCAGGTCGGCCGTACGGGTGAATCGCCAGCGTACTGGCTTGTGCGCCACATGACCGGGGGTGCCCGAGGTAATGATCTCCACGGACGCGGTCGGACGTCACAGTGCCGCTCAGGCACCCCAGGGGACTCCGCCACCCGAAGGAAATCGAACGAAATTCACCCATTTGCACCTTTTGTCATATGGATACATGCTGTGATGCTGGAAGAACCTAGGGTGACAGTCCCCACTCGACACCAGGAGACCTCCCATGATCCTCTCCGTCTCAGGCGTGATCCTGTTCGGCATCGTCACTGTCGTCTTCTTCCGCAAGGACGGACTGAAGCCGTCGCACGCGTGCGTGTCCGCCATGTTCGGCTTCTACCTCTCGAGCACGGCCATCGCCCCGAGCATCAAGGCCGGCGGCGAGAGTCTGGCGAGCCTTCTGGGCGGCATGAGGTTCTGACGACGTCCGTCCCTCCCGTACGCATCTCCAGGAGGCAGCAGTGACCCGGCGCCCCCTCCCCCGCATTCTGAGCACAGGCAGCGCGCAGCTCACCCGGAGCCGGGAACTGGCACGGACGGCGGCGGACAGCGCCACCGACGTCCTCCACCCGCTGATCACCATCACGCGTGGTCTGCGCCGGCTGGCCTCGGCCGGACGGCGCAAGTGGTCGGACACGCCGAAGGACCGGCGCGGCCCCCTGATGTTCCTCGTGGTGTCGCTGTTCCTGGTCGTGGCGCTGATGCCGTACGGCCCGCTGCTCGCCGCCGTCGTGCTGATGGCGGCGGCGGCCTGGCACGGCCGCGACCGCACCCCGCCGAAGACCGAGGGCCCGGACGAATCGCGCGTCCAGCGCCTGACCTCCCTGTACGAGGCCCTGGTTCCCTACTTCTCGGCCGCCGAGGACCCGGCGCCGCTGTACGCGCACGGCGGTGCCTGGGAGAAGGCGTTCCCCGCCTTCGAGTTCGACGACTCGGGGCGCGTGCGCCACCTGGTGATCCGGTACCCCGGGTACTTCACCGACGGCGAGACCGAGTCCCGCGCGCGGATCGAGCGCCTGCTCACCCTCAAGGCCGGCCGCGGCCGCGAGTACCTCTTCTCCTGGGACGAGGAGGGCAACCAGCTCACCTTCACCGCGCTCGCCCCGCTGCCCGTGGACATCGCCGCGCAGCGCTTCGTCACGGCGCCGGGCGAGACCGTGCTCGGCTTCACCGACCCCACCGAGGTCCAGCGCACGCTCCCCCTCGGCTACGGGGAGGAGCGGCGCGACGTGCCGCCGGTCGTCTGGCGCACGGGCCTGCGCTCCACCGAGCCGCACCTGCTGGCCCTCGGCCAGGCGGGCAGCGGCACCTCGACGCTGCTGCGTTCCGTCGCGCTCCAGGCCCTCCAGCACGGCGACGTGCTGATCGTGGACGGCGGCGGCACCGGCGAGTTCGCCTGCCTGACCGGACGGGACGGGGTGCTCGCGGTCGAGTGCGGGCTGGCCGGGGTGCTGGCGAGCCTGGAGTGGGCGGCCACCGAGACCGAGCGCCGGCTGATCGCCGTCAACCGCGCGCGGCAGGCGGGCCATCCCCCGCCGGAGGACACCAAGCGGCCGCTGTGGCTGCTGCTCGACCGGCCCACCGCGTTCACGCACCTGGCCGCCGCGGACGGCCGCAAGGATCCGCAGGCGCTGCTCCAGGTGCCGCTGCGGCACGGACGCGCGGTCGGCGTGGCGGTGGTCGTGGCCGAGCAGTTCGACTGCGCGGAGGCGCTGAGCGACGCGGTACGGCAGCACACGCGTGCGCGTGTCGTGCTCGGGCCGGCGACCGCGGAGCAGCTCAAGGCGGTGCTGGGGGCGCCCCCGCACACGACGCCGCCGCCCGTCGTCCCGGCGGGACGCGGGTACGCCCGGCTGGGGACGAAGCCGGTCCACCGGCTCCAGGTGCCGGCCACGCCCGACCCCTACGACGACGCGACGAACGACGCCCATCGCCAGGCCGTGCTCGATCTCCTGCCGCCGAAGACCACACCGGCGGACGGGGAGCGGGTGCCGGAGCCCACGGAGGCCGTGACGGAGGAGGTCGTGGAGTCCTCGTGAGGGCCGGGGCCCTCACGACCCCCGCGGAGCCGCGCGCTCAGGCGACGAACGTGCGAGGCGACTCGCTCCCACCGGACGTTCCCGCCGCCACCAGCCGGGCCGCCGCCGCGAGCCGTGCGGCCGCCTCCTCCGCCACCGCTCCCGCGACCGTGAACGGCAGCCGGACATAGCCCTCGAAGGCCCCGTCGACACCGAAACGCGGGCCGGAGGGGACGCGGACGCCCACCCGCTCGCCCGCCTCGGCGACGCGGGAGCCCGACAGGCCGCCGGTGCGCACCCACAGCGTGAGCCCGCCGCCGGGCACCTCGAACTCCCAGTCGGGCAGCTCGCGCCGGACCGCCGCCACCAGCGCGTCCCGGTTGTCGCGGGCCTGGCCCCGCCGGAGCTCCAGGGCCTCCTCCCAACCCCCGGTGCTGAACAGCCAGTTCACGGCCAGCTGCTCCAGCACGGGGGTGCCCAGGTCGGCGTAGGCCCGCGCGGCGATCAGGCTGCGGATCACGTCGGGGGCGGCCCGCACCCAGCCGATGCGCATCCCGGCCCAGAAGGCCTTGCTGGCCGAGCCGACGGTGATCACCGTGGATCCGGCCGGGTCGAAGGCGCACACCCGCCGCGGCATCCGGAGCCCCGGGTCCAGGTACAGCTCGCTCATCGTCTCGTCGACGACGAGCACCGTCCCCGCCGACCGCGCCGCCTCCACGAGCCGGCGCCGCTGCTCCTCGTCGGCGAGCGCGCCGGTCGGGTTGTGGAAGTCGGCGACGACGTAGGCGATCCGGGGCGCGGCCTCCCGCAGCACCTGGCGCCAGCGGTCCAGGTCCCACCCGGTGAGCCCCTCGGCCATGGCGACGGGCACGAGGCGGGCGCCCGCCTCCCGCATGAGCTGGAGGATGTTGGCGTAGGACGGCGACTCGACGGCGATGCGCTCGCCGCGGCCCCCGAAGAGATGGCAGATGGCGTCGATGGCGCCCATGGCGCCGGTCGTCACCATGATCTGCTCGGGCATGGTGGGGATCCCGCGGGCGGTGTACCGCTCGGCGATCATCGACCGCAGTGCGGGCAGCCCGGCCGGATAGTCGCCGTGGGTGTGGGCGTACGGCGGAAGTTCCTCCAGCGCGCCCTGCACGGCGCGGGTGAGCCACGGCTCCGGGGCCGGCAGCGCCGCGGTGCCCAGGTCGATCATCGAGCCCAGTGCCTCCGGCGGCAGGGGTTCCAGTCCTCGCGCGGGCAGCGGATTCCCGGCCGGTACGGCGGTCCAGCTGCCCGCGCCGCGCCGGGACTCCAGGAAGCCCTCGGTGCGCAGGGCCTCGTACGCGGCGGCGACCGTGGTGCGGCTGACGGAGAGGGACAGCGCGAGTTCGCGCTCGGCGGGCAGCCGGGCGGCCACCGGGACCCGTCCTTCGAGCACCAGCAGCCGGATGCCGTCGGCGAGCGCGCGGTAGGCGGGCGGGCGGCGTGAGCCCGGTCCCGCCGGGCGTTCCTGCTGGGACTTGAGCAGCCGAGCGAGCTGCGCGGCTCCCACCGCCGAGGTCCACTGCGCCATGACGACCAGTCCACCTTCCTCGAATTGGCCATGGATGGAACATCTCCCCCCGCCACAGAGTGTCATCCACCAGGCCACTTCCACCACCAGGGGGACGCTTTGTCCGCACCGGCCCGCCTAGGGCGTCGACTGACCCAGCTCTACGCCGGCCTCGTGCTGTACGGCGCGAGCTCCGCGCTCCTCGTCCGGGCCGGCCTGGGTCTGGAACCGTGGAACGTGCTGCACCAGGGCCTGTCCGAACTGACCGGCCTGACGATCGGCACGGTCGCGATCGTCGTCGGCGCGGTCGTGCTGCTCCTGTGGGTCCCGCTGCGCCAGCGCCCCGGCCTCGGCACGGTCTCCAACGTCTTCGTCGTCGGCCTCGCCATGGACGGCACCCTCGCCCTGCTGCCCGACGCCCGCGGCCTGGTCGTCCAGGTTCCGCTGCTCATGGCGGGCATCGTGCTCAACGGGGTGGCCACCGGCCTCTACATATCCGCCCGCTTCGGAGCCGGCCCCCGCGACGGGCTGATGACGGGGCTGCACCAGCGCACCGGCCGCTCGATCCGGCTGATGCGGACGGCCGTGGAGGTGGCGGTCGTGGTCACCGGCTTCGCCCTCGGCGGCACGATCGGCGTCGGCACGGTGCTGTACGCGATCTCCATCGGGCCACTGGCCCAGCTCTTCCTGCGGCTGTTCGCCGTTCCGGCGCCGGCCGGAGACAACGCCGTTGCCGCCGGGACACCCTGACGAGCCATACTGCGTCCGTGACCACGCCCGTACGCCACCCCTACCTCGACCATCCGGGACCCATCCCGTTCGCGCACCGCGGCGGGGCGGCCGACGGGCTGGAGAACACCCTGGCGCAGTTCCGGCGCGCGGCCGGACTGGGCTACCGCTACATGGAGACCGACGTCCACGCCACGGCGGACGGCCGGCTCGTCGCCTTCCACGACGCGACCCTGGACCGGGTGACCGACGGGGCGGGCCGCATCGCGGACCTGCCGTGGGACGACGTGTGCCGGGCACGCGTGGCGGGCCGGGAGCCGGTACCGCTCTTCGCGGAACTCCTGGAGGCCTTCCCCGAGGTCCGCTGGAACGTCGACGTCAAGGCCGAGCCCGCGCTGCGCCCCCTGCTTGACCTGATCGAGCGGACGAACGCCTGGGACCGTGTCTGCGTCGGCTCGTTCTCCGAGGCCCGCGTGGTCCGGGCGCGGCGGCTGGCCGGGCCGCGCCTCGCGACCTCGTACGGCACCCGCGGCGTGCTGGCCCTGCGGCTGCGCTCCTGGGGCCTGCCGGCGGTGCCGCGCCGGTCCGCGGTGGCCGCGCAGGTGCCCGTGTCCCAGTACGGCGTCCCGGTGGTCGACCGGCGGTTCGTCCGCACCGCCCACGCGCGCGGGCTGCACGTGCACGTGTGGACGATCAACGAACCCGCGGAGATGCACCGGCTCCTGGACCTCGGTGTCGATGGCATCATGACCGATCACATCGAGACGTTGCGCAAGGTCATGGAGGAGCGGGGCGTCTGGGCCTGAGGCCCGGAGCGCCCCCGTCCGTCTTCGCGGACCGTCGGCAACAGGGGAAGCAGCGGGGAAGCGAGGGCGCGGGGTGGGCAGTGACACCGTGCGGGCAGGGCAGGCCGGCGACGAGGCCGCCGACCGGCGCCGCGAGCAGCGCGGCTGGTACTTCTACGACTGGGCGTGCTCCGTCTACTCGACGAGCGTGCTCACCGTGTTCCTCGGCCCCTATGTCACGGCGGTCGCCGAGTCGGCGGCCGACCCGGACGGGTTCGTGCACCCGCTGGGCATCCCGGTGCGGGCCGGGTCGTTCTTCGCCTACTGCGTCTCGGCGTCCGTGATCGTGGCGATCGTGCTGATGCCGATGGCCGGAGCGGCGGCCGACCGCACCGGCCGCAAGAAGCCGCTCCTCGCGGCCGCCGCCTATGTGGGCGCCGGCGCCACCGCGGGCCTGTTCTTCCTGGACGGCCACCGCTATCTGCTGGGCGGTCTGCTGCTGGTCGTCGCCAACGCGTCGGTGGCCGTCTCGATGGTCCTCTACAACTCCTACCTGCCGCAGATCGCCCCGCCCGAGGAGCGCGACGCGGTCTCCTCGCGCGGCTGGGCCTTCGGCTACGCGGCCGGCTCACTGGTGCTGGTGGCGAACCTCGTCCTGTTCACCGCCCACGACCGCTTCGGTGTCTCCGAGTCGACGGCCGTGCGCATCTGCCTCGCCTCGGCCGGTCTGTGGTGGGGTGTCTTCACCCTCGTCCCGCTGAGGCGGCTGCGCGACCGCCGCACCGCGCCCGCCACGAAACCGGTCCACGGCTGGCGCCAACTCGCCGCCACCGTCCGGGACATGCGGGGCAAACCGCTCACTCTGTCCTTCCTGCTCGCCTACCTCGTCTACAACGACGGCATCCAGACGGTGATCTCGCAGGCCTCGGTGTACGGCTCACGGGAGCTGGGCCTGAGCCAGTCGACGCTCATCACGGCGGTGCTGATGGTGCAGGTGCTGGCGATCGCGGGGGCGCTCGGCATGGGACGGCTGGCCCACAGGTACGGGGCCAAGCGCACGATCCTCGGCTCGCTGGCCGCGTGGACGGTGATCCTGGCGGCCGGGTACTTCCTGCCGGCCGGGGCGCCGATGTGGTTCTTCGTGCTGGCCGCCGGAATCGGGCTGGTCCTCGGCGGCAGCCAGGCGCTGTCCCGGTCGCTGTTCTCGCACCTGGTCCCGCCCGGCAAGGAAGCCGAGTACTTCTCGGCGTACGAGATGAGCGACCGGGGCATGAGCTGGCTGGGACCACTGCTGTTCGGGATCACCTACCAGCTCACCGGCAGCTACCGGGACGCGATCCTCTCGCTGGTGGCGTTCTTCGCGATCGGGTTCGTACTGCTCGCCCGGGTTCCGGTGCGCCGCGCGATCGGCGACGCGGGCAATCCGGTTCCCGAGCGGATTTAGCGCTCGGGGCGAAAGGGCGGTAGTGTACGCGTTTGGCCTGCCAGGCGTACCGTTACTGCGTGTCAAAGATGCCGAAACGCTGGGTGACATCTCCTTACAGATGTGACAAACCGGGCGCCGGTGGGTACTGCACTGGTTGACAAGGCTGCGGCTACGACGGCGACGCATGACCCGGAACGGGACATCGGAACGGGAATCTTTACCGCCGACCGGACGTTGACCGGATGACGACGACAGCGACACCTGTCCTGTGGGCGACAAGCCCGGGAGGCACGATTCATGAGTGAGCGAGCTCTTCGCGGCACGCGCCTCGTGGTGACCAGCTACGAGACCGACCGCGGTATCGACCTGGCCCCGCGCCAGGCCGTGGAGTACGCATGCGAGAAGGGGCATCGTTTCGAGATGCCCTTCTCGGTCGAGGCGGAGATCCCGCCGGAGTGGGAGTGCAAGGTCTGCGGGGCCCAGGCACTCCTGGTGGATGGCGACGGGCCGGAGGAGAAGAAGGCGAAGCCGGCGCGTACGCACTGGGACATGCTGATGGAGCGGCGCACCCGCGAGGAGCTCGAAGAGGTCCTCGAGGAGCGTCTCGCCGTGCTGCGGTCCGGCGCGATGAACATCGCCGTCCATCCCCGGGACAGCCGCAAGAGCGCGTAGTCCCCGCCGGGGGCCGGGCCGATTCGCAGCGCACGCCACGCATGCACATGGCAGCGGGCGCCGTACGATTCTGTACGGCGCCCGCTGCCATGTCTTCTTCCGGCTTCCGGGGTGTCAGCGGGTCAGCGGCGGGCGCTGCTCGTCCGGGGCGTCCGGCTCGTCCCGGATCACCTCGCCCTGGACCACCTTGCCGTCGGGGCGGTGGATGCGGGCCTGCTGGAACGCGTCGCCCAAGGTGCCGGGCCCGGCCTCGCGCAGCCTGCGGTCGACGGTCCGCCCGGCATAGCGGCTCACCGCCTGCTGGACCGGCGGAAGCAGCAGGAGCAGGCCCACCGCGTCCGAGATCACACCGGGGATCATCAGCAGCAGGCCGCCCAGCATCATCAGGCCGTTGCCACCGCGGCGCGCGGAGGGGGCGCCGCCCTGCTGGAGTGCCTCGTTCAGGTTCTGGAAGGCACGGCGGCCCGCCCGCTTGATCACCACCGCGCCAAGGACGACGCCGGCGACCAGCAGCGCGAAGACCGTGATCCCGCCGGCCGCTCCGGCGACCACCGTCAGCAGCCAGATCTCCAGCACGATCCACACCGCGAGAGCAAGCGGCAGATACCGGCGGGGCCCGGAAGGCCGGGGCCGGGCCGAGTACGAAGAGGTCGGAGCGCCAGTCGTCATGCATCCAGTGTGCCTGGCCGCTGCTCAATGCCGGATAAGGGCCGGCGCCTCCCGCCCGGACCGGACCGGGCCGGATCCGGACGAAGGAGCCTATGCCTGGGGCTTGCCGCCCCGGCCGGTGATCTTGGTCACCCGCTCCCCCACGCCCCACGCGGTGACCCGCCACAGCGCCTCGACGAGGATGTCCTTGCTCATCTTGGAGTCGCCGTGCTCGCGCTCGACGAAGGTGATGGGAACCTCGACGACGTGGTAGCCGGCCTTCACGGCGCGGCGGGCCAGGTCGACCTGGAAGCAGTAGCCCTGCGAGGCGACCTCGTCCAGGCCCAGGCCCTCCAGCGTCTCCCGGCGGAAGGCGCGGTAGCCGCCGGTGATGTCCCGCAGGGGCAGGTCGAGGGCGAGGCGCGAGTAGGTGCTGCCCCCGCGGGAGATGAACTCGCGGGACTTCGGCCAGTTCACCACGCGCCCGCCGGGCACCCATCGGGATCCGAGGACCAGGTCGGCGCCCCTGAGGGCGGTCAGCAGCCGGGGCAGTTCCTCGGGCTGGTGGGAGCCGTCGGCGTCCATCTCGATCAGGACGCCGTAGTCGCGCTCCAGGCCCCAGTGGAACCCTGCGAGGTAGGCGGCGCCGAGGCCCTCCTTGCCCTTGCGGTGCAGCACGTGCACGTGCCCGTCCTCGGCCGCCAGTTCGTCCGCGAGCTTGCCCGTGCCGTCGGGGCTGTTGTCGTCGGCCACGAGGACGTGCGCCTCGGGGACGGAGGTGCGCACCCGGCTCACGATCGTCTTGATGTTCTCCGCCTCGTTGTAGGTCGGAATGATCACCAAGGCCGTGCCGAGAGGGCCGAGTCGCCCGTCCCGGGAGCCGGCCGCGGGGTTGCCGTCGCCGTCGTTCACTGCTGCCCCTTCATGTCCGTGCGCAGGGGACCACCATAGTGGCCCCGGCCTGCGAGGACGTGACATCGCAGGCGTACGGGGGTGTCGATTCGGCAAGAGCGGGGTAAGAGCGTCCCGTCCCGATCGTGCCATGGCTCCGCCCGTGCGGCGGAATGGGGGCCCGGCGCCCTTCGGGCCGACCTGGGACCCGCTGGCTGCGGATCGACCGAAAGCCGTTGTCTACTGAGCGCCCGGGCCCCACCCGGGTCACACCTTGCCGACCTCCGGAACGTTCCCCCGCGGACGCGGGCGCTGAGCCTGGCTGCCAGCGACGGTGACCCGGTGCGGCACACCGTCCCTGACCCAGCGGCGCCGTGACGCGGGTACGGAAGTTCCCCGGCCGGGCGTCCGGTGGTGGACCCGGCAGAACCTACCGGCCCGCTGCCGTCGCCTGTCAACCAGTGCCTTGACCTGTACAAACGCCCATCACCACCGGGCCGGTGCGGAGGATGCGCAGGTCGCGCGACCGGGCGCCGGGCGCAGGGCGGCACCGCGCGCCCACGGGAGATCACTCGCCCGGCCGTACGAACACCGTCCGTCCGCCCACCACGGTCCGCAGGCAGACGGGCAGGTCACGGCCCGGAGTGAGGTCGGGCAGCCCGGGTGTGCCCGAGCGCGGGTCGGTCGACCAGCGCGCGACCCGGTCGTCGGGGGCCTGGACGACGAGTTCGCCGGTGCTCCAGACGGCGTAGTCGGCGGGGGCGCCGGGCACCAGGACGCCCGCGTCGTCCCGTCCGACCGCCCGCCAGCCGCCGCGGGTGTGCGCGGTGAACGCGGCACGCACGGAGACGCGGTGCTCGGGGGTGCGGTGGAAGGCCGCCGCCCTCACCGTGCCCCACGGGTCCAGGGGTGTGACGGGGCTGTCGGAGCCGAAGGCAAGGGGGACGCCGGCGCGCAGCAGGGCCGCGAAGGGGTTCAGCGTCCGGGCCCGCTCGGTGCCGAGACGCTGGGCGTACATGCCCTCCTCGCCGCCCCACAGGGCGTCGAAGGCGGGCTGCACGGACGCGGTGAGGCCGAGTTCGGCGAAGGCGGCGACGGTCTCCGGGGTGAGCATCTCGGCGTGCTCGACACGGTGCCGGGCGGCGCGCACGCGGGCCGGGCCCACCTTCTCGGCGGCGGCGCGCACACCGTCGACGACCGCGGTGACGGCGGCGTCGCCGATGGCGTGGAAGCCCGCCTGGAGGCCCGCCTCGGTGCAGGCGGCGACATGGGCGGCGACAGCGGCCGCGTCCAGGTAGGCGGTGCCGGTGTGGGCGGCGTCCGTGTACGGCGCGTGCAGGCAGGCGGTGTGCGAGCCGATGGAGCCGTCCACGAAGAGGTCTCCGGCGGCACCGTGGGCGCCCAGCCCGCGTGCCTTGTCGACGTCCGCCTCCGCCCAGTAGCCGACGACCCGGGGGCCCGGTTCCCCGGCGGCGAGCCGCAGCAGGCCCGTGAAGTCGTCCTCGGAGGAGATGCGCGGGCCTCCGCACTCGTGCACCGAGCCGATGCCCAGGGAAGCGGCGCGGGCGAGCGCGGCCCGCTGCGCCGTGGCGCGCTGGGCGGGGGTGACCGCGGCGAACGCGGCGGCCCGCACGGCGTGGTGGGCGTCGGCGGTCAGCGGCCCGTCCACGGGTCCGCGGACCTCCGGTACGAGGTCGAGCAGCGCCGTGGTGACGACCGCGGAGTGCACGTCGATACGGCTGAGGTAGAGCGGTCGGCCGCCGGTGGCCTCGTCGAGTTCGGCGCGCGCCGGGGGACGTCCGCCGGGCCAGCGGGCCGCGTCCCATCCGTGGCCGAGCAGGACGCGGTCGTCCGGGCGGGCGGCGGCGAAGTCCCGTACCAGGGCGAG
Organism: Streptomyces sp. NPDC088817; assembly: GCF_044750345.1. Taxonomy (NCBI): domain Bacteria; kingdom Bacillati; phylum Actinomycetota; class Actinomycetes; order Kitasatosporales; family Streptomycetaceae; genus Streptomyces; species Streptomyces sp. NPDC088817. Next base: position 43,400 of record NZ_JBIVJN010000007.1, read on the forward strand.
CGCCGCCTCCAGGGAGGGGGCGTCGGACAGGTCCAGACCGGTGAGGGCGAGGCCGGTCGCGGTGGTGTGCACATGGGCGTCGGTGAACGCCGGGGTGACGAGGGCGCCGTCCAGGTGGACCACCTCGTCGACGCCGTCGGCGAACGCGTCCGCCGCCCCCTCCGAGCCGACCCAGGCGACCTGGCCGGCCTCCACGACCATGGCGGTCGCGAACGGGTCGGCGGGACTGTGGATCTCCCCTCTGCGCAGCAGGACGGTCCGGACCTCGGCAGCACGCTCACTCATGCCACCAGTCTCCCGCCTCCCCCGGACCCGCCCGCACGCAGGTCGCCCCGGCACGCTCCGGAGCTCCGCCGCGGGCCTGCCGGGTGGCGTCAGACGCGGGGCGGGCGGGCTTCGTACGGGGTGGAGAGGACCACCGTCGTGCGGGTCGAGACGCCCGCCAACGTGCGGACGCGGGCGAGCAGTTCCTCCAGCTCGTGCGGGGTGGAGACACGCACCTTGAGGATGTAGTTCTCGTCTCCGGCGACGCTGTGGCAGGCCTCGATCTCGGGGACCCCGGCCAGGCGGTCGGCGATGTCGTCGGGGGCGCTGGGGTCGAAGGGTTTGACCGAGATGAAGGCGGTCATGGGCAGCCCCACGGCCTCGGCGTCGACGACCGCGGCGTAGCCGCGGATGACGCCGCGCTGCTCCAGCCGCCGCACCCGCTGGTGCACGGCCGACGTGGACAGACCGGTGGCCTTGCCCAGGTCGGTGTAGCTCATCCGCCCGTCCTTGACGAGCAGCTGCACGATCTGTCGGTCCAGCTCCTCCATGGCGCAAGAACCTACAGGGCGCCCGATCTCCCAGGACAGTGGAGCGGCCCGGGTCGTGCGCCGTCGGCGGACAAACACACCACGGCGGGCACCTGCGCACGGCATGTGACCAACGCCACACGCCCCGAAGCCCCTCCGTGATGCTCTCGTGATTACCGGCGAGAGCGGACGGGAAGTGCTTGCTGTGGTCGAGGCCGCAGCGCCTTCACGGCCCAGCCTTAGGGGGAGAATCCCATGCAGAGTCTCAAGCGCCCTGGTCGTTCTGTGCCCAGGCGACGGCAGTCGGTCGTCGAACTCCAGCCGGAGTGGCTGGAATCCGATACCGACGACGATGTGGACGGCGCGGAAGCCGACGCCTACGACACCTTCGAGATGTACCGGGTGATGTGCCCGGAGTGCGCGCAGCCCATCGCCCTGCTGGCGGACGAGGAGGTGCTTCCGGAGCACGCGCTGTGCGCCTCGCCGTGGAACCCGTTCGGGCTCACGGTCTGCGCCGGTACGGGCCTCTGGGCGTCCGAGGCCCGGCCCGCGGACGAGTCCTTCGGTCCCCAGGAGCAGGGCACCGCGCTGCTGCTGACGCTCCCGCAGGGCCTCGACTGGCGCACACAGCCCTTCTCGCACGTCGGCGGCCCGGGCTCCCGCCCGATGCGCGTGCCGCAGCTTCGCCGGTACGCCGCCTGAGCGGCGCCCCGGCAGTGCCGGGCGCCCTCGTCCGTCCGTGCGCCACGGCCCTGGCACGCAGGCCGCCGTGGTGCTCAGCAGCCCACCCGCTTCCCGGAGGCCGCCGGCCCGGACGCCGGTGAACTCACGCTCGATTCCGCCGGGCGGTGACCTGTCCGCCGCACTCCGCGTTGCCCGGGTATGACCACCACGCATCCGGCGGCCGGACGACGGCGGCGGCGGGTCTTCGTGCCACCGCCGCCCGCAGAATCGGTTCCGCCCGTGCCTCCGCAGCTCACGAACCCGCCGATCTACCGCGATCTGATGCGTGCCTGGGCCGACCGGGGCCGCACCCTGCCGGGACGGCACGACCCGGAGTGGGTCCGCCTGGCGGCGCCGCCGGCCCCGCTCGCGCGGCTCAGCGGGTCTCGGGACCCGCTACGTGACGGGCGATGACCATCCGCTGGATCTGGTTGGTGCCCTCGACGATCTGCAGGACCTTGGCCTCGCGCATGTAGCGCTCGGTCGGGAAGTCCGTGGTGTAGCCGTATCCGCCGAGCACCTGGACGGCGTCCGTGGTGACCTTCATGGCCGTGTCCGTGCAGAACAGCTTGGCCATGGCCGCCTGCCGCGCGAACGGCAGGCCCGCGTCCCGGAGCCGCGCCGCCGCCAGGTACAGCGCGCGGCCCGCCTCGATCTGCGTCGCCATGTCGGCGAGCATGAAGCGCAGGCCCTGGAAGTCGGAGATCGGCCGGCCGAACTGCTGCCGTCCGGCGGCGTAGCCGACCGCCTCGTCGAGCGCGGCCTGCGCGAGGCCGATGGCACAGGCCGCGATGCCGAGCCGTCCGGAGTCGAGTGCGGACAGTGCGATGGCGAAGCCCTGGCCCTCCTCCCCCAGGCGCCGGTCGTCGCCGACCCGGACGCCGTCGAGGTGGATCTGCGCGGTGGGCGAGCCCTTGAGGCCCATCTTCTTCTCCGGGGCCGCGGCACTCAGGCCCTCGGCGTCGCCCGGCACCAGGAAGGCGGTGATGCCGCGCGGGCCCCGCTCTCCGGTGCGGGCCATCACCGTGTAGAAGTCGGCGACCCCGCCGTGGGTGATCCAGGACTTGGTCCCGGTGAGCACCCAGCCGTCGCCGTCCCGGACCGCCTTGGTGCTGAGCGAGGCGGCGTCGGAGCCGGAGGCCGGCTCGGAGAGGGCGTACGCGCCGAGCAGTCCGCCGCCCAGCATCGCGGGCAGATGCTCCACCTGCTGCTTCTTGGTGCCGTAGGCGGCAAGCCCGTAGGAGGCGAGAGTGTGCACGCTCAGGCCGAGGCCGACGGTGAGGCGGGCCGCGGCCAGTTCCTCCAGGACCTGGAGGTAGACCTCGTAGGGCTGGTCGCCTCCGCCGTACGCGGAGTCGTAGGGCAGGCCGAGCAGGCCGGAGCGGGAGAGCAGGGTGAAGACCTCGCGCGGGAAGAGTCCCGCGTCCTCCTCCTCGGCCGCCTTCGGGGCGATCTCGTGCTGCGCGATGTCGCGGACGAGCGAGATCAGATCCCGGGCCTCCTCCGTGGGCAGTTGCCGGTCCACCGGCTGCGGGGCGCGGTCGGGCATGGCGACGCTCTCCTCCCTTTCGGGCACATCGGCGGATGTGCGCCTTGGGTGGGGCGGCTCCGCCGGGGTCGTTCTCGGGCCCAGCCGGGTCGGCGATCCCGGGTCACGGTAGCTGCTGACCAGCGGCTGTGCGCTGTGAGTATGCCCGATCCGGGGCATCGCGTCACCGGTTAACGAGCGCTTACTTCAAGAAATCATCGGGGTCCGAAATTGGTCCGCACCATTGACCCACTGGTCTAGTCCTCCTAGGGTGCCGCGGACCGACGCATTCCGCGTCCATGCCAATCGGCACGATCCCCTCTCCCCCACGAGGAGACACCGATGCACACTCCGCACCGCCTCCGGGCGCTGCTGTCCACCGCCTGTACCGTCGCCCTCGGCGCCGGACTGCTCGCCGGTGCGAGCACGGCCACCGCCTCCCCCACCCGGTCCGCCGCCCCGTCGGCCGCCGAGGGCTCCAAAGTGGTCGGCTACTTCACCGAATGGGGCGTCTACGACCGCGGCTACCACGTCAGGAACATCGAGACCTCCGGTTCCGCGGCGAAGCTCACCCACATCAACTACGCCTTCGGCAACGTCACCGGCGGCCGGTGCGCCATGGGCGACGCCTACGCGGCGACCGACCGCGCCTACACCGCCGACGAGTCGGTGGACGGCGTCGCCGACACCTGGGACCAGCCGCTGCGCGGCAACTTCAACCAGCTCCTGAAACTGAAGGAGAAGCACCCCGGCCTGAAAGTGCTGTGGTCGTTCGGCGGCTGGAGCTGGTCGGGCGGCTTCGGCGACGCCGCGAAGGACCCGGCCGCCTTCGCCCGGTCCTGCTACGACCTGGTCAACGACTCCAGGTGGGCGGGGGTCTTCGACGGCATCGACATCGACTGGGAGTACCCCAACGCCTGCGGTGACACCTGCGACACCAGCGGCCGCGAGGCCTTCACGAACCTGATGGCGGCGCTGCGCGCCAAGTTCGGCGGCGACGCCCTGGTCACCGCGGCGATCCCGGCGGACGCGAGCGACGGCGGCAAGATCGACGCGGCCGACTACGCGGGCGCCGCGGCCCAGGTCGACTGGTACAACCCCATGACCTACGACTACTTCGGCGCCTGGGACGCGGCCGGGCCGACGGCTCCGCACTCGCCGCTGACCTCGTACTCCGGCATCCCGAAGGAGGAGTACACCACCTCGGCGACCATCAGCAAGCTCAAGGACCTCGGCGTCCCGGCCTCGAAGCTGCTGCTCGGCATCGGCTTCTACGGCCGCGGCTGGACCGGCGTCACCCAGGACGCCCCGGGAGGCACCGCCACGGGCCCGGCGAACGGCACGTACGAACAGGGCATCGACGACTACAAGGTGCTCAAGGACAGGTGCCCGGCGACCGGCGTGGCGGGCGGCACCGCGTACGCCAAGTGCGGCAGCGAATGGTGGAGTTACGACACTCCGGAGACCATCGCGACCAAGATGGCGTACAAGAACGAACAGGGCCTCGGCGGAACGTTCCTCTGGGAACTGAGCGGGGACACGGCGAGCGGCGAGCTGATCAAGGCGATCGGCTAGTACCGCGCCCTGGACGCGGGGCGGAGGGTGAGTCCCCCTCCGCCCCGTCTTTTCCCGTCCCTCGCTTCTCAGCCGTCGCGGCGGGCCGGTGCGGGGGCCGGGTGGGTCGGGTCGATCTCCTCGATGGCGCGCAACGCGCCGCCGAGGGTCTTCACCAGCAGGTCGCGCATGGTGTCCCGGGAGAGTCCTGGCCGGCCGATCCAGTCCAGGGTGGCGCCCTCGACACTGCACACCCAGGCGAGCAGGCCCATACGGGCCACCGGGGCGATGGCGGTACGGCCGTAGGCGCCCTCCGCGATGGTCGCGACGATGGCCTCGCGCACGCCGTCCCGGATCGAGTGCACCTCGGTGTCGAAGCCGACGCCGCCGCTGACGATGGTGCGATAGGCGGCCTGGTTGTGCTCCGCGTAGCGCAGATAGGCCTCTATGGTGCGGTGCACCCGGTCCACGGCCGGCATGTCCAGGCCGCGCGCCGCGAAGCTGACCAGATCGGCGACGGAGTCCTCGATGATCGCCAGGTAGTAGCCGCGCTTGGACCGGAAATAGTAGTAGATCAGCCCCTTGGCCACATGGGCCTGCCGGGCGATGTCGTCCATCGAGAGGGCGTCGTAGGAGGTGTCGGCGAACAACCGCCGCCCGATGGCGAGGAGTTCGGCGCGACGACCCGCGGAGCGCTCGGTGCCGCGCACCCGGCTGGGGGCCCTTTCCGCTCGAACGGAGTCGAGGGCGTGCGGGAGGGCGGTCTCACGCGGTTGCCTGATATTCAATTCGACCCTGGCCTCCAACTGGCGGTCGGACAACCGCAGTATGGCAGGCCGGCCGGGCGCGGAGGCAGAGCGCCGGGAGGGCCCCGGTGGCCCGGGGCCCTCGTAGGCGCGCGGTTTCGGTCAGCTCACGCCCACGGCGGCGAGCGCCTTGCGCTGGGGGCCGGTGAGGTGGGCCGGGAAGTACAGGTAGCAGATGCCGCCGGAGCCGGAGGCCACCTTGCCGGAGGCGTTGTAGCGCTTGGTCCTGAGCCAGATGTTCTCGAACTCCCGGCGCCGGTACACCCGCCGTACCGCCGCATCGCTCGGTGAGGCCGGGTCGTTGGCGATCACGTCGCCGTCGGCGGTGAAGCCGATGACGGTCATGAGGTGGCCGTTGGTGCCGTAACCGGCGCCGGTCAGCTCGGTGCTGAGGAAGGACTGGGAGGTTATGGCGGGGATCCCGGCCGCGATCAGCGTCTCCAGGTCGGTGAGCGAGCCGAGCCGGGTCACCACCCCTTGCAGGTCCTTGAACGTGGCGGCGTAGGCGGCGTTGAACGGCCAGTTCCCGCAGCCCTCGTACTGGTGGTCATAGGTGTACCGGGCCGCGTTGCACACCTGCGGGTCGGCGTAGGACGGGTCGACCCAGGACAGTTGCCCGGGGGTGAGCCGCCCGCCCCAGTACTCGATGATCATCTGCGAGGAGGTGGGGCTGCACCAGGCCTCGCCGCCGTTGTCGTACTCGGGGTACTGGCCGGAGTGGATCGACTGCGAGTAGCGCGGGACGGTCAGCTCCCCGGCCGGGCCGGGCGTGGAGGCCGGGACGGTGAAACGGTCGGGGACGTCGGAGCCCATGGCGCCGATCCGCCGGACGGTCGGGGTGAGCCGGGTGCCGGGCCTGCGGTGCAGGGTGAGCCGCAGCCGGTAGGAGGCGAGGCGCAGCCCGGAGGCCGGGTCGTCCAGGGAGAAGGTGTCCGTCCGGATCGTGCTGCGGCCGTCGCTCTGGCCGTCGACGGAGGTCCGTTTGATGTCCTGGTCGCCGGAGGCCCAGCGGCCCATCACGTACCAGGGGGTGTCCGTGCCGTCGGAGTACGTGCCGCGCAGTTCGACCTGGACCCAGGTGCCGGCCGGGGTGTGCGCGTTCCAGGAGGCGACCGCCTCCGTGGCCGGTACGGACAGCCGGTGCGCCGGGCTGGTCCAGGTGCCGTACTCCCAGGCCGCGGTCGTGCCGGTGTGCGGGTCGGTGTAGTCGGTGGTGCCCGCGGGCTTCTCGATCTCCAGGCCGGGCCGGGCGCCGGCGACGGCGTGCGTGCCGCGGGTCGTGCCCGAGCGCCAGTCGGTGTACGTGGTCCAGGCGCGGTAGTCGACCGGGCGGGCCGGGGCGGCTCCGGCGCCCTTGGCGCCGGTGGCGGGGGCGGCCGGGGCCGCGGCGGCCACCGGGGCCGCACCACCCGCCATCGCCGCCGCGGCGACCGCGACGGCGAGAACGGATCTGCGGGACGGCTGTTCGGCTCTGCTCATGGGTGGATGACCCCCAGGTGTCCGACGTCGGGGCGGGTCCGTGGCTGGGCCCACTATGGCCGCGCCACCCGGCTCCTGCCAGCACTTCGACAGACGCCACGCCCACCAATATTGGTCTCCACCACTGGCATGACCTGCGCCGGAACCCCGCGGCGCCGAATACGCGAGGGCCGGTGGCGCGGAGAGCGGTCACTAGACTGACCACCGAGAACACACCGTCGCCCTCCTCGCTCACCGGGAACCGCCATCCGCGCCCTCGCCGCCTTCCTCCGTGCCGCACCGCCGTCCTGCGGGACCGTGCGGCTGATCGGTGTCGACGGGCACGCGGGATCCGGGAAGTCCACGTTCACGGGGAAGTTGGCCGCGGCACTGGGGGGCGCGCCGGTGCTGCACCTGGACGACGTCGCGAGCCATGAGGAGCTGTTCGGCTGGGAGGGACGGCTGCTGCGCGAGGTCGTCGGACCGCTCGGGCGGGGGGAGGCGGCGCGCTATGCCCCCTACGACTGGTGGGAGCGGCGGTTCGGGGCCGCACGGGTGCTGCCGCCGGCGCCCGTGATCCTGGTCGAGGGTGTGGGCGCCGGACGACGGGCACTGCGCCCGCACCTGGCGCACCTGCTGTGGATGGATCTGCCGCACGAGGAGGCCTGGGCGCGGGGCCGCTCGCGGGACGGGGAGGAGCAGCGGGAGTTCTGGTCCGGGTGGGTCGGGGCCGAGCGGCGGCACTTCGCCGAGGACCCCTCGCGGCCGTTCTCGGATCTTCTGGTACGGCAGTTGCCGGAGGGGTACTCGGTGCTTCCGGGGCCCGCCGGGGTCGTTGGACCGGACCAGTTCGTCACCGACGGTGACGGGTCGTCGGCAATGTGCTGAACTCGTGAAGATCCGCGCCGGGCAACTTCCCCGAGTCACTCAACTCCGCTTGACCCGGGGACCGTACAGGTCTTACGTTCTCAATGAGCGGTCATCGCGTACCGCCCGCAAACACGAAGCCCCCGGTTGTTCCCCCGTGATCGGGGGCTTCGTTCTGCCCTTTTCGCGTTCTCCGGACGCTGCGTGACGCCATTTGCTCACACTCGGTCACCACGCACGGTGCGTTCCGCCCTCCGCTCCCTCGCCGAACGGCCTGTGCGGCACCCTTCGGCGACCGGCGGCCCCACGGGTACCATGCCCTCGGTGCGACCTTCGAACGACTGCTTCGCGCACCTGCAACTCCGGTCCGCGGTACAGCGGTTCGACCACAGGAAGCCGTCAGGTGGATGCCTGCCGGCGAACCTTCGGGGGCACGGTTTGTGGGGGACGTGATGGACTTCGGCACGCAGGGCCCGAAGGCCCCGGCCGACCTCGCGTGGCTGCGAGGCGTGGACGCCTACACCATGGGGGCCTATCCACAGGCGGAGGAGGAGTTCCGGGCCGCGGTGCGGCTGGACCCCGCGATGGCCGACGGCTGGCTCGGCCTGCACGCGCTGCGCGTCGACACGACCACCGCGCTGCTGAGGATGCACCGGCACCGCGAACGCTTCGGCGAACAGCGCGCCCGGCACCGCCGCACCCTCAACTCCTGGTACTGGCTGGGCTGGTGGGTGCAGCCCGTGCTGGAGAGCCCGCGCGATCTGCTGCTCGCGCACGCCTCGCACTGGCTGGACGGCCGCCACGTCCCCGAGCTGGACCGCGCCCTTGCCGGGCTGCCGCCGGTGGACACCGACGCCCAGGTCCGCTTCCTGCACGCCTGCCGCGCCTACCTCGTCAAGGACTGGGAGCAGCTCGTCCGGCACACCGACCCGCTGCTCGATGATCCGCTGCTCGGCATAGAGGCCGGACTGTTCGGCGGCATGGCCCGGGTGCGCCTGGAGATGTACGGGCAGGCCGAGCCGATGCTGTCGGCCGCGCTGATGCGCTGCCGCAGCGAGCAGCCGCAGCGCAAGGAGCTCAGGTACTGGCTGGCACGGGCGCACGAGGGCACCGGGCGCAGCGCCGCGGCGCTCCCCCTGTACCGGGCGGTGCACCGGGTCGATCCGGCCTTCATGGACACCTCGGCACGGCTCGCGGCGATCGCCGAGGGCGACGGGTACGAGGACACGGCCGGGCTCGCCGCGATCACCCTCGGCCTCGGGCAGGACCTCATGGACGGCCCGGACCTGCTGGACCCGCTGTTCGGCGGCGAGGGCCGGGACCTGAAGCTGTCCGGGACCGATCTGCCGGTGGGCGGTCCGCTGCCGTCGGTGGCCGATCCGTCGGTGCGCCGGCGCGCACCGGCCGCCGACCCGCTGCTGCCCACCGGGCCCACCGACCCCGCGTTACTGGAGGAGGCACTCGCCGAACTCGAGCGCATGGTGGGTCTGGAACCGGTGAAACGGCAGGTCAAGGCGCTGTCGGCGCAGCTGAACATGGCGCGGCTGCGGGCCGGGCAGGGGCTGCCCGTGCAGCCGCCCAAGCGCCACTTCGTCTTCTCCGGCCCCTCCGGCACCGGCAAGACGACCGTCGCCCGCATCCTGGGCCGCGTCTTCTACGCGCTCGGCCTGCTCGGCGGCGACCACCTGGTGGAGGCGCAGCGGGCCGACCTGGTCGGCGAGTACCTCGGGCAGACCGCCGTCAAGGCCAACGAGCTGATCGACTCCGCGATCGGCGGCGTGCTCTTCCTCGACGAGGCCTACGCCCTGTCCAATTCCGGCTACGGCAAGGGCGACGCGTACGGCGACGAGGCCCTCCAGGTGCTGCTCAAGCGGGCCGAGGACAACCGCGACCACCTGGTGGTGATCCTGGCCGGCTATCCCGAGGGCATGGACCGCCTGCTGGCCGCCAACCCCGGGCTGTCGTCGCGCTTCACCACCCGCGTGGACTTCCCCTCGTACCGGCCCGCGGAACTCACCGAGATCGGCAAGGTGCTCGCCTCGGACAACGGCGACCTGTGGGACGACGAGGCCCGCGACGAGCTGCACTCGATCGCCGGGCACGTGGTCGACCAGGGCTGGATCGACGAGCTCGGCAACGGGCGCTTCCTGCGGACCCTGTACGAGAAGAGCTGCGCCTACCGGGACCTCAGGTTGTCGACGTACCCGGGCACGCCGACCCGGGACGACCTGGCGACACTGCGGCTGCCGGACCTGATGCAGGCGTACGGGGAGGTGCTGTCGGGGCGGGGGCCCCAGGATCCGTCGGCCCTGTGACGGACGGATCCCGGAGCCCCCGGGGCCTCACGGGGCCTGGGCGGCCAGGGCCTCCTCCGGCTCGCCGCTGACCCGTGGCTCGGTCAGCCGTACCTCGGTCGCCAGGCGGTGCGCGGGGTCGTGCACCTCGCCCACGAGGAGTTCCAGCACGTCCTCCAGGGCCACCAGGCCCAGCACCGTGCCGGAGGCGTCCGCCACCTGGGCCAGGTGGGTGGCGGCCCGGCGCATGACGGTCAGGGCGTCGTCCAGGGGCAGCTCGGCCCGCAGGGTCGCCATCGGGCGCCACGTCCGCTGCGGCACGGCCTGCCCGGCGTCCTCCACGTCGAGCACGTCCTTGACGTGCACATAGCCCAGGAAGGCTCCGCCGGGGGCGGCGACCGGGAAGCGGGAGTAGCCGGTGCGGGCGGTGAGCGCGACGATCTCGGCCGAGGTGACCGACGGACCGACCGTGACCAGTGCCTCGGGCGGGAGCAGGACGTCCGTCACCGGGCGCGAGCCCAGCTCCAGGGCGTCCTCCAGGCGCTCCTGCTCCTCGGGGTCGAGGAGCCCCGCCTGGCGGGAGTCCTCGACCAGCCGGCCCAGCTGCACGCTGGTGAAGGCGGCCTCGACCTCGTCCTTGGGCTCGACGCGGAAGAGCCGCAGGACGCCCTTGGCGCAGGCGCCGAGCGCCGCCGTGATCGGCCGGCACAGCCGGGCGAAGGCGACCAGACCGGGGCCGAGCCACAGCGCGGCCTTCTCCGGCGCGGCCATGGCGAGGTTCTTCGGCACCATCTCGCCGATGACGAGGTGGAAGAAGACCACGGCCGCGAGCGCGATGACGTAGCCGAGCGGGTGGACCACGCCGCTGGGCAGGCGCAGCCAGGCGAACACCGGCTCCAGCAGGCGGGCCACCGTGGGTTCGGCGACGGCGCCCAGGGTGAGCGAGCAGACGGTGATGCCGAACTGGGCGGCGGCCATCATCTGCGGCAGCCGCTCGAGACCGTGCAGCACCTGGCGGGCCCGGGCGGTGCCGAGCGGTTCGATCTGGCTGCGGCGGACGGAGACGAGGGCGAACTCGGCGCCGACGAAGAAGCCGTTGGCGAGGACGAGAAGTCCGGCGAACAGCAGTTGGATCACGCTCATCGGACGGCCTCCGCCACGGCCGGGACCGGGTCGGTCACGGTGGCGGTGCGGACCAGCCGGACCCGCTCCGCGCGGTAGTGGCCGACCTGGCGCACGGCCAGCCGCCAGCCCGGCAGCTCGGCGCGGTCGCCGGGGGCCGGGATACGGCCGAGCAGGTCGGCGACCAGTCCGGCGACGGTCTCGTACGGGCCCTCGGGCGCGTCCAGGCCGATCCGCCGGAGCAGGTCGACACGGCAGCCGCCGTCGACGTCCCAGGCGGGGCTGCCGTCCTCGGGCGGGGCCGGTGCCACTTCCGGCACGTCGGTGGCGTCGTGCTCGTCACGGACCTCGCCGACGAGCTCCTCGACGATGTCCTCCAGGGTGACGACGCCCGCGGTGCCGCCGTACTCGTCGACGACGACCGCGATCGGCTGCTCGTTGCGGAGCTGGGCGAGCAGCGGCTGCACCGGCAGGGTCTCGGGGACCAGCAGCGCCGGGCGGGCGATACGGCCCACCGCGGTGTGCAGCCACTCGTCGGACGGCACCGCGAGGGCGTCCTTGAGGTGGACCATGCCCACGACCTCGTCGATCTTCTCGTGGTAGACGGGGAAGCGGGACAGCCCGGTGGCACGGGTGAGGTTGACCACGTCCTCGGCGGTCGCCGAGGACTGGAGGGCGCTGACCTTCACCCGCGGGGTCATGACGTGCTGTGCGGTCAGGTCGCCCAGGGACAGGGTGCGCACGAAGAGGTCCGCGGTGTCCTGTTCGAGGGCGCCGGCCCGGGCCGAGTGGCGGGCCAGGGAGACCAGCTCGCCGGGGGTGCGGGCCGAGGCCAGCTCCTCGGTGGGTTCGACGCCCATGGCGCGCACCAGCCGGTTGGCGACCGTGTCGAGCGCGGCGATCACCGGGTGGAACAGGCGCGAGAAGAGGTGCTGGGGGCCGGCCACGAAGCGCGCCACCTGGAGAGGCCGGGAGACCGCCCAGTTCTTGGGCACGAGCTCGCCGATCACCATCTGGACCGCCGAGGCCAGCAGCATGCCGACGACGACGGCGACCCCGGAGACGGCTCCGCCGGGGACACCGGCGGCCGCGAACGGGCCGCGCAGCAGCCCGGCCAGCGCGGGTTCGGCGAGCATGCCGACGACCAGGGAGGTGATGGTGATGCCGAGCTGGGTGCCGGAGAGCTGGAAGGACAGCTCCCTGAGGGATTCGACGACCCTGTGGGCCCGTCTGTCGCCCTCCTCTGCGGCCTTCTCGGCGTCCGGGCGCTCGACCGTGACCAGGCCGAACTCTGCCGCGACGAAGAAGCCGTTGGCGAGAATGAGCAGGAACGCCGCTCCGAGGAGCAGCAGGGGGGTGGTCATGATGCCGCCGCCTCCGCGTTCACGCGGACCAGGTCCGCGCTATGTCGGCAGGGGGCGGCGCAGGTACTGCAGGACGATCCGTCCATCGCCGGAGGGACTCACTCCTCGGGTAGCAGGAGCCCCTGGCACCGGTCTTGGGACCCAGGGGCGGAGGCGCAGCGAAAACGCGTCCGCAACCAGATTAATCAAGACACCGGCCGATGCGGCAGGGTGGACGCCCCGAGTCAGCTATGACGTTCGTCGCCGGACCGCTCCCGGCCCGGGAGCGAACGGGCCTCCACGAGCGCGCGCAGGGCGCGCGCGTCGGCGATGGCCTGCTGTTTCGCGATGCCCGGCTGTATGCCGAGGGCGGCCAGGCTGGTGCCGTCGCTGAGGTTCAGGAACACCCATGGATCACCCGGGCGCAGGTTGACCTGTATTATCTCCGCCCACTCCAGACGGCGGCGGCCGACGATGTTGACGACGGTGACGCCCGAGTCGTCGGCGACGACCTTCGGCCGGGCCAGCAGGACGAGGACCCCGGCCAGGAGCGCGCCGGTGAAGGCGAAACTCACCCGTTCGCCGGGGCTGAGCTGCTCCAGCAGCAGCCCCACGGTGGTGATCACCACGAATATGACGGCCCCCGCGGTGAGCAGGACGGCCCGGGTGCGGCCGGGGCGGAAGGTGACGGGAAGTGCGGGCAGCTCGGACATCTCTGATTGCCTCCTCGTCGCTCAGAGGCGGCAGGCGTGGATGGCCGTGGTGAGAATGGCCCGGGCGCCCAGCTCGTACAGGTCGTCCATGATCCGCTGCGCCTCCTTGGCGGGGACCATGGCGCGCACGGCGACCCAGCCCTCGTTGTGCAGCGGGGAGACGGTCGGGGACTCCAGGCCGGGGGTGAGCGCGACGGCCCTCTCCAACTGCTCGACCCGGCAGTCGTAGTCCATCATCACGTACGTCCGGGCCACCAGGACGCCCTGGAGACGGCGCAGGAACTGCTGCACCTTGGGCTCCTCGGCGTCGGCGCCGGTGCGGCGGACGACGGTCGCCTCGGACTTCATGATCGACTCGCCGACGATCTCCAGCCCGGCGTTCCGCAGGGAGGTGCCGGTCTCGACGACGTCCGCGATGGCGTCGGCGACCCCGAGTTCGATGGCGGTCTCGACGGCGCCGTCCAGGTGGACGACGGAGGCGTCGATGCCGCTGTCGGCGAGGTGCTTGCTGACGATGCCCTCGTAGGACGTGGCGACCGTCCTGCCGTTCAGGTCCGCGATGCCGCCGACCGTGCCGGGCTTGGCCGCGTAGTGGAAGGTGGAGCGGGCGAAGCCGAGCGGCAGGATCTCCTCGGCGCCGGCTCCGGAGTCGATGAGCAGGTCGCGGCCGGTGATGCCGATGTCCAGGCGGCCGGTGGACACGTAGATCGCGATGTCGCGGGGGCGGAGGTAGAAGAACTCCACCTCGTTGACCGGGTCGACGATCCGCAGTTCCTTGGACTCCCGCCGCTGCTGGTAGCCGGCCTCATGCAGCATGTCCGCCGCAGGGCCGGAGAGTGAACCCTTGTTGGGGACGGCAATGCGCAGCATGAGGTCGGCTTCCTTTGTTTCGTCTCGTACGGGAGTGTGTGCGGTTGCTCGGAGTGCTCAGAGGTGGGCGTAGACGTCGTCCAGGGAGATGCCGCGGGCGACCATCATCACCTGAACGTGGTACAGCAGCTGCGAGATCTCCTCGGCGGCCGCCTCCTTGCCCTCGTACTCGGCGGCCATCCAGACCTCGGCGGCCTCCTCGACGACCTTCTTGCCGATGGCATGGACGCCCTTGCCCACCAGTTCGGCCGTGCGGGAGGTGGCGGGGTCGCCGTTGGCTGCCTTGTGCTGGAGCTCGGTGAAGAGCTCCTCGAACGTCTTCTTGGACATGGTGGTGCCAACCCTACGCGCTCCGGGCGGCTGCTCACCGCCAGGGTTCGGATACCGAGCGGAGCGTGGCGGCGGTCGCGACCGCCGCGGTGACCGCCTCGTGGCCCTTGTCCTCGCTGGATCCCTCCAGGCCGGCCCGGTCCAGGGCCTGCTCCTCGGTGTCGCAGGTGAGCACGCCGAAGCCGACCGGGACGCCGGTGTCGACGGACACCTGGGTCAGGCCGCCCGTGACTCCCTGGCACACGTAGTCGAAGTGGGGCGTGCCGCCCCGGATGACGACGCCGAGGGCGACGATCGCGTCGTAGCCGCGGCCGGCCAGGACCTTCGCCACCACCGGGAGCTCGAAGCTGCCGGGGACCCGGAGCAGGGTCGGCTCGTCGATCCCCAGTTCGTGCAGGGCGCGCAGGGCCCCGTCCACCAGTCCGTCCATCACCTTCTCGTGCCACTGCGCCGCGACGACGGCGACCCTGAGGTCTCCGACGTTCCGGACGGACAGTTCCGGTGCACCCTTGCCGCTCACGTGTCTCCTCGCGTCTGTTCGCTTACTGGTTGCCGCAGGTGGACACGGCGGTGGTGTCCAGCCAGGGCAGGTCGTGCCCCATCCGGTCCCGCTTGGTGCGCAGGTACCGGAGGTTGTGCTCGCCGGCCTGGACGGGCATCGGCTCCCGTCCGGTGACCTTCAGGCCGTGGCGGAGCAGGGCGTCGGTCTTGTCGGGGTTGTTGGTCAGCAGGCGGACGCTCGCCACTCCGAGGTCCTGGAGGATCCGCGCGCCGGCGCCGTAGTCGCGGGCGTCGGCGGGCAGTCCGAGTTCGAGGTTGGCGTCGAGGGTGTCCCGGCCGCGCTCCTGGAGCTCGTAGGCGCGCAGCTTGGACATCAGGCCGATGCCGCGTCCCTCGTGGCCGCGCAGGTAGACGACCACTCCCCGGCCCTCCTTCTGGATGCGCTCCAGGGAGGTGTCCAGCTGGGGGCCGCAGTCGCAGCGCTGGGAGCCGAAGACGTCTCCGGTGAGGCACTCGGAGTGGACGCGGACCAGGACGTCCTCGCCCTCGCCGATGTCGCCGTGCACCAGGGCCACGTGCTCGACGCCGTCGGCGGTGGAGCGGTAGCCGTACGCGGTGAAGACGCCGTGCGCGGTGGGCAGGCGGACCTCGGCCTCGCGGAGGACCGCGGGCTGGGCCGGAAGCCCCTCCGTCTCGGGCGACTCCGGAAGCCCGGGCGAGCGGCGGTGCGCGATCAGGTCCTCGATGGAGATGATCGTCAGGCCGTGCTTGCGGGCGAAGACGATCAGTTCGGGCAGCCGGAGCATCCGGCCGTCCTCGCCGGCGATCTCGACGATCGCGCCGGCCGGACGGAGCCCGGCGAGCCGGGCCAGGTCGACGGCCGCCTCGGTGTGGCCGGGGCGGACGAGCACCCCGCCGGCGCGGGCGCGCAGCGGGAAGACGTGGCCGGGGCGGACGAGGTCGGTGGGCTGCGCGGTACCGCTCGCGAGCAGCTGGAGGGTGGTCGAGCGGTCGGAGGCGGAGATGCCGGTGGTGACGCCGTGGGCGGCACCGGCGTCGACGGAGACCGTGAAGGCGGTCTTCATCGACTCGGTGTTCTCCTCGACCATCTGCGGCAGCTTCAGCCGGTCCAGCTCCTCGCCCTCCATGGGGGCGCAGATCAGGCCGCGGCATTCGCTCATCATGAAGGCGACGATCTCGGGGGTCGCCTTCTCGGCGGCGATGACGAGGTCGCCCTCGTTCTCGCGGTCCTCGTCGTCGACGACCACGACCGGGCGGCCGGCCGCGATGTCGGCGACGGCCTGCTCGACGGGGTCGAGGGTGAAGCCCTCCAGGGTGTCGGTGCCGTAGAGGACAGGTGCCGCTGTCATGCGGGCGCTCCTTCCAGGACCGGCCGCGCGTCCGTGCGGGTGCGCAGCCACCAGTCGCGCATGCCCCACAGGACCAGCGCGCCGTAGATGATGTAGACGAAGCCTGAGAAGGCGAAGCCGTTGGCGAAGTTGAGCGGTACGCCGACGACGTCGACGAGCAGCCAGGCGAACCAGAACTCGACCATGCCGCGCGCCTGCGCGTACATGGCGACGACGGTGCCGACGAAGATGTAGGCGTCGGGCCAGGGATCCCAGGACAGCGACGGGTAGGCCAGGAACAGTCCGGCGACGGCGACCGTGCCGGCCGCGGCGGCGCCGAGCAGCACGGCACGCTCGCGCCAGGTGGCGAACCGTACGGCGATGTGGCCGTCCGCCGCGCCGCCCTTGCCGCGGTTCCACTGCCGCCAGCCGAAGACGGCGACGACCATCACGACGACGTTCTTGCCGGCGCTGCCCGACAGATGGGCGGTGGCGAACGCGGCGAACAGGACCAGGCCGGCCAGGAACTGGGTGGGCCAGCTCCAGATGGAGCGGCGCCAGCCGAACACGAGGCCGAGCAGGCCGATGACGTTGCCGGTCATGTCCGACCACTTGATGTGCTGGCCGAGGAGGGTGAACGCCTCGGTGTTGAGCCAGTTCACCGTCCGGCTCCTCGGGCACGGTCGCCGAGCAGCCGCTCGACGTACTTGGCGACGACGTCCACCTCGAGGTTGACCGGGTCGCCCGCCTGCTTCAGGCCGAGGGTGGTCAGGGCCAGGGTGGTGGGGATGAGGCTGACGGTGAAGTGCTCGTCGCCGGCCTCGACGACGGTGAGGCTGATGCCGTCGACGGTGATGGAGCCCTTCTCGACGACGTAGCGCGCGAGGTCCGCCGGCAGCGAGATCCTCACGATCTCCCAGTGCTCGGAGGGGGTGCGGTCCAGGATCGTGCCGGTGCCGTCGACGTGCCCCTGCACGATGTGGCCGCCGAGACGGGCGCCGACGGCGGTGGGGCGTTCGAGGTTGACACGGGAGCCGGTGGTGAGGACGCCGAGGCTGGAGCGTTTGAGCGTCTCCGCCATCACGTCGGCGGTGAACTCCTCGCCCTCGTGCTCGACGACGGTGAGACAGACACCGTTCACGGCGATGGAGTCGCCGTGCCGCGCGCCTTCGGTCACGACGGGGCCGCGGAGCCGGAAGCGGGCGGCGTCGCCGAGGTCCTCCACGGCGGTGACTTCGCCCAGCTCTTCGACGATTCCGGTGAACACTTCCCGGGTCCTCCTGCCTCTTCGGGCACGGACTCCGGGGGCTGCCGACGTCGACAGACTGCACGAACGAGGACACTCGACGGACGGCGCCGGACGGGACCCGCCCGTGGAGGGCGAGCCCAGAGACGGCGGCGCACACGGATGTGCTCGCTCGCCGCGCACTGCCTCCCATCCGGACTTTAACCGTCGGTCCAGGAATTCCACCTGGTCAACCGGCCGCTGGAAGCGACCGGGTCGCGGACTGTAACCGCCGGTTCGGACTTTCACCGACCCCGGAGTGCGCTGCTACTGGTACAGGGCCAGTGTGCCACGCCCGATCAGCGTGACCACAAACGAAGTGTGTGGGGTGGCTCACAGAACGTACCGCCCGCGGCGCGGTGCGCGGGCGTGGAGGTCCGGCGGCGGGCAAGGGCCGTCGTCACCGCCGCCGGACCGGTCTGCGCGGAAGTCCGACCCTAAGAGGACTAGACCATCCAGGTCAACAGATGCGTGGGACACGCAAGTTCCACCCCACCGGACCGAACACCCGCCACGAACTGTGCTGTTCGCACGGGGCTTGGCCTGAATCCCTTACGGCGCCGGGACTTCCCCGGCGTCAGCGCTCCGGTGGGGCGAACAGGTCGTCCTGGGCGCGGTCGCGGGCGGTCACGAGCGCGCCGCGCAGCACCGCCCGGCCGCCGAGCGTGCCCGCCCTCACCTCGGTGGGCAGCGGGGACATCCGGGCCACGCGCTCCGCCACGCGCGCGGCGAGCACGTCGCCGCCGGCCTGCCCGATCTCGCCCCCGAGGACCACGCACCCGGGATCGAGAACGGCCACCACGGAGGCCACCCCGAGGGCGACACGGCCGGCCAGGGCGTCGAGGAAGGGCGAGGCCGCCGCGGAGGGGGCGGCGCCAGCGGTCGCCCGCACCGCCGCCCGCACCAGTTCCGCGGCGACCGGCTCCGCACCGGTTTCCTCCGCGCGGTCCGAACCGGTTCCGTCCGCCGACAGCCCGTGCCGCGCGGCCAGTTCCGTCACCGCCGCCGCGCCGGCCAGGGAGTGGAAGCCGTCCGCGCAGCCCGTCGCCGAGGGCAGGCCCTCGGTGCCCGGGACGGGCAGGAAGCCGATCTCGCCGGTGCCTCCGGAGGCACCGCGGCGCAGGACCCCGTCCAGCACGACGGCCGCACCGGTGCCGTGGCCGAGCCACAGCAGGACGAACGTGTCCCGGCCCCGGGCGGCCCCGTCGCGCTGCTCGGCCAGCGCCGCGAGGTTGGTCTCGTTCTCGACGATGACCCGGGCCCGCGGCAGCCGCTCCTGCAGGGCGGCGACCAGCCTGCGGTGCCATTCGGGCAGTCCCGTGGAGTCGCGGAGTTCGCCGCTGACCGGGTCGATCAGGCCCGGCGCGCCGATGCCGACCGTGTGCAGCCGCTCCGCCCTCGCCTCCTTGACCACCCGCTCCACCACACCGACCGCCTGCTCCAGCGCGGGCCCGGTGCCCGCGTCCCCGCCGATCGGCACGGACTCCGCGGCCAGTTCCCGGCCCAGCAGATCGGCGACGATCACGGACACGCTGTCGGTGCGGACGTCGAGGGCGGCCAGATGGGCGCGGTCGGCGACGATGCCGTACAGCCGCGCGTTGGGCCCGCGCCGCTGCTCGCCGGACTCACCGACCACGGCGATCAGGCCGGAGGCCGTCAGCCGCTCGACGAGGTCGGCGACGGTGGGCCGGGACAGACCGGTGAGCTGCTTCAACTGCCCTGCTGTCAGCGGTCCTTGCTGCTGAAGCAGCCGCAGGGCGAGCCGGTCGTTGATGGCCCGGGCGGTGCTCGGGGATGCGGGCATGCCGGGAATCCTCCCAGATCTGCGGGCTGCCGCCGTCCATGACGGCGGCTATCTATCAGGCAGGTTCCCTGATAGTTTACGTCGGCGCGACAGCGCGAGGGACAACGACGGTCAGCCCGGGAGGGGCCGGACAATGAGCGCAGTGGTCTACGAACAACGCGGCGTACGGCGCGCCCGGTACGCCGTGGCGGCCGTCTTCGCCGTGCACGGCGCCGTCACCGGCTCGTTCGCGACCCGGGTGCCGTGGATCCAGGACCACGCCGGGGTCAGCCCCGGGCAGCTCGGCCTCGCGCTGGCCTTCCCGGCGCTCGGCGCGTCCCTCGCGATGCCGCTCGCGGGCGGCATCAGCCACCGCTTCGGCGCCCGCAACGCGCTGCGCGGCCTGATCGCGCTGTGGACGCTCGCGCTCGTCCTGCCCTCCCTCGCGCCGAACCTCCTGACCCTGTGCCTCGGCCTCTTCCTCTACGGCGCCACGGCGGGCATGGCGGACGTCGCGATGAACGCCCTCGGGGTGGAGGTCGAGAACCGGCTCGACCGCTCGATCATGTCCGGCCTGCACGGCATGTGGAGCACGGGCGCCCTGGTCGGCTCGGCGGCCGGCACGGTGGCCGCGCACCTCGGCTCGGACGCGCGGCTGCACCACCTGCTGGCCGCCGCCGTGCTGACCGTGCTGGGCGTCACCGCCTGCACCTGGGTGCTGGACCTCCAGCCCGCGCAGGACGAGGAGCCGCCGCCCCGGTTCGCGCTGCCGCCGAAGTCGGCGCTGCTGATCGGCGCGATCGGGTTCTGCGCGGTGTTCGCGGAGGGCGCCAGCCTGGACTGGTCGGCGGTCTATCTGCGGCACCAACTGGAGACCTCGGCCGGGCTCGCGGCGGCCTGCACCACGGGCTTCACCCTCACCATGGCGATCGCGCGGATCGCGGGCGACCGGGTGGTGGACCGGTTCGGCGCCGTGCGCACGGTGCGGGCGAGCGGCGTGCTGGCGGTCCTCGGCGGCCTGCTCGTCGTCTCCGGGGGCCATCCGGCGGTGGCGATGACCGGGTTCGCGCTGATGGGCCTCGGTATCGCGGTCGTCGTACCGCTGTGCTTCGCCGCGGCCGGCCGCAGCGGCCCGAACCCCAGCCAGGCCATCGCCGGTGTCGCGACCATCACGTACACCTCCGGTCTCGTCGCGCCGAGCGCGATCGGCGGACTGGCCCAGGCGACCAGCCTGATGGTCTCCTTCGGCCTGGTGACCCTGCTCGCGTGCGGTCTGGTCGCCTTCGCGGGAGTGCTCAGGGCGGGCGACCGGAACCGGAGGAAGATCGGCCCCGCGAGCACCCCGGTGCCCGACCCGCGGCCCTGAGCGGGTCCTGAACGGGTCCTGAGCAACTCCTGACCGGCGCTGAGCAGGGGCGGGTGGGGACGGCACCTTCCGGCACCCCCGACAATGGTGCGGACAGGCCCCACGTACAGAGAAAGCGAAATCCCCATGGACCTCGGCGTGCGCTGGAAGCTGCACGGTGACGGGCGCACGCCCGCACCCGGAGCGGTGGTACGGCCCGACGAACGACTCTCCTGGCCCCGCACGGCAGGACTCGGCGCCCAGCACGTCGTGGCCATGTTCGGCGCCTCCTTCGTCGCCCCCGTGCTCATGGGCCTCGACCCCAACCTCGCGATCATGATGTCGGGCGTCGCGACCGTGATCTTCCTGCTCGCCACCCGCGGCCGGGTGCCCAGCTATCTGGGCTGCTCGCTCTCCTTCGTGGGCGTCGCCGCGGTGATCCGGGCGCAGGGCGGCACCAGCGCCACCGTGACCGGCGCGGTATTCGTCGTGGGAGTGGCGCTGTTCCTGGTCGGTCTCGCCGTCCAGCGCTTCGGGGCCCGGATCATCCACGCCGCGATGCCGCCGATCGTCACCGGCGCGGTCGTCATGCTGATCGGCTTCAACCTCGCTCCCGTCACCGCCTCCACCTACTGGCCGCAGGACCAGTGGACGGCCCTGCTCGTCATGCTGTTCACCGGTCTGGCCGTCGTGTGCCTGCGCGGCTTCTGGTCCCGGATCGCGATCTTCCTCGGGCTGGTCTTCGGCTACGGCATCTCCTGGGTGTTCGACCGGGTCCTCGGAAAGATCCACTCCGTGGACGCGGGCGGCAGGCTCACCGACCACTGGCGTCTGGACCTCTCCGGCGTGGGCAAGGCCGACTGGATCGGGCTGCCGTCCTTCCACGGGCCCAGCTTCCAGTGGTCGGCGATCCTCGTGGCGCTGCCGGTCGTCATCGCGCTGGTCGCGGAGAACGCGGGGCATGTGAAGGCGGTCGGCGAGATGACCGGCGACCCGCTCGACGACAAGCTCGGCACGGCGATCTCGGCGGACGGTGTGGCCTCCATGCTGTCGACCGCGGTGGGCGGTCCGCCGAACACCACCTACTCCGAGAACATCGGCGTGATGGCCGCGACCCGCGTCTACTCCACCGCCGCGTACTGGGCCGCCGCGGGCTTCGCCCTGCTGTTCGGCGTCTGCCCCAAGTTCGGCGCGATCGTGGCCGCGATCCCGGGCGGTGTCCTCGGCGGCATCACCGTCATCCTGTACGGCATGATCGGTCTGCTCGGCGCGCAGATCTGGATCAACGCCAAGGTCGACCTGCGCAACCCGCTGAACCTGGTGCCGGCCGCGGCGGGCATCATCATCGGCGTCGGCAACGTCAGCCTGAAGTTCAGCGACACCTTCTCCCTCAGCGGCATCGCGCTCGGCACCCTGGTCGTCATCACCGGCTACCACGCGCTGCGTGCCTTCGCCCCGCCCCACCTCAAGAGGCAGGAGCCGCTGCTGGACGAGGGCACGTCGTCGTACGGCGGCGAGGCCGAGGGCACCCGGCCGGCCTCGTAGGCCGCCGCCCGGCCTGCCGCGTGGGAGCGCCCCGCCCGGTCCGCCGGCGGGGCGTTCCCTCGTTCCGGGGAAGCGCCGGGCCCGTCGGCGCCCTCGCCGGGCCGGGCCTGGGACGCTGCCTGCATGGGGCAATCGGCACAACTCACCCATGGCGGCCGGGGCACAGGCGACGCGGTGGACGCGACGGTCGTCCGGATGCGCGACCTGGCAGGGTCACTGCCCGAGCGCGACGGGATCGCGGTCTTCCACCGTGTGTACCTCGCCGTCACCGAGGCGGCCGGTCGCTGGCCGGCGACCGCGCTGGACGCACCGCTCGCCGGACGGTACCTCGCCGCCGTGGACGCGGCCGCCGAGGCGCGGCGGCCACCCGCCTGCTGGCGGCCGGTGCTCCAGTTCCGCCGGCACCCCGGGGTACGGCCGGCGCAGTTCGCGCTGGCGGGCCTCCACGCCCACATCGGCCACGACCTGGCCCTCGCCGTGGTGGACGCCTCCCGGGCGGCGCGGTGCGAACCGGCCGACCTGGAGAGCGAGTTCGACCGCGTCGGCGACTTCCTCCTGTCGCTGGAGGAGCGGGTCCGCGAGGACCTGACGCCCGGCCCCGAACTGCTCCGGATCACCGACCCGCTCACCCATCTGCTCGGCTCGTGGGACCTGGAGCGGGCGCGGGAGGCGAGCTGGTCGGCCGCGCGGGCGCTGTGGGCGCTGCGCCGACTGCCCGACGTGGCCGAGGAGTTCGCCCGGCGGCTGGACACGGCGATCGGCTTCGACTGCCGCATGATGCTCACTCCGCTGTCCGGCTGATCCGGACGTCCGCGGGCACCTTCCTGGAACAGCCTCGTGATCACTGTACGTTGACCACGGGACACGGACGATCACGAAGGAGCGCACCGTCATGGCGACCCGGCTGGGAATCGGTCTTCCGCAGAACCGTCAGTACGAGCTCGGCAGGGACGTGCCCGACGTGGCACGCGCCGTGGAGCGCATCGGCTACGACAGCGTGTGGGTCTACGAGCGGGCCCTGTTCCCGGAGCCCGCCACGCAGGGGCTGTACGGCATGGAGGGCGTGCCCTGGCCCGACTCCTACCGGCATGTGGCCGACCCGCTGGTCACGCTCGCCCTGGCCGCCGCGGTCACCGAGCGGGTCGGGCTGGGCACCAGCGTGCTGGTCGCACCGCTGCACCTGCCGTTCCAGCTCGCCCGGTCCCTGGCCTCGCTCGACGCGGCCTCGGGCGGCCGGGTGATCGCCGGTTTCGGCACGGGCTGGTCCCTGGACGAGTACGCGGCCACGGGGATCCGGCCGATCAAGGAGCGCGGCCGGGTGCTGGACGAGGTGATCGACGTCTGCCGGGCCGTGTGGGGCCCTGACCCGGTGCGCTACGACGGCCGTATCACGAAGATCGAGTCGGCCGTGGTGGGCCCCAAGCCGGCCAGGCCGATCCCGATCCTGCTGGCCGCGGGCACCCGCAAGGCCAGGGAACGGCTCGTCGAGCACGCCGACGGCTGGCTGCCGGTGGCCGCGGGCGGCGCCGAGCGGGTCGCGAGCCAGTGGGACGCGCTGCGGGACCTCGCCGCCGAGCGGGGCCGGCAGCAGCCGATCCGGACGGTGCTGCGGGTGAACGCGGCGTACTCGGCCAAGGCGTACGACGGCGCAGGGCGCCGGCCCTTCCAGGGCAACGCGGACCAGATCGTCGAGGACCTCCTCGCGTACGCGGAGCTCGGTCTGGAGGAGATCCTCATCGACGTGCAGGGCAGCCTGCGGGACGCCGAGGAGCTCACGGACGTCGCCGCGGAGGTGTTCCGGGCGGCGCGGACGGCCGGGGTGTGACCGCCCGCGACTCCTCTCAGTCCTCCGGGAGTTCGACCGGGGCGATCTCGTCGTAGACGTCGCCGGGGCCGGGGTTGGACGGGTCGGTGGCGCCGCCGAACTGGTGCATGACGCCCCAGACCGCGTTCAGCGCGGTCTGCACGGCGCCCTCGGCCCACCCGGCCGTCCAGGAGATGTCGTCGCCGGCGAGGAAGACGCCCCGCTTGTCCTCGGGCAGCCGGTCCTGCATGAAGTGGGTGAACAGGCGCCGTTGGTAGCGGTAGTGGCCGGGCAGGTTGGCCTTGAACGCGCCCATGAAGTAGGGCTCGTTCTCCCAGGAGACGGTCACCGGGCTGCCGATGACATGCTTGCGGATGTCGACGTTCGGATAGATCTCCGACAGTGACTTCAGCATGACCTCCATCCGCTCGTTCGCGGACAGCGGCAGCCACTTCAGGCTGTCGTCGCACCAGGTGTAGGAGAGGCAGATGACGGCGGGCCTGTCCGGGCCGTCGTCGAGCAGGTAGGTGCCGCGGGTCATGCGGTCGGTGAGCGTCATCGACATCACGTCCCGGCCGGTCGGCTCGCCCTTGTCGTCGACGGCCTCGTCCAGCCAGAAGGGCCGGTCCACGGGCACGAACAGCTTGCTGGACTCCATGTAGTGGGTGCGCTCGATCGCGGTCCAGTGGTCGATCGGGAAGAGCGCGTCGTCGCACTGGACCTTGGACAGCAGCATCCAGGACTGGGCGGTGAAGATCGCCGCCCGGTAGGTGCGGATGTCGCCACTCGCGTCCGTCACCGTGATCCGGTTGTTCGCGGTGCGGTGCAGCCGGGTGACCGCGGGGCGCGGTTCGCCGTCCACGTGCAGGGACTTCAGCGACGTGCCGTAGGGCCAGTGCACGATCTTCTCCGGCTCGCGCTCCCACAGCCGCAGGGGCAGTTGCTGCGAGCCGCCCACGATGCCGCGGTGGTGGTCGTCGGCCTCGGTGTAGACGACGCGCAGGATCTCCAGGATGGAGTTGGGGAAGTCGGTGTCCCAGCCGCCGGTGCCGAAGCCGACCTGGCCGAAGATCTCCCGGTGCCGGAAGGAGCTGAAGGCCTCGGAGTCGCACAGGAAGCCGTAGAAGGTCTGGTTGTCGAGCTTCTCGACCAGCCTGGACCAGATCTCGCGGATGCGCGGCACGTCCCGCTCTCGCAGGGCGCGGTTCATGTCGGAGAAGTCGGCGCCCTCCTCCAGGCATCTGTTCCAGGCGTCCGCCACGTCCCGGTAGACCTGCGGCAGGTCGTCGATGGTCTCGGCGTAGTGGGACTCGCCCTTGAGGTCGACGACGGTCGACGGGGTCGCCTCGGACAGGGGGTTGGGGAACGGCCGGGTTTCGAGGCCCACCAGGTCGATGTAGTGCTGGAGGGCGGTCGAGGACGGCGGGAAGCGCATGGCGCCCATCTCGGCGGTCAGCGACTCGTCGCAGCCCTCGAAGCCGACCGTGCGCAGCCGGCCGCCGATCCGGTCGGCCTCGTAGACGACGGGCTTGAGGCCCATCTTCATCAGCTCGTAGGCGGCGACGATGCCGGACAGGCCGCCGCCGATGATCGCGACCTCGCTGCCGTGCTCGGTCGCGGGGACCTGGCCGAGTCCCGCCGGGTGGGCGAGGAAGTCGTCGTACGCGTACGGGAAGTCCGGGCCGAACATGGTGATCGGCGGCTGCTGCTCGTCTGCGTGCTCGACGGCGTTGGGCACCGTGGACGTCATGGGGTACGGACTCCTTGCGGGAAGAACTGGGGCGGGGAGATCGGGTGGTTCAGACGAGGGACCCGTAGAGGCCGGGGCGGCGGCCCTCCAGATACGGGTTCGCCTCGCGGGAGGCGGCGAGGAAGGCGGGGTCGGCGTCCGCGAGGACCAGTTCCTCGGACCGTCCGGCGCGGGTGCGGGCCACCCCGTCCGGTCCGGCCAGGGCGGAGAGCCCGACGAACTCGAACTCGCCCTCGTTGCCGACCCTGTTGACGTAGGCGATGTACATCTGGTTCTCGAAGGCGCGCACCGGGACCAGGGATTCGGCGACGAACTGGAACGGGTGCATCAGTGCCGTCGGGACGACGAGGAGGTCGGTGCCGGCCAGCGCGTGGGCGCGTACGTTCTCCGGGAACTCCACGTCGTAGCAGATGATCAGGCCGACGGTCAGCCCGTTCAGCTCCGCCTGGACGACCGGCTGCTCGCCCGGTGTGAAGTGGGCCTGCTCGAAGTCGCCGAACAGGTGCGTCTTGCGGTAGTCGGCGAGGCGGGTGCCGTCGGCGGAGATCAGCTGGACGGAGTTGTACACCGCCTCGCCGTCCCGCTCCGGGTAGCCGTAGGCGACGGCCAGTCCGTGCCGGCAGGCCAGTTCGGCGACCGCGTCCGCCCAGTCGCCGTCGGCGGGCTCGGCGAGCCGGCCGATGTCGCCGCCGATCGCGTATCCGGTCAGGAACAGCTCCGACGTCGCCAGCAGCCCGGCACCTGCGGCGGCGGCCCGGCCTGCGGCGGCGTCGAGGACCTTGAGGTTCTCGCCGACGGAGCCGGGACGGCCGGAGCTCTGGAGCAGGGCGGTGCGCATGGGTGTTCCTCACCGGTACGGGGGGTCGGGGATCGCTTAGACGCTACGGTCGGCGACCCCGGCGAACAAGCCGCAGCCGTTGCGCGTCGGTGAGCTGTTCGTTGCGTGCGACCGGCGGTGCACGGCGATTCGTTGCACGGCCCGGTGCCGGGTGCGCGCGAGGGCCCGACCTGCGGCGGGCTGGCGCAGGCCGGGGCTCCGGCGTTCTAGCCGGGCGCGCCCGAGGAGAAGCGGCGGAGCAGGGGGGAGAGGACGAGGACGGACTTCGTCCGTTCCACGAAGGGCTCGCCCGCGATGCGCTCCAGGACGCGCTCGAAGTGGCGCATGTCGGCGGCGAAGACCTGGACGATCGCGTCCGCCTCACCGGTGACGGTGGAGGCGGACACGACCTCCTGGTAGCGCTCCAGGCCGCGCTGGATGGTCTCCGGGGAGGTGTTGCCGCGGCAGTAGATCTCGACGAACCCCTCGGTCTGCCAGCCGAGCGCGGCCGGGTCGACCCGTACGGTGAAGCCGGTGATGGCGCCGGTGGCGCGCAGCCGGTCCACGCGCCGCTTCACCGCGGGCGCGGACAGGCCGACCAGTTGCCCGATGTCCGCGTAGGAGCGGCGGGCGTCCTCGGCGAGGGCGTGCACGATGCGTTCGTCGAGATCGTTCAGCACTGTCGGTGGTTCGCTTCTCGGGTACTCGGCGGGCTCAGTTCCAGCTGGCGTGCAGCGGCTTGCCCTCGGCGTAGCCGGCCGCGCTCTGGATGCCGACGATGGCCTTGTCGGCGAACTCCTCCAGGGAGCCGGCCCCGGCGTAGGTGCACGAGGAGCGGACGCCCGCGATGATCGAGTCGATCAGGTCCTCGACGCCCGGCATGGCCGGGTCGAGGAACATCCGGGAGGTGGAGATGCCCTCCTCGAACAGCGCCTTGCGGGCGCGGTCGTACGCCGACTCCTCGGAGGTGCGGTTGCGCACCGCGCGCGCGGAGGCCATGCCGAACGACTCCTTGTAGGGGCGGCCGTTGGCGTCGTGCTGGAGGTCGCCGGGCGACTCGTAGGTGCCCGCGAACCAGGAGCCGATCATCACGTTGGACGCGCCCGCGGCGAGCGCCATCGCCACGTCGCGCGGGTGGCGGACACCGCCGTCGGCCCACACGTGCTTGCCGTACTTCCGCGCCTCGGCCGCGCACTCCAGGACCGCGGAGAACTGCGGGCGGCCCACGCCGGTCATCATGCGGGTGGTGCACATGGCGCCCGGTCCCACACCGACCTTGATGATGTCCGCGCCCGCCTCGATCAGGTCCTTGACGCCCTCGGCGGAGACGATGTTGCCGGCGGCGACGGGCACCCGCGGGTCGAGGTCGCGCACCAGCTTGACGGCGTTGATCATCGATTCCTGGTGGCCGTGCGCGGTGTCGATGACGAGGGTGTCGACGCCCGCGGCGAGCAGCTGCTCGGCCTTGCCTGCCACGTCGCCGTTGATGCCCACGGCGGCGGCGATGCGCAGCTTGCCACCGGCGTCCGTGGCCGGGCTGTACAGCGTGGCGCGCAGGGCGCCCTTGCGGGTGAGGATGCCGGCGAGCCTGCCGTCCCGGTCCACGGCGGGCGCGTAGCGGCGGTTGGCGCCGTCCAGGGTGTTGAAGGCCTCGCGCGGGTCGATGTCCGCGTCCAGCAGGAGCAGGTCCTTGCTCATGACCACTTCGAGCTGGGTGAAGCGGTCGACGCCGGTCAGGTCGCGGTCGGTGACCACGCCGACCGGCCGGTGCTGCTCGTCGACGACGACGCCGGCGTTGTGCGCGCGCTTGGGCAGCAGGGCCAGGGCGTCGGCGACGGTCTGGTGCGGGGCCAGCACGATCGGGGTGTCCAGGACCAGGTGGCGGCTCTTGACCCAGGAGATCACGTCGGTGACGACGTCGATCGGGATGTCCTGCGGGAGGACCACGAGACCGCCGCGGCGGGCCACGGTCTCGGCCATGCGGCGCCCGGCGATGGCGGTCATGTTGGCGACGACGAGCGGGATGGTGGTGCCCGTGCCGTCCGGGGAGCTGAGGTCCACGCCCTGACGTGAGCCGACCGCGCTGCGGCTCGGCACCATGAAGACGTCGTCGTACGTGAGGTCGTACGCGGGCTGGATGTCATTGAGGAAACGCACGTGCCGCACATCCCAGTCGATCAGAGGTGACCCCCGGACAGGTCCGCCAGGGGGAAAGAGCACGTACTTCATTCTCCCATGGCGGGAACCGTGCCATGCCCGGACCGAACGTCCAGGCCGGCCGGCGGCCCCCTAGGAGGAACCTCCAAGCGCGAGGGAGACGTCCAGGTCGGGCCGGCCGGCCGCCGCCGAGGCGAAGACCTCCACGGCGATCTCCCATTCCTCCGGTCCGGCCTGCGCGTAGGCCTCCCAGTCCCGGACCACGACCAGCAGTCCGCGCTTCACGGCCTCGGCGGGCCAGAGGGTCTCGTCGCCGAGGCTGTCGGCCAGCGCGTCCCAGTTCCGTCCGAACCAGTCGGGCAGCGCGAGGTCGCGCACGGCGCGGTCCATCAGTCCCGCCTTGTCCTTGACACCGTCGAGGTCCAGGGTGACCACGACCCGGCCCGCCAGGTCTTCGCTCATCTCAGTACCGCCCGGAACGTGTTGTAGTGATCATCGGTGTAGTAGAACTCCCCGCCCCGGCCGGCGACGATGCGCCTGGCCCCGCGGTCGCGCGAGCCCGGGGTACGCACCGTGTACTCGTGGTAGTAGCCGCGCGGCTCCTTGGGCAGCCGCCCCTCGAAGTTGCCGAACACGGTGTCGTCCTGCCGGTACGGGTAGGGGCCGCCCCTGTCGACGAGGTCCAGGGTCTGCCGGGCCTCGGCCGGCAGCCGGGACCGGCTGATCGTGGCCATACCGTGGGCCCACGACGGCGCGGAGGGGTCGGAACCGGCCTGCCCCGAGGGCGAGCAGCCCGTCAGGAGGACGGCGAGGGTGACGAGGAGCCCCGCGAGCACACGGGGGACGAACCGCAGCAGCATGCCGACGATGCTCCCACGGCCGTCCCGCCGTGGGCTCGTCAGGTGCCGTCCGGGTCCGCCCTGTTGAGAGCGGGCCTGGGGGTGGGACCCGCCGTCATCAGATAGTCCGCGGCCGAGGTGTCCGTGACCAGGCTGGTGACCAGGCCGGACCGCAGCACCGCGTCGATCGCCGCCGCCTTGCGCTGCCCGCCCGCGATCGCGACGACCTCGGGGATGCGTCGCAACTGGTCGGCCTTGACGGTGATGCACCGCTCCCCCAGGTCCCGTCCGATCCGGCGGCCCTCGGCGTCGAAGAGGTGCGCGGCCATCTCGGCGGCGACACCGAGCGAGGCGTAGTGGGCCCGCTCCTCGTCGCTGAGCATGTCGTGCACCGTCGAGATGCCCGGCTCCCAGGAACCGATGGACACGCAGGCGACCGTGACCTTGTCGAAGTATTCGAATGCGCGCGCGATTCCGGTCTGGTGGCGCAGCGCGGTCGCGGTGGCCGCGTCCGGCAGCAGCATCGGCGCGTAGATGGGGTGGGCGTCACCGCCCGACACCTGGGCGGCGCGGCGCACGGCCTCCACGGAGCCGCGCTCCGAGGTCCCGGCGTCGTACACGCCGGTCAGCTGCACCACCGTGCAGGGCGGCAGCCGGTTCAGGGCCGCCGCCATGTGGATGGTGGACCGGCCCCAGGCCAGACCCAGCACGTCTCCCTCGTCGACGAGCTCGCCGAGCAGATCGGCGGCCACTTCGCCGAGGTTCTCGGGGTCGGGCGTCTCCTCTGCCTCGGCCGGGGACTCGACCACGACGGCGTGCCTGAGGCCGTAGCGGGCGCGGAGCGCGTCGGAGCGCTCGGCGTCCAGCTCGGCGGGCACGCGGATCTCGATGCGCACGAGATCCCGTTCGAGAGCGGTCTCGAGGACCCGGGCCACCTTGAAGCGGCTGACGCCGAACTCCTCGGCGATCTGGATCTTCGATTTGCCCTCGAGGTAGAAACGGCGGGCCATGGCCGCCGCCTGCACCAGCTCAGCGGGTCCCATCCGCATGGCTGACCGGCCCGCCGACATACCGGACACGGCGATCTCCTCACTGCTGTTCACACTCTGGATTCACCGTTCATCCTTGCAGATCCGGCGCGGTTGATCAGCCCTGATGGTTGCCGTTCACGCAGCCGTTGTTCAGTGGCCGCACGCCCAGGACGCGTTGGCGGTGGCCGTCTCCGCCTGACCGCGCAGCGCACGCACCGCTTCCGCGGGGTCCTCGGCGCCGTAGACCGCCGAGCCGGCGACGAACACGTCCGCGCCGGCCTCCGCGCACCGCTCGATCGTCGAGGCCGACACCCCGCCGTCCACCTGGAGCCAGAGCTGGAGGCCGTGCTTGCCGATCAGCTCACGGGTACGGCGGATCTTGGGCAGCATGATGTCGAGGAAGGCCTGGCCGCCGAAGCCCGGCTCCACCGTCATGATCAGGAGCATGTCGAGCTCGGGGAGCAGGTCCTCGTACGGCTCGATGGGGGTGGCGGGCTTGAGTGCCATCGAGGCCCGGGCCCCCTTGGCGCGGATCTCGCGGGCCAGCCGTACGGGGGCGGCGGCCGCCTCGACGTGGAACGTCACGGAGGAGGCGCCCGCCTCGACGTACTGCGGCGCCCAGCGGTCGGGCTGCTCGATCATCAGGTGGCAGTCCAGCGGGGTGTCCGTGGCCCGGGCCAGGGACTCCACGACGGGCACCCCGAGCGTGAGGTTCGGGACGAAGTGGTTGTCCATGACGTCCACGTGGAGCCAGTCGGCCCCTTCGACCGCCTTCGCCTCCTCGGCGAGGCGCGCGAAGTCGGCGGACAGGATGCTGGGGTTGATCTGCACGGCCATGCCCCAAGCGTGCCATGCCCCGGCCCTCCGGTCCGCCCCGGTACCCCACCGGCGTCCGAGTCCGCTCCACGGCGGGTCCGTGAGCCGGCGGGGCAGGTCAGCCGGTGCGGCGGATCAGGGCCAGGTACATCGCGTCGGTTCCGTGCAGATGCGGCCACAGCTGCACGTCGGGGCCGTCACCGAGGATCCCCACGCCCGGCAGCAGGGGGCGGGCGTCGATCAGCTCGGTGCCGGGGAACTGCTTGAGCACGTCGCCGACCACGGCACGGGTCTCGGCCAGGTGCGGAGAGCAGGTCGCGTAGCCGACCACACCGCCGACGCGCACCGACTCCAGGGCCGTGCTCAGCAGGCCGCGCTGGAGCGGGGCGAAGCCGTCCAGGTCCTCCGGGCGGCGCCGCCACCGGGCCTCGGGGCGCCTGCGCAGGGCGCCGAGGCCGGTGCAGGGCACGTCGACGAGGACACGGTCGAAACTGCCGGGCCGCCAGGCCGGGCGCGTGCCGTCGGCGGCGATCACCTGGTAGGGGCCGGGGTTGCCCGCCAGCGCCTTGGCGACGAGCCCGGCCCGGTGGGGCTGCTTCTCGGAGGCGAGCAGGACGGCTCCGCGCTCGGCGGCCAGCGCGGCCAGCAGGGCCGCCTTGCCGCCGGGGCCCGCACAGCCGTCGAGCCACTTGCCGTCGGGACCGTCGAGGGGCGCGTTGGCCAGGGCGAGCGCGACGAGCTGGCTGCCCTCGTCCTGGACACCGGCCCGGCCCTCCCGCACCGCGTCCACGGCGCCCGGTTCGCCGCCCTCGGTCAGCCGCACCGCGTACGGCGACCAGCGGCCCGGCAGCGCGGCCTCCTCGCGCAGCAGCTCCTCGGTCGTGGCCCGTCCGGGCCGGGCGACCAGCGTGACCTCCGGCCGCCCGTTGTCGGCCTCCAGCAGGTCCTCGATCCCGGCGCGTGGGCCGCCGAGGGAGTCCCACAGGGCGGAGACGACCCAGCGGGGGTGCGAGTGGACGACGGCGAGGTGGTCCTCGGGGTCGTCCTCGTAGGGCGGGGCGACCTTCTCCAGCCATCCGTCGAGGTCGTTCCCCGCGACCTTGCGGAGCACGGCGTTGACGAACTTGGCCCGTCCGTCGCCGAGGACGACCCGGGCGAGCTCGACGGTGGCGGACACCGCGGCATGGCTCGGGATGCGCGTCCCCAGCAACTGGTGGGCGCCGAGCGACAGCACGTCCAGGACGGGCGGGTCGACCTCCCGCAGCGGGCGGTCGACGCAGGCCCCGATGATGGCGTCGTACGTCCCCTGGCGGCGCAGCGTGCCGTACACCAGCTCGGTGGCCAGCGCGGCGTCACGGCCGTCGAAGTCGCCCTTCTCGCGTGCCTTGCGCAGCAGCGGGGGCAGGACGAGGTTGGCGTAGGCGTCCCGCTCGTCCACGGCGCGCAGCGCCTCGAAGGCCAGGATGCGGACGGGGTCCTTCTGCGGCCGGCGGTAGGGCTTGGCGGGCCTGCGGGGCCGACGGGTGTCGCTCACGAAAAAGGTGCTCCGGTTGTCTGGGTG
The DNA here is from genome assembly GCF_044750345.1 of Streptomyces sp. NPDC088817. Lineage (NCBI taxonomy): Bacteria > Bacillati > Actinomycetota > Actinomycetes > Kitasatosporales > Streptomycetaceae > Streptomyces > Streptomyces sp. NPDC088817. Next base: position 76,385 of record NZ_JBIVJN010000007.1, read on the forward strand.
CGCCGCGCTCGTACACGCGGTGCACCCAGCCTACGTCCCGGTTCGTGCCGCCTCGTCAGCCCCCGAGGGTCTCGCCCTCGGCGATGCGCGCACCGCGCGCCCAGTCCGCCGCCCGCATCGGCTTCTTGCCCTGTGCCTGCACCCACAGCAGCTCGACGGCGTACGAGCCGGTGCCGACGTGGACGTCGTTCTTGCCGACGGCGAGCGCGCCCGGGGCGAGGTCGGTGCGCTGCGGCGTGGGGGCGGCGTGGATCAGCTTGAGCCGCTCGCCGCGGAAGGTGGTCCAGGCGCCGGGCGCCGGGGTGCAGCCGCGCACCACGCGGTCCACGCGCAGGGCGGGGGCCGTCCAGTCGACCCGGGCGTCCTCGACGGTGATCTTGGGGGCGAGGGTGACGCCCTCGGCCGGCTGCGGCACGGCCTTGAGGGTGCCGTCCTCGATGCCGTCCATGGTCGCGGCGAGCAGTCCGGCGCCGGCGAGGGCGAGCCGGGTGAGCAGGTCGCCGCTGGTGTCGGTGGGCCGGATCGCCTCGGTGACGGTGCCGTAGACCGGACCGGAGTCGAGCCCTTCCTCGATGAGGAAGGTGGACGCGCCGGTGATCTCGTCCCCGGCCATGAGCGCGTGCTGCGCGGGGGCGGCGCCGCGCCAGGCGGGCAGCAGCGAGAAGTGCAGGTTGACCCAGCCGTGGGCGGGGATGTCGAGGGCCACCCTGGGCAGCAGCGCGCCGTAGGCGACGACCGGACAGCAGTCCGGGGCGATCTCCCTCAGCCGCTCCAGGAACTCCGGGTCCCGCGGCTTGAGCGGCTTGAGCACCTCGATCCCGGCCTCCTCCGCCCGCTCGGCGACCGGGCTCGCGACCAGCCTGCGCCCGCGGCCGGCCGGTGCGTCGGGCCGGGTGACGACGGCGGCCACCTCGTGCCGCCCGGAGGCGAGCAGTGCGTCCAGAGCGGGAACGGCGACCTCGGGGGTACCGGCGAAGACGAGCTTCATGGGGTGGCTTGGGCCTCTCGGGCGGGATGGACGGCGGGCAGCGCACCAGTCTATGACCACGTATGCGGAGCGGCGGCCGACAGGCGGGACGGGGTGGGGCGGCCGTGGGCGCGTGGCGGGCCACGGGACCTCGGGACCGGCGACGCGCGTGGGGGTCGGGGAGCGCCGTCCGGCCGCGCAGCGCGCGTCCGGCGCACGGGGGCGTACGTATGTGTCCCTACGCCCCCACACCGTGACCCGTGGAGCTGAAGCGCGTTGGTCAAGAAAGAGTTGACCACAGCGGGCCGCTGTCCGGCCCGATTCCTTTCAACGCCGGTTCGAGAGGCTTGTTCATGGCCGACCACGCAACCCACGACGCCCAGGCCCGGGCCAGCCTTCACTTGCTGGTGCGGGACATCGAGCGGGTCCGCCGGCAGGTGGACGCGCTGCGCACGCTCACCGCTCAGCTTGGCAACGTCTACCGCCCGCGCCGCTCCGGCCCCTCCACGGGCTTCGTCGTCTACGGACGTGCCCCCGCCCCGACCGTCCGTCTCGCCCAGGAGCTGCGGGACAGCGTCGAGACCCTGGTCACGGCCGCCGTGGACTTCGACCGCTCGCTCGGCTTCTCGTGGGACGCCGTCGGCTCGGCCCTCGGCGTCACCAAGCAGGCGGTCCACCGGCGCTACGGCGCCCGCCGTGCGGCGGCCCAGGCGGCGGCCGAGGGCGAGCGTGCCCCGGACCCGGCGGGCGCCCGTACGGTCAATGTCGGCAGCGGCATCCCCACGGTCCCCGCGGCCCGTTCCATGCCGACCCAGCCGACGGCCGGCAGCCCGGTCCTGCGCGAGGACCCCCGCCCCACCGCCTTCCCCGGCCCACGCAACGGCTGACACCCTTTTCCCTCCCGGCCGGCACCCGGGAGGGCCCACGCGGAACCGTCAGCCGATGTCCGGTGGGTCGATACGGATCCAGACCGGGTCGGAAGTACCGCGGGTCAGGCGGGTCGCCTGGGCGGACTTCAGGGCGGAGGCCAGGGCGGCCCCGCTGCCGGGCGGGACACGGATCAGGGCGCGCGTCCACTGCTCGCCGGGCGGGGGCGCGCCGGAGCGGCGGGGGCGGCCGGGAGACGTGACCGGCAGCGGAACGGGGCCCAACACCTCTGCCTCCCGCGGTAGTTCGACGGCGGTGAGGAAGTCCGACACCGCCTCAGCCGGACCCGACACGGCCGCCATGCGGGACACCGGCGGGAACCCGAGTTCGGCGCGCTCGGACAGCTCCCGCAGGGCGTGGCCGACGGGGTCCCAGCGCACCAGCGCCTGCACCGGCCGCAGGGTCGGTTCGGCGACGACGACCACGGTGCCGCCCTCCGGCTGCGGCCGGACCAGCGCGGCGGCCGCCGTCCAGCGCCGCAGCGCGTCCTCTCCCGCACGCAGATCGGGCCGCCCGAGCATGGCCCAGCCGTCCAGGAGCAGCGCCGCCGCGTACCCGCCCTCGGCGACCGGCTCCGCGCCCGGGGTGCTCACCACCAGCGCCGGTGTCCCCGGCACCGTGTCCAGCACATGCTCGCGCCCCGAGGTCCGCACCGGCACGGACGGGAACGCCCGGCCCAGTTCCTCGGCGGTCCGCCGCGCCCCGACGACCTGGGCCCGCAGCCGGAACGAGCCGCACTCCGGGCAGTGCCAGGCCGGCTCCTCCCGCCCGCACCAGCCGCAGCCGAGCGCCCCCGCGTCCTGCCCCTGGAGGGGTCCCGCGCAGTGCCGGCACCGCGCGGGCGCCCGGCACTGCGCGCAGGCCATCCGCGGTACGTAGCCCCGGCGGGGCACCTGCACCAGCACGGGCCCGTGCCGCAGCCCCTCCCTGGCCGCCTGCCAGGCGAGCGAGGGCAGCCGGGCGGCCCGCGCGGCCTCGTCCCGCGCGAGCTCGGCGTCGCCCACCGTGCGCACGAGCGGAGCCGCCCGCCGTACCTGTTCCCTCGCGGCGACGAGCGGCCCGGCCCAGCCGCTCTCGACGAGCTGCGCCGCCTCCACCGTGCAGCTCCAACCGCCCAGCAGGAAACCGCACTTGTCCTGCGCGGCGCGCAGCAGCAGCACCTCGCGGGCGTGCGGCTGCGGCGCGTGCTGCTCGCTGTGGCTGTCGTCCCCGTCGTCCCACAGGGCGACCAGACCGAGGTCCCGCACCGGCGCGAACATGGCGGCCCGGGTGCCGACGACGGCCCGCACCGAGCCCCGGGATACGGCGAGCCACTGCCGGTACCGCTTCTCCGGCCCCGCGTCGGCGGTGAGCAGCGCGTGCCGTCCCTCGCCGAGGAGGGCCGTCAGCGCGGCGTCCACCCGGGCGGCGGCCCGCCCGTCCGGGACGACGACGAGCGCGCCGCGTCCCGAGGCGAGAGCGGCGGCGACGGCGCGGGCCAGTTCCTCGCTCCACCCGGGTCCGGGCAGCGCGTTCCACACGGCACGCGGCGAGCCGCCCGCGGCCAGCGCGGTCACGAACGCGGCCCCCCGTTCGTACCGGGCCCAGGAGCCCGCGTCGGGTGCGGTCGGCGGTGGCAGCGGTGGGGGCGAGGGCCGTTCCTCGGCGCGCGCCCTGCGCGGTGGCACGGCGAGTTGCAGCACGTCGGCGAGGCTGCCCGCGTACCGGTCGGCGACGGCCCGGGCCAGGCCGAGCAGTTCCTCGCCGAGCACGGGCTCGGGCGAGACGACCTGGGCGAGCGCGGCGAGCGGCCCGGCGTAGTCGGACTCGGCCCGGCGCTCGATCAGATACCCGTCGATGAGTCCGCCGCCCTCGCGCCGGCCCTCGCGCACCCGGTGCCGTCCGGCTCCGAACCGTACGCGGACCCGCACTCCGGGCCGTGCGTCCGCGTCGAGTTCGGCGGGCACGGCGTAGTCGAAGTACCGGTCGAGGTGCAGTGCGCCCTTGTCGACCAGGACGCGCGCCACGGGCAGTTCCGCGGCGAGCGCGGCACCGCGCCAGGTGCGCGGCTTGGCCCGTGGCTCCTTCGCCTTGCGCACGGTCTCCCGGATGAGCGCAAGCTGCTCCGGCGGCGCCCCCGCGGCTCCGCCGTCCCCCGTCCCGTTCTCGCTGCTCACGCTTGCATTCTTACCAAACGGGACCGACAACCGACGGCGAGCGAGGCCCGGACCCCCGTGGGGTCCGGGCCTCGCTCAGGTCTCGCGTCGGCCGGGGGGCCTGCCGCCCCGGTCCTACAGGCCCGCCGCCTCGCGCAGGGCGTCCACGCGGTCCGTGCGCTCCCAGGTGAAGTCGGGCAGCTCACGGCCGAAGTGGCCGTACGCGGCGGTCTGGGCGTAGATCGGGCGGAGCAGGTCGAGGTCGCGGATGATGGCGGCCGGACGCAGGTCGAAGACCTCGTCGATGGCCTTCTCGATCTTCTCGGGTTCCACCTTGTGGGTGCCGAAGGTCTCCACGAACAGGCCCACCGGCTCGGCCTTGCCGATCGCGTAGGCGACCTGGACCTCGCAGCGGGCGGCCAGACCCGCCGCCACCACGTTCTTCGCGACCCAGCGCATCGCGTACGCGGCCGAGCGGTCCACCTTGGACGGGTCCTTGCCGGAGAAGGCGCCGCCGCCGTGCCGGGCCATGCCGCCGTAGGTGTCGATGATGATCTTGCGGCCGGTCAGGCCCGCGTCGCCCATCGGGCCGCCGATCTCGAACCGGCCGGTGGGGTTGACCAGCAGCCGGTAGCCCTCGGTCTCCAGCTTGATGCCGTCGTCCAGCAGCGCCTTCAGCTCGGGCTCGACGACGAACTCGCGGATGTCGGGCGCCAGCAGCGAGTCCAGGTCGATGTCGGAGGCGTGCTGCGAGGAGACCACCACGGTGTCGAGGCGGACGGCCTTGTCGCCGTCGTACTCGATGGTGACCTGGGTCTTGCCGTCCGGGCGCAGGTAGGGGATCGTGCCGTTCTTGCGCACGTCCGACAGGCGCTTGGACAGCCGGTGCGCCAGGAAGATCGGCAGCGGCATCAGCGTCGGGGTCTCGTCGGAGGCGTAGCCGAACATCAGGCCCTGGTCGCCGGCGCCCTGCTGGTCCAGCTCGTCACCCGCGGCGCCGCCGTCGACCCGGGACTCGTACGCCGTGTCCACGCCCTGGGCGATGTCCGGGGACTGCGCGCCGATGGAGACGGACACGCCGCAGGAGGCGCCGTCGAAGCCCTTCTTGGAGGAGTCGTAGCCGATCTCGAGGATCTTGTCGCGGACCAGGGTCGCGATGTCAGCGTAGGTCTTGGTGGTGACCTCGCCGGCCACGTGCACCAGGCCGGTGGTGATCAGTGTCTCCACGGCGACCCGGGAGGTCGGGTCCTCGCGCAGAAGCGCGTCGAGAATGGTGTCGCTGATCTGGTCAGCGATCTTGTCGGGGTGACCCTCGGTCACGGACTCCGAGGTGAACAGGCGACGGGACACAACGCTCCCTGGGGTTGCAGCGGCTGCTGGCTGATCATTGGCGGACGGGCACGGGGCTGCGCCTGGCGTCGTCCGAGAACAGTTTATCGGTCGCGCTCGGCCGCCGGCCCACCTGTCTCGCCTCTCGGGAGCGCTGTGACCTGCGGCACGGGCATTCTGCCGAAGCCCGGCGACCTTGGCCAGAGTCGCCACGCGCCGGGCTCCGAAGTTCGGCGGGACAGTGCGGGCGCCGAGGGTACTCAGGCGAGCCGGGCGGCCACCAGGTCCCACACGGTTTCGGCCAGGGCCTCCTTCGGTCCGTGCGGCACGGGAGTCTCGCCGCCGTCGGCGGCCAGCACCACGGCCTCGTTGTCCTCCGCGCCGAAGGTCCTGCGCTCCCCCACCTCGTTGACCACGAGCAGGTCGCAGCCCTTGCGGGCGAGCTTCTTGCGCCCGTTGGCGAGGACGTCGTCGGTCTCCGCGGCGAAGCCCACGATCACCTGTCCGGGCCGCGCCCGTTCGGCTGATATCTCGGCGAGGATGTCCGGATTACGCACCAGGGTGACGGGCTCGGGGTCCTCGCCGTCCTTCTTCTTGATCTTGCCGGTCGCGTAGGCCGCCGGACGGAAGTCGGCGACCGCGGCGGCCATGACCACCGCGTCGGCGTCCGCGGCGGCCTTCAGCACGGCCTCCCGCAGCTGCACGGCCGTGCCGACCCGGACGAGGTCCACGCCCGCCGGGTCCGGCAGGGAGGTGTTGGCGGCGACGAGGGTGACCCGGGCGCCGCGGGCCGCCGCCGTCCGGGCGAGGGCGTAGCCCTGCTTGCCGGAGGAGCGGTTGCCGAGAAAGCGGACGGGGTCGAGGGGCTCGCGGGTGCCGCCGGCGCTGACGACGACGTGCCGCCCGGCGAGGTCGGGCTCGCTCGCGCCCCGGGCCAGCACACGGCGGCAGACCTCGAAGATCTCCGCCGGTTCCGGCAGCCTGCCCTTGCCGGTGTCGACGCCGGTCAGCCGGCCGACCGCCGGTTCGATGACGACGGCGCCGCGGCGGCGCAGCGTCGCCACGTTGTCCTGGGTGGCCGGGTGCTCCCACATCTCGGTGTGCATCGCGGGGGCGAAGACCACCGGGCAGCGGGCGGTGAGCAGGGTGTTGGTCAGCAGGTCGTCGGCGAGGCCGTGGGCGGCCCTGGCGAGCATGTCGGCGGTGGCGGGGGCGACGACGACCAGGTCGGCCTGCTGCCCGATGCGCACGTGCGGGACCTCGTGGACGTCGTCCCAGACCTCGGCGGAGACGGGGTGGCCGGACAGGGCCGACCAGGTCGCGGCGCCGACGAAGTGCAGCGCGGAGGCGGTCGGCACCACGCGCACGTCGTGACCGGACTCGGTCAGCCTGCGCAGCAGCTCGCACACCTTGTAGGCGGCGATGCCGCCACCGACCCCCAGAACGACCTTGGGCTTGCTCACCGGGCCTCCCCGCACTCGACACACGCACGCCGCGGCTGGTCGGCGTACGCGTCCATGCTGCATCATCGCGGGATCGGCTCCCGCACCCCCCGAGCAGACCACAGGCCCGGCATTCACGCTGCCGGGCCTGTGGAAAAACCTGCCACGATCTTCGGATACGAAGAACCGCGGGTACTACTGGCGGACTACTGGCCCGGGCCCTCGACGGCCTCGGACGTCAGCAGACCCGCGTTGATCTCGCGCAGCGCGATGGAGAGCGGCTTCTCGTGGACGTGGGTGTCGACGAGCGGACCGACGTACTCGAGGAGGCCCTCGCCGAGCTGCGAGTAGTACGCGTTGATCTGGCGGGCCCGCTTGGCCGCGTAGATCACGAGGCTGTACTTCGAGTCGGTGGCCTCGAGGAGCTCGTCGATCGGCGGGTTGATGATGCCCTCGGGCGCGGAGATGGAAGAGGACACGCTCTACCTTCCGATGGATGGGAAAGATTCAGTCGGTGCGACCGTCACAGTCACAGTCACGATCACACAACGTCCATCAAGGCTAGCAGCTCGCGAGCCACGTCCTCGACGGAGGTGTTGACCAGGGTCTCGTCGAACTCCGGTTCGGCCGCGAGTTCGATCTTCGCCGCCCCCAGCCGCCGCTCGATGACCTCGGGCGGCTCGGTCCCCCGTCCGGTGAGCCTGCGCACGAGCTCCTCCCAGGAGGGAGGCGCCAGGAACACCAGCCGGCCCTCGGGCATGGACTCACGGACCTGCCGGGCGCCCTGGAGGTCGATCTCCAGCAGCACCGGCACACCCGTCTCCAGGTGCTCCAGCACGGCGGCGCGCGGGGTGCCGTAGCGGTTGCCCGCGAACTCGGCCCATTCCAGCAGCTCGCCGTTGGCGATCATCTTGTCCATCTCGTCGTCGGTGACGAAGAAGTAGTGGACGCCGTGCTGCTCACCGGGGCGGGGCTTGCGGGTCGTCGCCGACACCGAGAGCCAGACCTCGGGGTGTTCCTTGCGCATATGGGCGACGACCGTGCTCTTGCCGACCCCTGAGGGGCCGGAGAGCACGGTCAGCCGCGGACGTGCGTCCGGGGGTACGGGGGTCGCGCCCCGGGGTGTTACAGCCATGCGGCGATTATTCCAGCAATCGCACGGTGCCCGGGACTCCTGCCCGGAGACCCTGGATTCAGGAGCCGGTGCTGCCGAACTCGCGCTCCAGGGACGCGATCTGGTTGGACCCGAGGCCGCGCACGCGGCGGCTCTCGGAGATGCCGAGCCGCTCCATGATCTGCTTGGCGCGGACCTTGCCCACGCCCGGCAGGGACTCAAGGAGGGCGGAGACCTTCATCTTGCCGATGACGTCGTTCTCCTGGCCCTGCTTGATGACCTCGTGCAGGGAGGCGCCGGAGTGCTTGAGTCGATTCTTGACCTCGGCCCGCTCCCGGCGAGCCGCGGCGGCCTTTTCGAGCGCGGCTGCGCGCTGTTCAGGGGTTAGGGGCGGAAGAGCCACGCCTACGTCACCTCGGATGTCGAACTGTCGGATACGGACCGGTGAGGAACCTAGTCGCCCCACACCTGGGGAGCCACGAGCAACACGCTTGCCCGTTCTCCCCCACTACGTTGAGGGCGTGGGAGGCGCCCCCACTCGACGGAGACTAGCGGTCCCGTCCGCCGGAGTCAGCGAGAACAGCGGAAAAGTCCTGGTCAGCCTCCGCCAGGCCGGGCATTTAGGACATAATGCCCCGGATTTGAGGATGTATCCAGCCTGACGAGTGCCCCGGACCGCCCGCCGGAGGCACTCAGCCGCCGGTCACCGCGGTCCTGATCTCCTCCGCGAAGCGCTCCGCGGCGTCGCGCAGCGCCCCCACCGCGGGACCGTGACGCAGAACACCCCGGCTGACGCTCGGGACCACGTTGCGCACCGCGGGGCCGAACACCCGGGGAAGGTCGGCCGGCGTCGCGCCCTGCGCGCCGATCCCCGGCGCGAGCAGCGGCCCGCCCATGTCCAGGTCGTACGACGACAGATCGCCCAGCGTGGCCCCCACCACCGCGCCGAAGGAGCCGAGCGGGGCCTGCCCCGCGTTCTCCTCGGCGAGGTGCGCCAGTACGGTCGCGGCGACGCTGCGGCCGTCGGGCCGCACGGCGTGCTGGACCTCGGCCCCCTCCGGGTTGGAGGTCAGCGCCAGCACGAACAGACCCGCGCCGCTCTCCCGCGCCATCTCGACCGCGGGCCTCAGCGACCCGTAGCCGAGGTACGGCGAGACGGTGAGCGCGTCCGAGAACAGGGGCGCGTCCTCGCGCAGGAACGACTCGGCGTAGGCGGCCATGGTGGAGCCGATGTCGCCGCGCTTGGCGTCCATGACGACCAGCGCGCCGGCCGCCCGGGCCTCCTCGACCGACTTCTCCAGCACGGCGAGACCGCGCGAGCCGAAACGCTCGTAGAAGGCGCTCTGCGGCTTCAGGGCGGCCACCTGTCCGGCCAGCGCCTCCACCACGGTGCGGCTGAACCGCTCCAGGCCGGCCACGTCGTCGTTCAGGCCCCACTCGGCGAGCAGGGAGGCGTGCGGGTCGATGCCGACGCACAGCGGGCCACGCTCGTCCATGGCACGGCGCAGCCGCGCGCCGAAGGGCTCCCTCGGGCTCATGCCGTCTCCCCGGCCTTTCTCACATCGGCGCCGACCGCGTCGGCGAGGGTGGCGTACGGGCTGGTCCGCAGGCGTGCGGCGAGCCCCTTGTGGATGGCACGGCTCCAGAAGGGCCCCTGGTAGACGAAGGCGCTGTAGCCCTGGACCAGGGTGGCGCCGGCCAGGATGCGCTGCCAGGCGTCCTCGGCGTTCTCGACGCCGCCGACGCCGACCAGGGTGATGCGGTCACCCACACGCGCGTAGAGGCGGCGCAGCACCTCGAGGGAGCGCGCCTTCAGCGGCGCGCCCGAGAGCCCGCCGGTCTCCTTCACCAGTGAGGGCGCGGACGTCAGCCCCAGTCCCTCGCGCGCGATGGTGGTGTTGGTGGCGATGATCCCGTCAAGGCCCAGCTCCACGGCGAGGTCGGCGACCGCGTCGACGTCCTCGTCGGCGAGGTCCGGCGCGATCTTCACCAGCAGCGGCACCCGGCGCCCGGGCACGACCCGGTCGGCGGCCTCGCGCACGGCGGCCAGGAGCGGGCGCAGCGCCTCGGTGGCCTGGAGGTCGCGCAGTCCGGGGGTGTTCGGCGAGGAGACGTTGACGACCAGGTAGTCGGCGTACGGGGCCAGCCGCTCGGCGGACTTCACGTAGTCGCCGACGGCCTCCTCCTCCGGGACGACCTTGGTCTTGCCGATGTTGACGCCCACGACGGTCCTGAAGACGGGTGTGCGCGAGGCGAGGCGCGCGGCGACCGCGAGCGAGCCCTCGTTGTTGAAGCCCATGCGGTTGATCAGCGCGCGGTCCTTGACCAGCCGGAACAGCCGTTTCCTCGGGTTGCCGGGCTGCGGCTCGCCCGTGACCGTGCCGATCTCGACGTGGTCGAAGCCGAGCATCGACATCCCGTCGATCGCCACGGCGTTCTTGTCGAAGCCGGCGGCGAGCCCGAAGGGGCCGTGCATCCGCAGCCCGAGGGCCTCGGTGCGCAGTTCCTCGTGGCGGGGGGCGAGCACGGCGGCGGCGAACGTGCGCAGCACCGGGACGCGGGCGGCGAGCCGGATCCAGCGGAAGGCCAGATGGTGCGCCTGTTCCGGGTCCATCCGCTGGAAGAACAGGCGGAAGAAGAGCTTGTACATCACTGGGTCACTGAGTCCTCGGGTGTCCTCGGGGCCTCATGGGTCCCCCTGGTGCTCGTGAAGAGGGGGACACCGTTTCCGATGTCCCCCTCGGGGCCGGAAGGGCCTGTCCGGCGGATCATGCCGGAATCGCGTGGGCCGGAGTCGGCCTGATCCGCCGAACAGGCCCTAGTCGCGGGCCGCGGTCAGGAATCCCGCGTGTTCCTGGAGGGAACGGACTCCCACCTCGCCGCGGTGCAGGGCGTCGATGCCCTGGACGGCCGCGGCGAGCGCCTGGACCGTCGTCAGGCACGGCACGGAGCGCGCCACGGCCGCGGTACGGATCTCGTAACCGTCCAGGCGGCCGCCGGTGCCGTACGGGGTGTTGACGATGAGGTCGACCTCGCCGTCGTGGATGAGCTGGACGATGGTCCGCTCGCCGTTCGGGCCGCTGCCCTGGGACTGCTTGCGCACCACCGTGGCGTTGATGCCGTTGCGCTTGAGCACCTCGGCGGTGCCGGAGGTGGCGAGCAGTTCGAAGCCGTGGGCGACCAGCTCACGGGCCGGGAAGATCATCGACCGCTTGTCCCGGTTGGCGACCGAGATGAAGGCGCGCCCCTTGGTCGGCAGCGGACCGTAGGCCCCCGCCTGCGACTTGGCGTAGGCGGTGCCGAAGACGGAGTCGATGCCCATGACCTCGCCGGTGGAGCGCATCTCGGGGCCGAGGACGGTGTCCACGCCGCGTCCCGAGGTGTCCCGGAAGCGGCTCCAGGGCAGCACGGCCTCCTTGACGGAGATCGGCGCGTCCAGCGGCAGCGTGCCGCCGTCGCCGTTCCTCGGCAGCAGCCCCTCCCCGCGCAGCTCGGCGATGGTCGCGCCCAGCGAGATCCGGGCGGCGGCCTTGGCCAGCGGCACCGCGGTCGCCTTGGAGGTGAAGGGGACCGTACGGGAGGCGCGCGGGTTGGCCTCCAGGACGTAGAGGATGTCGCCGGACAGCGCGAACTGGATGTTGATCAGTCCGCGCACCCCGACACCGCGGGCGATGGCCTCGGTGGAGGCCCGCAGCCGCTTGATGTCGTACCCGCCGAGCGTGATCGGGGGCAGCGCGCACGCCGAGTCGCCGGAGTGGATGCCGGCCTCCTCGATGTGCTCCATGACGCCGCCGAGGTACAGCTCCTCGCCGTCGTAGAGGGCGTCGACGTCGATCTCTATGGCGTCGTCGAGGAACCGGTCGACCAGCACCGGGCGGGAGGGGCCGATCTCGGTCGACTCGGCGATGTACGTCTCCAGGCGGGCCTCGTCGTACACGATCTCCATGCCGCGGCCGCCCAGGACGTAGGACGGGCGGACCAGGACCGGGTAACCGATCTCGTCGGCGATGGTCTTGGCCTGCGCGAAGGTGGTGGCGGTGCCGTGCTTGGGGGCCGGCAGGCCCGCCTCGGCCAGCACCTGTCCGAAGGCGCCCCGGTCCTCGGCCGCGTGGATCGCCTCGGGCGAGGTGCCGACGATCGGCACGCCGTTGTCCTTGAGGGCCTGCGCCAGGCCCAGCGGGGTCTGGCCGCCGAGCTGGACGACGACACCGGCGACGGGGCCGGCCTGCCGCTCCGCGTGGACGATCTCCAGGACGTCCTCCAGGGTGAGCGGCTCGAAGTACAGCCGGTCGGAGGTGTCGTAGTCGGTGGAGACGGTCTCCGGGTTGCAGTTGACCATCACGGTCTCGTACCCGGCGTCGTGCAGCGCGAAGGAGGCGTGGACGCAGGAGTAGTCGAACTCGATGCCCTGGCCGATGCGGTTGGGGCCGGAGCCCAGGATGATCACCGCGGGCTTCTCGCGCGGGGCGACCTCGTTCTCCTCGTCGTAGGACGAGTAGAAGTACGGCGTCCTCGCGGCGAACTCGGCGGCGCAGGTGTCCACGGTCTTGTAGACCGGGCGGATGCCGAGTGCGTGCCGCACCTCGCGGACCACGTCCTCGCGCAGGCCGCGGATCTCGCCGATCTGCTGATCGGAGAAGCCGTGCCGCTTGGCCTCGGCGAGCAGTTCGGCGGTCAGCTCGGGCGCCTCGGCCAGCTCGTCGGCGATCTCCTTGATCAGGAACAGCTGGTCGACGAACCACGGGTCGATCTTCGTGGCGTCGAAGACCTCCTCGGGCGTGGCGCCCGCGCGGATGGCCTGCATCACCGCGTTGATCCGGCCGTCGGTCGGGCGGACCGCCTCGCGCAGCATCTCGTGCTTGTCGCCGGGGTCGCCGGTGAACGTGAACCGGCTGCCCTTCTTCTCCAGCGAGCGCAGGGCCTTCTGGAGGGCCTCGGTGAAGTTGCGGCCGATGGCCATGGCCTCGCCGACCGACTTCATGGTGGTGGTCAGCGTGGAGTCGGCCTGCGGGAACTTCTCGAAGGCGAACCGGGGCGCCTTGACGACCACGTAGTCGAGGGTCGGCTCGAAGGAGGCCGGGGTCTCCTGCGTGATGTCGTTGGGGATCTCGTCGAGGGTGTAGCCGACGGCGAGCTTGGCGGCGATCTTGGCGATGGGGAAGCCGGTCGCCTTGGAGGCGAGCGCGGAGGAGCGCGACACGCGCGGGTTCATCTCGATGACGATGACCCGGCCGTCCTCGGGATTGACCGCGAACTGGATGTTGCAGCCGCCGGTGTCGACGCCGACCTCGCGGATGACGGCGATGCCGATGTCCCGCAGGATCTGGTACTCGCGGTCGGTGAGCGTCATCGCCGGGGCGACGGTGATGGAGTCGCCGGTGTGCACGCCCATCGGGTCGAAGTTCTCGATGGAGCAGACGACCACGACGTTGTCGTGCTTGTCGCGCATCAGCTCCAGCTCGTACTCCTTCCAGCCGAGGATGGACTCCTCGAGGAGCACCTCGGTGGTCGGGGAGAGCGTGAGGCCGGTGCCCGCGATGCGGCGCAGCTCGTCCTCGTCGTGGGCGAAGCCGGAGCCGGCGCCGCCCATGGTGAACGAGGGGCGGACCACGACCGGGTAGCCGCCGAGCTCGTCGACGCCGGCCAGGACCTCGTCCATGGTGTGGCAGATCACCGAGCGGGCGGACTCGCCGTGCCCGGTCTTCAGCCGGACGGCCTCCACGACCGCCTTGAACTGTTCGCGGTCCTCGCCCTTGTGGATGGCCTCGACGTTGGCGCCGATCAGCTCGACGCCGTACTTCTCCAGGACGCCGTTGTCGTGCAGCGCGATGGCGGTGTTGAGCGCGGTCTGGCCGCCCAGGGTGGGCAGCAGGGCGTCGGGGCGCTCCTTGGCGATGATCTTCTCGACGAAGTCCGGGGTGATCGGCTCGACGTAGGTGGCGTCGGCGATCTCCGGGTCGGTCATGATCGTCGCGGGGTTGGAGTTGACCAGGAGGACCCTGAGGCCCTCGGCCTTCAGGACGCGGCACGCCTGGGTGCCGGAGTAGTCGAACTCGGCGGCCTGGCCGATGACGATCGGGCCGGAGCCGATGACCAGGACGGACTGGATATCGGTGCGCTTAGGCACGCTGGCCCTCCATCGGGACTGTGTTCATCAAAGACGTGAAGCGGTCGAACAGGTAGGCGGCGTCGTGGGGTCCCGCGGCCGCTTCGGGGTGGTACTGCACGCTGAAGGCCGGCCTGTCGAGCAGCTGGAGGCCCTCCACCACGTTGTCATTGAGGCAGACGTGGGAGACCTCGACGCGGCCGAAGGGGGTGTCGGAGACCCGGTCGACGGGCGCGTCGACGGCGAAGCCGTGGTTGTGCGCGGTGACCTCGACCTTGCCGGTCGTACGGTCCTGCACCGGCTGGTTGATGCCGCGGTGGCCGTACTTCAGCTTGTAGGTGCCGAAGCCGAGGGCGCGGCCGAGGATCTGGTTGCCGAAGCAGATGCCGAACAGCGGCGTGCCGCGCTCCAGGACGCCCCGCATGACGGAGACGGCGTGGTCGGCGGTGGCCGGGTCGCCGGGGCCGTTGGAGAAGAACACTCCGTCGGGTCCGACCGCGTACACGTCCTCGACCGTGGCGGTGGCGGGCAGCACGTGCACCTCGATGCCGCGTTCGGCCATGCGGTGCGGGGTCATGCCCTTGATGCCGAGGTCGACGGCGGCGACGGTGAACTTCTTCTCGCCGATCGCCGGGACGACGTACGCCTCCTGGGTGGCCACCTCTGCGGACAGGTCCGCGCCTTCCATCCGGGGGGACTCCAGGACCCGGGCCAGCAGCGTGGCGTCGTCCTGGACGGCCTCCCCGCTGAAGACGCCGACGCGCATGGCGCCGCGCTCGCGCAGGTGGCGGGTGAGGGCGCGGGTGTCGATGCCGCTGATGCCGACGACGCCCTGCGCGGCGAGTTCCTCGTCGAGGGTGCGCCGGGCACGCCAGTTGGAGGGCCGGCGGGCGGGGTCGCGCACGACGTAGCCCGAGACCCAGATCCGCTTCGACTCGGGGTCCTCGTCGTTGACGCCGGTGTTGCCGACGTGCGGGGCCGTCATGACGACGACCTGGCGGTGGTACGACGGGTCGGTGAGGGTCTCCTGGTAGCCGGTCATGCCGGTGGAGAACACGGCCTCGCCGAACGTCTCCCCCACGGCCCCGTAGGCACGGCCGCGGAAGATCCGGCCGTCCTCGAGGACGAGCACGGCGGGAACCCTGGAGGCTCCCCTGGTGGAGGTGGTCATCGTTCGGCGCCTTCCGTGCTGTTCTTCTCGGTCATGGAGTTGAGGGCCTCGACCCACTCGGTGTGCTCGGCCGCCCGGTCGGAGCGGAACCCGGAGTCGATCAGCCGGTCGCCGTGCTCCCAGGTCACGACGAGCAGGCCGCCCTCGGTGAGCACCTTGCCGGCGATGCCCTTGTCGAGCCGGGCCCCGCGCAGCCGCGCGGCCGGCACGAAGAAGTCGTCCGCTCCGGGGCGCACCACGTCCAGGCCCGCGCCGGTCAGGGTCAGCTCGGCCCGGCTGCGGGTGCCCAGACCACGCGCCACGATGCGGTCCAGCCACTGTCCGGCGGTGGTGGAGCCGTGGTAGCGGCCGGTCATGGTCAGGGTCGCCGGACCGGGCTCCTCGGGCGCGACCGGCAGCTCGGGCAGGTCGCCCTGGAGGGTGGCGCGCCACTTCCAGCCCTCGCGCATCAGCCAGTAGACGAGGGCGATGAACAGGAGGAGGCCGATCAGCCAGCCGACGCGGGCGGCCCAGTCGGTGACCGCGGCCGATTTCCCTTCCGCGGCGATGTCGGTCGCGATTCCGGCCGCGAGCAGAGGTGCAGGTGTCACGTGAGCTTCCCGTCGACGAGCGTGGCCTTGCCCCGGAGCCACGTGTGGGTGACACGGCCCGGCAGCTCACGTCCCTCGTAGGGAGTGTTCCGGCTGCGCGAGGCGAAGCCCGCGGGGTCCACCTGCCCACGGTATGCCGTGTCGACCAGCGTGAGGTTGGCGGGCTCACCTGCCGAGACGGGCCGTCCGTGGCCGGTGGCCCGTCCGATCCGGGCCGGTGCGAAGGACATGCGGTCCGCGACTCCCGCCCAGTCCAACAGGCCGGTGTCGACCATGGTCTCCTGGACCACCGACAGGGCGGTCTCCAGGCCGACCATGCCCATGGCGGCCGCGGCCCACTCGCAGTCCTTGTCCTCGTGCGGGTGCGGGGCGTGGTCGGTGGCGACGATGTCGATCGTGCCGTCGGCGAGCGCCTCGCGCAGGGCGCGCACGTCCCGCTCGGTGCGCAGCGGCGGATTGACCTTGTAGACCGGGTCGTAGGTGCGCACCAGTTCGTCGGTGAGGAGCAGGTGGTGCGGGGTGACCTCGGCGGTGACCTGGATGCCGCGGGACTTGGCCCAGCGGACGATCTCGACGCTGCCGGCGGTCGACAGGTGGCAGATGTGGACCCGGGAGCCGACGTGCTCGGCGAGCAGCACGTCCCGGGCGATGACCGACTCCTCGGCGACGGCCGGCCAGCCGCCGAGACCCAGCTCGGCGGAGACGACGCCCTCGTTCATCTGGGCGCCCTCGGTCAGCCGCGGCTCCTGGGCGTGCTGGGCGACGACGCCGCCGAATGCCTTCACGTACTCCAGCGCGCGGCGCATGATCACCGCGTCGTCGACGCACTTGCCGTCGTCGGAGAAGACGGTGACCCCGGCGGCCGACTCGTGCATGGCGCCGAGTTCGGCGAGCTTCCTGCCCTCGAGGCCGACCGTGACGGCGCCGATGGGCTGCACGTCGCAGTAGCCGTGCTCGCGTCCCAGACGCCAGACCTGCTCGACGACGCCGGCGGTGTCGGCCACCGGGAACGTGTTGGCCATGGCGAACACGGCGGTGAAGCCGCCGGAGGCGGCCGCGCGGGTGCCGGTCAGGACGGTCTCGGAGTCCTCGCGGCCCGGCTCACGCAGGTGGGTGTGCAGGTCGACCAGGCCCGGCAGCAGCACCTTGCCGTCTGCCTCGACGATCTCCGCGCCCTCGGCGGACAGCCCGGTGCCGACCGCCTCGACGGCCTCGCCGTCGATCAGGACGTCCTGCGGCGCGCCGCCGAGCACCTGGGCACCACGGATCAGGATTTTGCTCATGTGTCTTACTTCTCCTCGGTGGTGCGGGCTTGGGGGGCGGGTTCCATGCCGCCGAGCAGCAGGTACAGCACGGCCATGCGGATGGAGACGCCGTTGGCGACCTGCTCGACGGCGGTGCAGCGGTCGGAGTCGGCGACCTCGGCGGTGATCTCCATGCCGCGGACCATCGGGCCGGGGTGCATCACGATGGCGTGCTCGGGCATCCTCGCCATCCGCTCGCCGTCCAGCCCGTAGCGCCGCGCGTACTCGCGCTCGGTCGGGAAGAAGGCGGCGTTCATCCGCTCGCGCTGCACGCGGAGCATCATCACCGCGTCGGACTTGGGCAGGGCCGCGTCGAGGTCGTAGGAGACCTCGCAGGGCCAGGTCTCGACGCCGACCGGCAGCAGGGTCGGCGGGGCGACCAGGGTGACGTCGGCGCCGAGGGTGTGCAGCAGGTCGACGTTGGACCGGGCCACCCGGCTGTGCAGCACGTCGCCGACGAGGGTGACGCGCCGGCCGGTGAGGTCCTGGCCGAGGCCCGCGTCCCTGCCGACCAGCCGGCGGCGCAGGGTGAAGGCGTCGAGCAGGGCCTGGGTGGGGTGCTGGTGGGTGCCGTCGCCCGCGTTGATGACGGCGGCGTCGATCCAGCCGGAGTTGGCCAGCCGGTACGGGGCCCCGGAGGCACCGTGCCGGATGACCACGGCGTCGACGCCCATGGCCTCCAGGGTCTGGGCGGTGTCCTTCAGGGACTCGCCCTTGGACACCGAGGATCCCTTGGCGGTGAAGTTGATGACGTCCGCGGACAGCCGCTTCTCCGCGGCCTCGAAGGAGATCCGGGTGCGGGTGGAGTCCTCGAAGAAGAGGTTGACGACGGTGCGGCCGCGCAGGGTCGGCAGTTTTTTGATCGGCCGGTCGGCGACCCGGGCCATCTCCTCGGCGGTGTCGAGGATCAGGACGGCGTCGTCGCGGGTGAGGTCGGCGGCCGAGATGAGATGACGCTGCATCTGTCAGGCTCCGTAAGGCGTTCATTCGGGAGAATTGGGGCAGACGGGCGCGTGCGAGGGCACACGCGCGGGGCGTACGGCGAATGCGTACGCGCGCGTGTTACGGGTGTTCGCCCTGGGCGGCCGGCTTGGCGCCGAGCAGCACGGTGTCGCGACCGTCCTCCTCGGCGAGCAGGACCTTGACCGTCTCCCGCAGCGACGTGGGGAGGTTCTTGCCGACGTAGTCGGCGCGGATCGGCAGCTCGCGGTGGCCCCGGTCGACGAGGACGGCGAGCTGCACCGCGCGCGGGCGCCCGATGTCGTTCAGCGCGTCGAGGGCGGCGCGGATGGTGCGGCCGGAGAAGAGGACGTCGTCGACGAGGACGACCAGGCGGCCGTCGATGCCGTCACCGGGGATCTCGGTACGGGCCAGCGCACGCGGGGGCTGCAGGCGCAGGTCATCGCGGTACATGGTGATGTCGAGCGAGCCGTGCGGGACCTTGCGCTCGGTGATCTGCTCGAGCTTGGCGGCGAGCCGCTGGGCGAGGAAGACGCCCCGGGTCGGAATGCCGAGGAGCACCACGTCGTCGGCACCCTTGGCGCGCTCGACGATCTCGTGGGCGATGCGGGTCATGACCCGCGCGATGTCGGGGCCCTCGAGAACGGGCCGGGCTTCGGACGCTTGCGCGTCGGCGTGCGTGTCCATACGAAACGGACCTCCTTCTCCGCCTCACGGGACGGACCTTAAAGGACGTCGGAATTGCGCCATACACGCTACCAGGTGCCGGAGACCTTCCCACTCACCCCCTTGGCGCAACCGGCCTCGGCGACCACGGAAGTGGCGCCCCGGACCATTCGGCTTGACGCAGCAGAGTAACGCTGCGTAACCTCACAGTGAGTTACCAGCCGCGCGGTCCGGCAGCGAGGCCGGCCGCGTCGACACAGTGTCCGGGGAGCCATATGTCCAGCGAATACGCCAAACAGCTCGGGGCCAAGCTCCGGGCGATCCGCACCCAGCAGGGCCTTTCCCTCCACGGTGTCGAGGAGAAGAGCCAGGGACGCTGGAAGGCGGTCGTGGTCGGTTCGTACGAGCGCGGCGACCGTGCCGTGACCGTGCAGCGCCTCGCCGAGTTGGCTGACTTCTACGGGGTCCCCGTGCAGGAACTGCTGCCGGGCACCACCCCGGGCGGCGCCGCCGAGCCCCCGCCGAAGCTGGTCCTCGACCTGGAGCGGCTGGCCACGGTGCCGGCCGAGAAGGCGGGCCCCCTCCAGCGGTACGCGGCCACGATCCAGTCGCAGCGCGGTGACTACAACGGCAAGGTGCTCTCGATCCGCCAGGACGACCTGCGCACACTCGCCGTCATCTACGACCAGTCGCCCTCGGTCCTGACCGAACAGCTGATCAGCTGGGGCGTGCTGGACGCGGACGCGCGCCGCGCGGTGGCGTCCCACGAGGAGAGCTGACCGCTCGGCCCACTCAGCAGAAACGTGCCGTCGGGGTGGCCGGAACAGTTTGGTTCCGGCCACCCCGACGGCTTTCTCGCTTCCCTGGCGGGGCGGGCGCGGATCGGCCGGAGCGGGCCGCGCACGGGCCGCGCACACGAGCGAGGGACCAGGGACACGCACGGACGCCGAGGGGCCCGCAGCATTCGTGCTGCGGGCCCCTGCGAGTCCGTCCGGCGCCGGCCTGAGCGGCCGGCTCCTTCTCACACCTGGTCGCGGCGGAGGGAGGGCTTGAGCTCCTTCAGACGGCCGAGCAGGCCGTTGACGAACGAGGGCGACTCGTCCGTCGAGAACTCCTTCGCCAGCTGCACCATCTCGTCCAGCACCACGGCGTCCGGGGTCTCGTCGGCCCAGATCAGCTCGTACGCGCCGAGCCGCAGGATGTTGCGGTCGACGACCGGCATGCGATCCAGCGTCCAGCCGACCGCGTACTGCGCGATCAGCTCGTCGATCCGGGTCGCGTGCTCCGCGTAGCCCTCGACGAGCTGCATCGTGTACTCGCTCACCGGGGGCTGCCGGGTGTCGCTCCGGGAGAGCCGGATCCAGTCGGCGAGGACCGTCAGGACGTCGGCGCCGCGCTGGTCGCCCTCGAAGAGGATCTGGAAGGCACGCTTGCGGGCCGTGTTGCGGGCAGCCACGGTTAGCTGTTCACCCGGCCGAGGTAGTCGCTCGTGCGGGTGTCGACCTTGATCTTCTCACCGGTGGTGATGAAGAGCGGGACCTGGATCTGGTGACCGGTCTCCAGGGTGGCGGGCTTGGTGCCACCGGTGGAGCGGTCGCCCTGGACACCCGGCTCGGTCTCGGCGATCGTCAGCTCGACGGCGGCGGGCAGCTCGACGAAGAGCACCTCGCCCTCGTGCTGGGCGACGGTCGCCTCGAAGCCCTCGATCAGGAAGTTGGCGGTGTCGCCGACGGCCTTGCGATCGATGTGGAGCTGGTCGTAGGTCTCCATGTCCATGAAGACGAAGTAGTCGCCGTCCATGTAGGAGAACTGCATGTCACGCTTGTCGACGGTGGCCGTTTCGACCTTGACACCGGCGTTGAACGTCTTGTCGACGGTCTTGCCGGAGAGCACGTTCTTGAGCTTGGTGCGCACGAAGGCCGGGCCCTTGCCGGGCTTGACGTGCTGGAACTCGACGACGGACCACAGCTGGCCGCCGTCGAGCTTGAGCACCATGCCGTTCTTGAGGTCGTTCGTGGAAGCCACGGTTGCGGAATCTCCTGGACTGACGTACGACCTGGGGCAGACGCCCAGCGCAAGGCTAGAGCGCGAGGAGCTCCTTGGTCGTGATGGTGAGTAGCTCGGGTCCGCCGTCCGCCTCGGGGCGTACGACGAGCGTGTCATCGATCCGGACACCGCCCCGGCCCGGGAGGTGGACCCCGGGTTCGACAGTGACCGGCACGCAAGCGTCCAGTTTACCCATGGCCGAAGGGGCCAGCTGCGGGTCCTCGTCGATTTCGAGTCCGACCCCGTGTCCGGTGAGGGGTTGCAGACTCTCGGTGAACCCGGCCGAATCCAGTACCTGGCGTGCGGCGCGGTCGACTTCACGGTACACGGCACCAGGGGCCAGGGCCTCCCGTCCGGCGCGCTGGGCTGCGAAGACGAGGTCGTAGAGCTGGATCTGCCAGTCCGCGGGGGACGTGCCGATCACGAAGGTGCGGCCGATCTCGCAGCGGTAGCCGCGGTAGGCGGCGCCCAGGCACACGGTCAGGAAGTCGCCCTCCTCGACCCGCCGGTCGGTGGGCCGGTGGCCGCGGCGGCCGGAGTTCGGACCGGTGGCCACGGAGGTGGGGAAGGCGGGCCCGTCGGCGCCGTGGTCGACGAGCCGCCGCTCCAGCTCCAGGGCGAGATGGCGCTCGGTGCGGCCGACCAGGATGGACTCCAGCAGTTCGCCAAGGG
Source organism: Streptomyces sp. NPDC088817 (assembly GCF_044750345.1). Taxonomy (NCBI): domain Bacteria; kingdom Bacillati; phylum Actinomycetota; class Actinomycetes; order Kitasatosporales; family Streptomycetaceae; genus Streptomyces; species Streptomyces sp. NPDC088817. The sequence goes on from NZ_JBIVJN010000007.1 coordinate 97,814, forward strand.
CCTGGTCGGCGATCTCGGCGCCGATTCTCAGACAGGAGATCTCCTCCTCGTCCTTGACGACTCTGAGCTGCTCGACCGCGCCGCCCAGGTCGGCCAGGCGCAGCCTGGGTGCCACCGAGCCGAGGGCGCGGTGGCGGGCCACCGTGAGGTGGTGCTCCTCCACGGCGAGCGAGTCGGCGCCCTGGGCCTGGGCGTGGTCGGCGGCGGCGACGGCCGGGTCGCCACCGGCGGGTTGGGGCAGGACCTGCACCCGCAGTGCCTCGTCGGGACGGCCCTCGTAGGGCCGGTCGTCCGGCGGGCTCTGGCACACCAGCAGGTCCTCGCGCCTTCCGAGAAGCAGGACGGCACCCTGCGGGGCGGCCCCCGCGAGATACCGCACATTGGCGGGACGAGTCACCAGCGCCGCCGCGCTGCCGCCCGCGTTGCAGCGCTCCCTCAGCCGGGTCCGGCGGGCCGCGTACACCTCTGACATGAACCGAGCGTAAGAGTCATGGCTCAATATCGCCGTTCGAGAGGTCCGAGTGGGTCTGCCGGATCCTGGCCGCGGCCCGCCCGGGGCGCCGAGCGGGCCGCGTCCTACCAGTTCGGGGGGCTGGCGATGGCCCGGGACAGGACCTCGTCCAGGACGCGGGCCGTGGCCGGGACGTCGAGCTGGGAGTTGTCGATGATGGGGAGCCCGGAGCCGTACCAGCCGGCCATGCGGCCGTGGATGCGGGCGACTTCCTCGTCGGTCAGCCGGCGGTTGCCGGAGCGCTCGGCGTTGCGCTCCAGGACGATGTCGAGTCCGGGCAGCAGCACGACCGGGAGCAGGCCGGGGCCGACATGGCGCTTCCAGCCGCCGAGTCCGACCACCGGGCGGTCGGGGAAGACGGCGTCGTCGAGGATGCACGAGATGCCGTTGGCGAGGAAGTTGCGGGCGGCGAAGCCGCAGGTGCGGCGGGCGAGCCGGTACTGGGCCTCGGAGTGGTCGTTCCATCCCGACTGCGGGTCGGCGAAGCCGGAGCGGACCCACTCGCGGACGTCGTCGAGGCTGATGTGCGCGGTGGGCACGCGGCGGTGGTCGGCCCAGTACTTGGCGACGCTCGTCTTGCCCGCCCCCGCAGGCCCGATCAACAGCACCGCCAGCGTGGTGGCCGACGGATCGGGCGCGCTCTGAGCGGGCGGCGCGCTGGGCATCCCGACGGGGCCGCCGGGCGGCAGCCGGACATGCCCGGTCCCGTCCGGCACGGACCCCGCGCCGGGCGGCGGCACGGCACCGGCCGGCCGGCGGGGCACCTGGGGGTGCGGCACGGGCGGCTGCGGGCCTTGCGAATGCGGGGCTTGAGGATGCGGCACGGAGGGGGGCGGCCCCTGCGGACGCGGCCCCTGGACATGCGGCGCCACTGGGGGCGGCCCCTGGGGACGCGGATTCTCCATGCGCGGAGCCGACGGATGCCCGCCCGCGGACGGGCCCTGGGGGCGGGGGTTCTGCATGTGCGGAGCCGACGGATGCCCGCCGGGCGGTTGCGGTGCTGACGGGCTCGGGCCCTGAGGCTGCGGCGCCGCTGGGTGCGAGCTCTGAGGGCGCGGGCTCTGCGCAGGCGGGGCCGAGAGGTGCGGGTCCTGGAAGTGCCGGCTCTGGGGATGCGGGCCCTGAGGGTGCAGGCTCTGGGAAGGTGGGGCCGGGGGCTGGTGGTTCGGGGGCCCGGGGTAGGCCGGAGGCGCGTCCTGGGGGGCGTGCGGGTGCCGCGGGTCCGGGTGTTGTGCGGCCGGCGCCCAGCCGGCGGCCGGTCCGTGCCCCGGCTGGTGGGGCGGCGGCAGCGGTGAACCCACTGCGTCCTGCATCCGGTGCGACTCCGTCTCGTACGGGGCGAATGGCGCCGACGGCGGGCCCGAGCCCGCCGCCTACCGAACGGTACCGTCCCCGGCCGCCATTTGGTGAACGGCCGGGCACGGTCCGACGTGCCCGTCGCGGCGGGCGGAGCGGGGCGGATCCGGCGCGGTGGTGCTTACTGTCCGACCTCGCCGTACGCGCCGAGCAGCACGGCCGGGTCGGGGCCCTCCAGGACGGTGGGCTTGGCGAGGCCGTCCAGGACGATGAAGCGCAACAGGTCGCCCCGCGACTTCTTGTCGACCCTCATCGTCTCCAGGAGCTTGGGCCACTGGTCGTAGCGGTAGTGCAGCGGCAGACCCACCGATTCCAGGACCGTGCGGTGGCGGTCGGCCGTCGCGTCGTCCAACCGCCCTGCCAGACGCCCGAGTTCGGCGGCGAAGTGCATACCGACGGCGACCGCCGCGCCGTGCCGCCACTTGTACCGCTCGTTCTTCTCGATCGCGTGGCCCAGCGTGTGGCCGTAGTTGAGGATCTCCCGCAGGCCCGACTCCTTCAGGTCGGCGGAGACGACCTCCGCCTTGACCCTGATGGACCGCTCGATGAGTTCGGCGGTGTGCGGACCTGCCGGTGTCCGGGCGGCCTCGGGGTCGGACTCGATCAGGTCCAGGATCACCGGGTCGGCGATGAAGCCCGCCTTGATGACCTCCGCGAGCCCGGAGACATAGTCGTTGACCGGGAGGGAGTCCAGCGCCGCCAGGTCGCACAGCACGCCCGCGGGGGGGTGGAAGGCGCCCACGAGGTTCTTGCCCTCGGCGGTGTTGATGCCGGTCTTGCCGCCCACGGCCGCGTCCACCATCGCCAGCACGGTGGTCGGGACGGCGATCCAGCGCACCCCGCGCAGCCAGGTGGCGGCCACGAACCCGGCCAGGTCGGTGGTGGCGCCGCCGCCCACGCCCACGATGACGTCGGTGCGGGTGAACCCGCACTGGCCCAGCGCCTTCCAGCAGTAGGCGGCGACCTCCGCGGTCTTGGCCTCCTCTGCGTTCGGCACCTGGATGGCGACGGCCTCGTAGCCCTGCGCGGCCAGATCGGCGCGGAGCGCGTCCCCGGTCTCGGCGAGCGCCTCGGGGTGGATCACGGCGACCCTTTGAACAGGGCCTGGGCGCGAAGCGCCTCCTTTGAGGGTGGCGGTGGGCGAGGGGTGGGCCTTCTCACCGACCAGACCGGCGAGTTCGCCGAGGAGCTGACGGCCGACCAGCACGTCGTACGCCTCGGTGCCGGCCGTTCCGGCGATGTGGATCCGCGTGACCGACTCGCTCATGCTTCCTTCAACTCCAGTGCGTCCAGGGCGGCTTGGGTGACCTCTTCGGGGCTGCGCCCATCGGTCGGCACGACCGCGGTGGCCACCTCCTCGTACAGGTGCCGCCTGGCCTCCATCAGCTCGCGCCACTGCTTGCGCGGGTTCACGGCGAGCAGCGGGCGGGCCACGTTCAGGCCGGTGCGCCGGACGGCCTCCTCGACGTCCATCGACAGGTACAGGACCGGCAGCCGGGAGATCAGCTCCCGGGTGTCCGGATCCAGGATCGCGCCACCGCCGAGGGCCAGTACGCCGTCGTGCTCGGCGAGCGCCCGGCGCACCGCCTCCTTCTCCACGGCGCGGAAGAACGGCTCGCCCTCGTCGACGAAGATCTCGGCGATGCTGCGGCCCTGCTCCGCGACGATGTCGTCGTCGACGTCCCGGTAGGCGAGCCCGAGGCGGTCGGCCAGCATCAGCCCGACGGTGGACTTGCCGACGCCCATGGGCCCGACCAGGACGACGACCGGTTCGCCGCTCACCGGATCGCCAGGTTCTCGAGGTAGGACCGCACGTTCCGGCGGGTCTCCGGCACGCTGTCGCCGCCGAACTTCTCCGCGACGGCGTCGGCGAGGACGAGGGCCACCATGGCCTCGGCCACGATGCCGGCGGCCGGCACCGCGCACACGTCGGAGCGCTGGTGGTGGGCCTGCGCGGCCTCGCCGGTGGCCACGTCCACGGTCCGCAGGGCGCGCGGAACGGTCGCGATCGGCTTCATCGCGGCCCGCACCCGCAGCAGCTCACCCGTGGTCAGGCCGCCCTCGGTGCCGCCGGAGCGGCCCGTGGCACGCCGGATGCCCTCGTCGGTGGTGACGATCTCGTCGTGGGCCTTGGAACCGGGCACCCGTGCCAGGTCGAAGCCGTCGCCGACCTCGACGCCCTTGATCGCCTGGATGCCCATGAGCGCGGCCGCGAGCCGGGCGTCGAGGCGCCGGTCCCAGTGCACGTGGGAGCCCAGGCCCACGGGCACGCCGTACGCCAGCACCTCCACCACGCCGCCGAGCGTGTCGCCGTCCTTGTGGGCCTGGTCGATCTCCGCGACCATCGCCTTGGAGGCGTCGGCGTCCAGGCAGCGCACCGGGTCCGCGTCCAGCTTCTCCACGTCGGCCGGGGTCGGGTGGACACCGTAGGGTGCCTTGGCCGCGGCCAGCTCGACGACATGGCTGACGATCTCGATGCCGGCCGTCTCCTTCAGGTACGACCGGGCCACGGCGCCCAGCGCCACACGGGCCGCGGTCTCCCGCGCGGAGGCCCGCTCCAGCACCGGCCGGGCCTCGTCGAAGCCGTACTTCTGCATGCCCGCCAGGTCGGCGTGTCCGGGGCGGGGCCGGGTCAGCGGCGCGTTGCGCGCCACCTCGGCCAGCTCCGCCGGGTCCACCGGGTCGGCGGCCATGACCTTCTCCCACTTGGGCCACTCGGTGTTGCCCACCATGATCGCCAGCGGGGAGCCGAGGGTGAGGCCGTGCCGGACGCCGCCGAGGAAGGTGACCTCGTCGCGCTCGAACTTCATCCGGGCGCCGCGCCCATAGCCCAGGCGACGCCGTGCGAGGTGGTCCGCCACCATCTCCGTGGTGACGGGCACGCCGGCGGGAAGGCCCTCCAGCGTGGCGACAAGTGCGGGTCCGTGGGACTCCCCCGCGGTCAGCCAGCGCAACCTGCTCAACGGTGCTCCTCATCCTCGCGCCTGGAACTGCGACGACGCGACCGGGTGCGCGGCCCTGGCCCGCCACCTCCGATCCTCCCACGTCCGGGTGCCGGTCCCGGTCGCCGGTCCAGCAGTCGGACGCCGTACGCGCACGCGCGGCCCGCGGCGCCGCCCGTCGGCCCGCCACGAGCGCGCAGCGGTCCGGCTTCCCGGATCGGGACGGACAAGCCCTGGTCAGCGGGTCGCGAGGGCCTTCTCGCCCGCTTCGCGCATGGCGTGCAGGGGGGCCGGGGCGCGGCCGGTCATCTGCTCGACCTGGAGGACCGCCTGGTGCACGAGCAGGTCGAGGCCGCCGACGACGGCGCCGCCGGCCATGGACCAGCGGGCCGCGAGGGACGTGGGCCAGGGGTCGTAGAGGACGTCGAAGAGGGTGGCGGGACGCTCGGGTACGGCGTCGGCGAGCGCGTCCGTGGTCCCGGCCGGGGTGGTGGCGATCACCAGCGGCGCGGTCAGGGCCTGCTCTGCGTCCGTCCAGTCCGCCGTGCGGACCTCGACGTCCAGCCGCTCGCCCCACTGCCGCATCTCGGCCGCCCGGGCCTCGCTGCGGACGTACGCGACGACCTCACCGGTGCAGACGCGGGCGAGCGCGGCCAGCGCGGAGGAGGCGGTGGCGCCGGCTCCGAGGATCGCCGCCGAGCCGACCTGTTCGATGCCGTGTTCGCGAAGGGCGGCGACCATGCCCGGCACGTCGGTGTTGTCCCCGATCCGGCGGCCGTCCTCGGTGAACACGACCGTGTTGACCGCCTCGACGGAGGCCGCGGTGTCGCTGATCCCGTCGAGCAGCGGAATGACCGCCCGCTTCAGCGGCATGGTCAGCGACAGTCCGGCCCACTCGGGTCCGAGGCCCTCGAAGAACGCGGGCAGGCCTGCCTCGTCGATCTCGAACCGTTCGTACGACCAGTTCGCGAGCCCCAGCTCCGCGTACGCCGCCCGGTGCAGCACCGGGGAGAGCGAGTGCGCGATCGGCGAACCGAGCACCGCCGCCCGACGGGCGTCAGTTGCCCTTGGTGGCATCGAACTTGTCCTTGAGCTTGAGGAATTCGGCATACGTCTTGGCGAACTCGGTCTTTTCCGCGCCGTCGGTCGCCACGAAATAGATCCAGCCGGCCTTGGTCGGATTCAATGCCGCCCTCAGCGCCTCGTCGCCGGGGTTTCCGATCGGTCCGGGCGGCAGGCCCGTGCGGGTGTACGTGTTGTAAGGGTCGTGGTTGCTGTTGATCTCTTTTTCGCTGATGTGGATGTTGCTCTGACCCTTCAGGTAATTGAAGGTCGAGTCGAATTGCAGCAACCGGTTGGTCTCGGTGTTGGTCGGCTTCAGACGGTTGTAGATCACTTCCGACATCCTGCGGAAGTCGTCGTGCGTCTTGCCCTCGGCCTGGACCAGGCTCGCCACGGTGAGCAGTTGCCAAGGCCCTTCGAGGTTCAGGCCGTTGGCCTTCTTCTCCAGGCCGAGTTCGTTGTACTTCCCGTTGGCCCGCGACACCATCTCCTTCAGGACCGCCTCGGGCTTCTGCCCCTTGGCGACCGCGTAGCTGGAGGGGTAGAGGAAGCCTTCCAGCGGGTCCTTCAGGTTGGGATGGTTCAGCGCCCAGGAGGGCAGACCGAGGTTCTTGTACTCCTTCTTAGCGACGTCGGCCGTGGTGCCCTCCGGCACTTCCAGACGCTTGTCGATCAGCGTGTAGATCGCCGCGTTGCGCAGGCCCTCCGCGAGGACCAGGTTGCTGCGGCTCTTCGGGCTGAGCATCAGTTCGATTGCGCTGGCGGCCGACATCTGCTTGCGCAGGGTGTAGATGCCGTCCTGGATCGGCGTGGGGTTCTTCGCCTGCGCCGCCACGAAGGCGTCGACGCTCTTGACCACGCCCGCCGCCTTCAGCACCCGGCCGATGTCGTAGCCGCCCGCGCCCTTGGGGATCTCGACGGTCACCGTCTCGTTGATGCCGTCGCCCGCGAAGTCCGGCGCGGCGCCGAAACGATTTTGGTAGAACTGGTAGCCGTAGTAGACGACTCCGACCGCGCCTCCGCCGAACACCAGGGTCACGACCAGGCAGGCACAGCCGCTGCGACGCTTCTTGCCCTTGCCCTTGTTCTTGCCGCCGCGGCCCTTGCGGTCGCCGCGCCCCCGGCCCTCCTTCGGGTCGTCACCGTCGGCGTCGTCGTCCTCGTCGTCGCCACCGCCGCCCGCGAAGAACGCGTGATCGTCCTGCTCCGGTTCGGGATCCGGGTCCCAGTCCGGCCGCGGCTCCGGCTCGGCACGCCGGCGGCTCGGCGGCTCGGGCGGCGGGTAGGCCTCGGGGGTGCCGTAGAGATCGGGCTGCTCAGCGCCGTAGGCCGCGGCCTGCTGGCCGTACGGGTCCGCCGGGTCGCCGGGGTAGGCGGGCTGCTGCTGTCCGCCGGTGCCGTCCCATCCGCCCTGGTCGTAGCCCTGCTGCTGAAGGTGTCCCGCGTACTGCTGGTCGTACTGCTGCTGACCCTGCTGACCCTGTTCCCCGTACTGCTGCTGACCCTGCTGACCCTGTTCCCCGTACTGCTGCTGACCCTGCTGACCCTGTTGCCCGTACTGCTGCTGCCCCTGCGGGTCGTAGTGCTGCCCGCCCTGCTGGTGACCCTGGTCGCCGTAGTGCTGCTGCTGGTACTGGCCGCCGTAGCCGTCCTGCTGCCCCTGACCCCAGTCTCCGTACTGCGCCTGCTGACCCTGCTGCGGCTGCTGCGGGTGGTGCTGCGGCCCACCGCCGTAGGGGGACTGCGGGCCCGCCTGGGCCTGCTGTCCTCCCCATCCGCCGTCCCCGTACAACGGGTCCTCCGGATGCCACGGTTCGGGACCTGGGCCCCGGCCATACTCAGTCATCGATCCCCTAGAGCCGCGAGGCGGCGGTCACACGGCTGTGTGCCCGGCTTCCGTTCCGCCTCTTTCTGTGCGTCGTCTGTTCGAACACAGGCGCATCGCGCGGAACGTTACCGTATCGCGATCAGATGACCACTTCGACGCCCTCGCCGGGTGCTTTCCCTGACACCCGTTCGGATTCGAGGGCCTGCTGCAGGATGATGACGGCCGCGGCCTGGTCGATCACGGAGCGTCCCTTCTTGGACTTCACCCCCGAGGCCCGCAGCCCCTGACTGGCCGTCACCGTCGTCATCCGCTCGTCCACCAGGCGGACCGGCACCGGGGCGATGCCCTTGGCCAGCTCGCCGGCGAAGGCGCGGACCTTGACCGCGGCCGGGCCCTCGCCCCCCTTGAGGGAGCGCGGCAGCCCGACGACGACCTCGATCGGCTCGTACTCCGCGACCAGTTGCCTGAGCCGGCGGTGGGCCGCGGGGACGTCACGGCCGGGAACCGTCTCCACCGGGGTGGCGAGGATCCCGTCGGGGTCGCACGAGGCGACCCCGATCCGGGCGTCCCCGACGTCGATCGCGAGCCGACGTCCTCTGCGCATCACTTGGCCGTTTCCGCCACGAGCCGCTCCACGGCGTCCACGGCCTCGCCGACGGCGGCCGGGTTCTGCCCGCCGCCCTGGGCGACGTCGGGCTTGCCGCCACCGCCGCCGCCGAGGGTCTTGGCCGCCGTGCGGACCAGGTCACCGGCCTTCAGACCGCGCTCGCGGGCGGCCTCGTTGGTGGCGATCACCGTGAGCGGCTTGCCGTTGTTCACGCTGAACAGGGCGACCACGGCGGCCCGGCCGCCCTGGATCCGGCCGCGCACGTCGAGCACCAGCTTGCGCAGGTCGTCCGGCGTGGTGCCGTCCGGGACCTGCCCCGTGACCACGGCCACACCGCGGACGTCCTTGGCGGACTCGGCGAGTCCGGCGGCGGCCTGGAGCACCTTCTCGGCGCGGAACTTCTCGATCTCCTTCTCGGCGTCCTTCAGCTTGCCGAGCATGGCGGAGATCTTTTCCGGCAGCTCCTCGGGGCGGCCCTTGACCAGCTCCTGGAGCTGGGCGACGACCGTGTGCTCACGAGCCAGGAAGTTGTAGGCGTCCACGCCGACCAGGGCCTCGATACGGCGCACACCGGAGCCGATCGACGACTCGCCGAGCAGCTTCACCAGACCGAGCTGGGCGGTGTTGTGCACATGGGTGCCGCCGCACAGCTCCTTGGAGAAGTCGCCGATGGTCACCACGCGCACGCGCTCGCCGTACTTCTCGCCGAACTCGGCGATGGCGCCCTGCTTCTTGGCGTCGTCGATGCCCATGACCTCGGCGTGCACGTCCAGGTCGCGGGCGAGCACCTCGTTGATCTTCTGCTCGACATCGGTCATCACGGCCGTCGGGACGGCGGACGGGGAACCGAAGTCGAAGCGGAACCGGCCGGGCTGGTTCTCGGAGCCGGCCTGGGCGGCCGTCGGGCCGAGGGCGTCGCGCAGCGCCTGGTGGGTCAGGTGCGTGGCGGAGTGGGCGCGGGCGATGGCCTTGCGGCGGCGCGAGTCGATCGAGGCGTGGGCCTTGGCGCCGACGGTGACCTCGCCGACCTGCACGACGCCCTTGTGGACGTACACGCCCGGGACCGGCTTCTGGCAGTCACGGACCTCGATGACGGCGCCGGAGTCCACCTTGATGCGGCCGGTGTCGCCGATCTGGCCGCCGCCCTCGGCGTAGAAGGGGGTGCGGTCGAGGACGATCTCGACCTCGTCGCCCTCGGTGGCGGCCGGGGAGGAGGCGCCGTCGACGAGGATGCCGACGATCGTGGACTCGCCCTCGGTGTCGCTGTAGCCGATGAAGTCGGTCTCACCGGCGGAGTCGGCGATCTCCCGGTAGGCGCCGAGGTCGGCGTGGCCGGTCTTCTTGGCCTGGGCGTCGGCCTTGGCGCGCTCCCGCTGCTCCTTCATCAGGCGGCGGAAGCCGTCCTCGTCCACGGAGAGGCCCTGTTCGCCGGCCATCTCCAGGGTGAGGTCGATCGGGAAGCCCCAGGTGTCGTGGAGCAGGAAGGCCTTGTCGCCGGAGAGGACCGTGCCACCGGCCTGCTTGGTCTCGGTGACGGCGGTGTCGAGGATGTTGGTGCCGGCCTTCAGCGTCTTGAGGAAGGCGGCCTCCTCGGCGAGGGCGACCTTCTCGATCCGCTCGCGGTCGGTGACCAGCTCCGGGTACTGCTGCCCCATCATGTCGATCACCACGTCGATCAGGTCCTTGACGACCGGACCGGTGGCGCCGAGCAGGCGCATGTTGCGGATGGCGCGGCGCATGATGCGGCGCAGCACGTAGCCGCGGCCCTCGTTGCCGGGGGTGACGCCGTCACCGATGAGCATGGTGGCGGTGCGCATGTGGTCGGTGACCACGCGCAGCGACACGTCGGAGCCGTGGGCGTCGCCGTAGGCGACACCGGTGAGCTCGGTGGCCTTGTCGATGACGGCCATGGACGTGTCGATCTCGTACATGTTCTGCACGCCCTGCAGAATCATGGCGAGCCGCTCCAGGCCGAGCCCGGTGTCGATGTTCTTGCTCGGCAGGTCGCCGAGGATCTCGAAGTTGTCCTTGCCGGTGCCCTCGCCCCGCTCGTACTGCATGAAGACGAGGTTCCAGATCTCCACGTACCGCTCGTCGTTGACGGCGGGGCCGCCCTCGACGCCGAACTCGGGACCGCGGTCGTAGTTGATCTCGGAGCAGGGGCCGCACGGGCCGGGCACGCCCATGGACCAGAAGTTGTCCTTCTTGCCCAGGCGCTGGATGCGCTCCTTGGGCACGCCGACGACCTCGTGCCAGATCCGCTCGGCCTCGTCGTCGTCCTGGTAGACGGTGATCCAGAGCTTCTCCGGCTCCAGGCCGTAACCGCCCTTGTCCTGGGACGCGGTGAGCAGCTCCCAGGCGAGCTTGACGGCGCCTTCCTTGAAGTAGTCGCCGAAGGAGAAGTTGCCGCACATCTGGAAGAAGGTGCCGTGCCGGGTGGTCTTGCCGACCTCTTCGATGTCGGGGGTGCGCACGCACTTCTGCACGCTGGTGGCGCGCGGGAAGGGCGGCTTGACCTCGCCGAGGAAGTAGGGCTTGAAGGGCACCATGCCGGCCGGGACGAGGAGCAGAGTCGGGTCGTCCGCGATGAGCGACGCCGAAGGGACGACGGTGTGCCCGCGCTCCTCGAAGAAGCTCAGCCAGCGGCGGCGGATCTCAGCCGACTCCATCAGTGGTCCTCATTCCGGTTGTACGAGTACGTCGTGTGCGGGTGTTCCGAGGACGCCGGGCCCTGGACGCACTTCGGGTGGTTGCGGTTCTCGATGGCGGTGTACCGCCTGGACGGGGGCAGTTCCGGGTCGACCGGGGCGTTCATGCCCAGTGCCTCGCCGAGTTCGGCCTCCCGCTGGGCCATGTTGTCGCGGACGTCGAGCGCGAAGCCGAGGGCGCGGTCCTTGAGCCGGTGACCGGCCTCGACCGCCTTGTTCGCCGCGGTCACGGCGAGGCTCTCGGGCGTCAGCTGCCTGAGTTTGCGGTTGACCTTGGTGGTGGCCCACACTCCGGCGGCGACACCGGTGGTGAACCAGAACGTACGGCGGAACATCGCTAGTCCTTACTTCTCCCGGTTGTTCCGCTTTCCCCGCCGCGCGGCCGGGACGGTGCGGCCCACGATCACGGTACGCCTCGACGCCTTGCCGGGCGCATCCTCCTTGCGGAGGCCCAGTGCCCTGCGCACGCCGTAGCCGAAGGCCGCGACCTTGACCAGCGGGCCGCCGAAGGTGGAGGCGACGGTGGTCGACAGCGCGGAGGCGTTGGACGTGACCTCCTGGACGTCGGAGGCGATCGCGTCGACGCGGTCGATCTGGGTCTGCGCGGAACGCACCGCCTGGGAGGCCTCGGCCAGCAGCGGGACGGCCTGGTCGGTCACGTCCGCCACGAGTCGGGTGGTCGCCTTGAGCGTCTGGGCCAGCCTCGCCAGTGCGACGGCGAGGAAGGAGACCAGGATCGCCCAGAAGACGGCCACCAGGATCCCGGCCACCTCTCCACCGGACACTGTGCGCACCCGCTCCCTGAAACGTGCCTGTACGTCGAGCCGTACATCGAGAAAGTCGTGCACCGAGCCTATCGCGCCGAGGGTGCGGCTCCGTACCGGATTTGCGCCCATGTGCCGGTGGCACGAGCGAGCCCGCCGTCCCGCCCGCCCTGAAGGGCGGGGAGACGACGGGCCTGGTGGTGCTGCGGGTGCTACGGCCTGCCGGTGATCAGCGGGCGTAGTACTCGACGACGAGCTGCTCGTCGCAGATCACCGGGATCTCCTTGCGGTTCGGCTCACGGTCCAGGCGGAACGCCAGGGCCTTGAGGTTCACCTGAAGGTAGCGGGGGGTCTCGCCGTCGGGGGCGAAGCCACCCTCGCGGGAGACCTGGAAGAGGGTCTTCTCGCGGCTGCGCTCGCGGACCTGGACCACGTCGTCGGGACGGACCTGGAAGGACGGCTTGTCGACCTTCTTGCCGTTGACCTGGATGTGGCCGTGGACGACCATCTGGCGGGCCTGGTAGATCGTGCGGGCGATGCCCGAACGCAGGACCAGGGCGTCAAGGCGCTTCTCGAGGTCGATGACCAGGGCTTCACCGGTCTTCATCGACGTCTTGGCGGCACGCTCGTAGGCGCGGACGAGCTGACGCTCGCTGACGTCGTACTGGGCGCGCAGACGCTGCTTCTCGAGCAGACGGACCTTGTAGTCCGAGTTCTGCTTGCGGCCACGGCCGTGCTCACCCGGCGGGTAGGGGCGCGCCTCGAAGTACTTGACGGCCTTCGGGGTCAGCGCGATACCGAGGGCACGCGACTTCTTGACCTTGGGGCGGGACTGGTTCGCCATGAACCAAACACCTCTTGTCTTCTGTACGAATACGGCTTCACCAGGGTTAGGGGAGGTCGCATCCGCAGCCGGGGAAATCCCGCCGGAACCCTGCCGGGCCCGGAGGGCAGCCGCTCCCCTGGTCTGGGCACATACGTGCAGCACGCGAGTGGCCCACCGACCGCTCCCGGAACTCCGGGTGGTGGTGGGCTGCCCGCGACACCGTTCGACGGTGCGCGACGCTCCTGGATCCCCGCTGCTCTGCGAACGGCGGAGTTCCCGCTGAATGTCCCGCTCTGGTGGCGCCGGTTCCCCTTTCGGGGTTCCGGACACGGAACTCAGCGCTTCGGCGCAGTCTACAGGGCGCTCAGGACCGCTTCCGACCCAGGTGTTTGCGGGTCCACTCCACCGCGTCCGCGTACCGCGCCTCGGCTCCGTGCCGGCCCGGGGTGTAGTACTCGCGGTCCTTCAGGGCGTCCGGCGCGTACTGCTGGGCGGCGATGCCCTCGGGCAGGTCGTGCGGGTAGACGTATCCCTGCGCGTGCCCGAGCTTGGCCGCGCCCTTGTAGTGCCCGTCCCGCAGATGGGGCGGGACCGCTCCGGCCAGCCCCTTGCGCACGTCGTCGAGGGCCGCCCCGATCGCCGTCGTCGCCGAGTTGGACTTGGGGGCGAGGGCCAGGGCGATGGTGGCGTGGCTGAGGGTGAGGGCGGCCTCGGGGAATCCGATCATGGCGACGGCCTGGGCGGCGGCGACCGCGGTGGGCAGCGCGTGGGGGTCGGCGAGACCGATGTCCTCACTGGCGGAGATCATCAGGCGGCGGGCGATGAACCGGGGGTCCTCGCCGGCCTCGATCATCCGCGCCAGGTAGTGCAGGGCGGCGTCGACGTCGGAGCCGCGGATGGACTTGATCAGCGCGCTGGCGACGTCGTAGTGCTGGTCGCCGTCGCGGTCGTACTTCACCGCGGCCCGGTCGACGGTCTCCTCCAGCGTGGTGAGGCCGATCTCGCTCTCGCCCTTGTCGAGGGCGGCCCCGGCGGCGGCCTCCAGGGCGGTCAGGGCGCGGCGGGCGTCGCCGCCGGCGATGCGCAGCAGATGGCTCTCGGTGTCCTCGGGGAGGCCGACGGCCGACCTCAGTCCGCGCTCGTCGGTGAGCGCGCGGCGCAGCAGACCGCGCACGTCGTCGTCGGTGAGCGGTTCGAGGGTGAGCAGGAGCGAGCGGGAGAGCAGCGGGGAGATCACCGAGAAGTACGGGTTCTCCGTGGTGGCCGCGATCAGGGTCACCCAGCGGTTCTCGACCGCCGGGAGCAGGGAGTCCTGCTGGGCCTTGCTGAAACGGTGGATCTCGTCCAGGAAGAGGACGGTCTCCCGGCCGTACCCGCCGGAGGCGCGGCGGGCGCCGTCGATGACCGCGCGGACCTCCTTGACGCCCGCGGTGATCGCCGACAGTTCCACGAACCGCTTGTTGGTGGCCTTGGAGACCACGTACGCCAGGGTGGTCTTGCCGGTGCCGGGCGGGCCCCACAGGATCACCGAGGAGGGTCCCGCGGGGCCGCCCGCGCCCTCGCCGACCAGGCGGCGCAGCGGCGAGCCGGGCTTGAGCAGGTGCTGCTGGCCCACCACCTCGTCGAGGGTGCGCGGGCGCATCCGTACCGCCAGGGGACTCGCGGCCGGGTCCTTCTCCTGGCGTTCTTCACTGGCGGCGGTGAACAGGTCGGGCTCCACGCTGAAACCCTATGGCACACCACCGACAACCCGGCCGGACGGTGGATCAGCGGTTCCGGCTCAGGCCCAGAGGCTGCTGCCCCAGCGGGTCAGGATCAGCATGACGATGACACCGCAGTGCGTGACCGGCAGTACCCAGGTGAACTCGGAGAGGAAGTTCTTCACCGGGCGCGGTGCGGGCAGGAAGCCGTTGCGGATGTTGAAGGAGGTCACGTACCAGAACATGACGATCGTGGCCGCCCAGGCCAGGGAGCACCACAGGCACAGCGCGTTGATGCGGTACAGCGACTGGAACTGGAGCCAGGTGACGAAGCAGACGCCGAAGAGCGTGCCGAAGTTGAACGTCAGCCAGTACCAGCGCGGGAAGGTGGCGCGGCCGATGAGGCTCATGCCCACGCAGATGACGATGCCGTAGGCGACCAGGCCGAGCAGCGGGTTGGGGAACCCGAAGACGGTGGCCTGCTTGCTCTCCATGACGCTGCCGCAGGACACGATCGGGTTGAGGCTGCAGCTCGGGGTGAAGGTCTTGCCGCTGAGCTTGCCCTCGAGGATCTTCTGCTTGTCGATCGTGATGATCCACGCGGCGAGCAGACCGGCCGCCCCGGTGATCACCAGCAGCAGGGCGAAGGCGCGGCTGCCGCCCACGGTCCGCGGCGCGGACACCGCGCGCTCCGGCTCGGTCTCCGCGGAGACGTGTTTGACTGTCGTCTTGCTCATCAACGCCGATTCCGTCACTTGTGAGTCGGACCTTCTTCGGGCACGGCCATTGTGCCGCACGTGCGCGTAGGTACACCGTCGGGTGACGACACCGGGATGTGCACGGCCGTACCCGAACGTTCGGTTCCGGACGATGCCCGGATCATGACGCGAAACGAACTCGCGGTGGACGTACGGGGGCTGCGCAAGCGGTACGGGGACGTTACCGCGGTCGACGGAATGGACCTGGCGATCAGGAAGGGCGAGGTCCTGGGGCTGCTCGGGCCCAACGGCGCGGGCAAGAGCACGACGGTGGAGATCATCCAGGGCCACCGCTCACGGGACGCGGGCGAGGTGACGGTCCTGGGGGCGGACCCGGCGAGCGCCACGCGCGCGTGGCGCTCACGTGTCGGAATCGTCTGGCAGGACGAATCGGCGCCCGCCGAGTTGACGGTCCGCGAGACCGTGCGGCACTTCGCCCGGTACTACCCGCGGCCGCGCGACCCGGAGGAGGTCATCGCCCTGGTCGGTCTGGAGGCGAAGGCGGGCAGCCGGATCAAGGCGCTGTCGGGCGGCCGGCGCCGCCGGCTGGACGTGGCCCTCGGGGTGATCGGCGGCCCCGAACTGCTGCTCCTGGACGAGCCGACGACCGGTTTCGACCCGGCTGCCCGACGCCGGTTCTGGGCCCTGCATCTCGCCCTCGAAGCGGCGCATCAGATCGGCGACGGCCCTGGTGGGGGTCCCGGTGTGCTCGGTGCGAGGGGTGCCGTCGGGGCCGTCCACTCGACGGTGACGCCGGTGGCGTGCCGTTCCCGCAGCTCATGGGAGGTGCCCTCGGCGACGATCCGGCCCCGGGCGACCACCGCCAGCCGGTCCGCGAGGGCCTCCGCCTCCTCCAGGTAGTGCGTGGTCAGCAGGATCGTCGTGCCCTCCTGGGCGAGCGTGCGGATCCCCTGGAGATCAGGCAGTTCTTCCGGCAGCGGGAGCAGGTGGTGTTCACTTTCGCCTTCCCGGTGGTGTTCCTGTTCCTGTTCGCGTCGATCTTCCGCGACGACGTCAGCGGCACCGGCGTCACCGCCTCGCAGCTCTACGTCCCGTCGATGGTGGCCTCGGGCATCATGTCGACCAGCTTCCAGTCCCTGGGCATGTCGATCGCGGTCGAACGGGACGAGAAGGTGCTGCGCCGGCTGCGTGGCACACCGATGCCGCCGACGGCGTACTTCTTGGGCAAAATCTGGCTGGTTCTGGAATGACAAAGGGCGCCGGTGCTCGGACGAGCACCGGCGCCCTTGTGTGAAGGTGTCAGCCGAGGCGGGATTCCAGTTCCGCGACGATCTCGTTGACCGCGATCGCCGTCTGCTCGCCGGACTCCATGTCCTTGAGCTGGACGACGCTGTCGGCGAGGTCGCGTTCGCCCGCGACGAGCGCGAAACGGGCACCGGACCGGTTGGCCGCCTTCATGGCCGCCTTGAGCCCCTTGTGCCCGTAGGTGAAGTCGGCGGCGATGCCCACCCTGCGCAGTTCGGAGACCTTCGCGAAGAGCACCCGGCGGGCCTCCTCGCCGAGCGGGACCGCGAACACGCTGGTGGTCGCCGGGAGTTGGAGTTCGATGCCCTCCGCCTCCAGGGCCAGGACCGTACGGTCCACGCCCAGCGCCCAGCCCACCGACGGCAGGGCGGGGCCGCCGATCATCTCGGACAGGCCGTCGTACCGGCCGCCGCCGCCCACCGCGGACTGGGAACCGAGTCCGTCGTGCACGAACTCGAAGGTGGTGCGCGTGTAGTAGTCCAGTCCGCGGACCAGCTTGGCGTCGTCCTCGAAGGCGACGCCCTGCGCCTCCAGGAGCGACCGCACCTCCTCGTGGTACGCCTTGCAGGCGTCGCACAGGTAGTCGCGCAGCAGCGGGACGCCCGTGAGCTGCTTCTGGACCGACTCCCGCTTGTCGTCCAGGACGCGCAGCGGGTTGATGTCGATCCGGGCCCGGGTGTCCTCGTCCAGGTCGAGGCCGCGCAGGAAGTCCTGGAGCGCGGCCCGGTAGACCGGACGGCACTCCTTGTCGCCGAGGCTGTTGAGCAGGATGCGGAACTTGCGCAGGCCCAGCGAGCGGTACGCCTGGTCAGCCAGGATGATCAGCTCGGCGTCCAGGAACGGGTCCTCCGCGCCGATCGCCTCCGCGCCGACCTGCGAGAAGTGGCGGTAACGGCCCTTCTGGGGACGCTCGTAGCGGTAGTAGGAGCCGGAGTACCACAGCTTGACCGGCAGGTTGCCGGCCTTGTGCAGGTTGGCCTCCAGCGCGGCCCGCAGGACGGACGCGGTGCCCTCGGGCCGCAGCGCGAGCCGGTCGCCGCCCTTGGTCTCGAAGGCGTACATCTCCTTGGTCACGATGTCCGTGGACTCGCCGACCCCGCGCGCGAACAGCTCCACGTTCTCGAAGCCGGGGGTCTCGATGTAGCCGTAGCCGGAGTCGCGCAGCGGGGCGGCGATCGCCTCGCGGACCGCCAGGTACTTCGCGGAGTCCGGCGGGATCAGGTCGTACGTGCCCTTGGGGGCCTTGAAGGTGCTCACGGGAGGTCTCTCGTCACATTCCTCGTCGGGGAGCGTCGTCCAGTTCCGCTCCCGAGCCGGCGGCCACCTGCCGCAGATAGGGGTTGGTGGCACGCTCGCGGCCGATGGTCGTCTGGGGGCCGTGGCCGGACAGCACCACGGTCGAGTCGTCGAGCGGCAGGCACACGCGGGCCAGCGAGTCGAGCATCTCGGCCATGTCACCGCCGGGCAGGTCGGTGCGTCCGATGGAGCCGGCGAACAGCAGATCCCCGGAGAAGAAGACCGGCGGGATGTCCGCGGCCCCGGGCATCCGGAAGGTCACCGACCCCTTGGTATGGCCGGGTGCGTGCGCGACGGAGAAGTCCAGGCCGGCCAGCTCCAGTGCGGCGCCGTCGGCCAGCTCCCGGACGTCGTCCGGCTCCCCCACGGTCAGCTCGCCCATCAGCGGCATGCCGATGGAACGGCCGAGCGCCTTCTCGGGGTCGCTCATCATGAACCGGTCGGCGGGGTGGATCCAGGCCGGGACGTCGTGCGCGCCGCACACCGGGACGACCGAGGCCACATGGTCGATGTGGCCGTGGGTGAGGACGACGGCGACGGGCTTGAGCCGATGCTTCCTGATCGCTTCCTCGACGCCTTGGGCGGCCTGGTGGCCGGGGTCGATGATCACGCACTCCTCACCGGCGGCGGGGGCGACGAGGTAGCAGTTCGTCCCCCAGGCCCCGGCGGGGAACCCGGCAATGAGCACGATCGTCCTTCGTTGTGTCGATACGGGCGGCTGAAGCTGTTGTCAGAGCCTACCGGCGCTGCCGGATCCTCAGCGAACCCATATACGGTACGGGTCACACGCGGGTGCCCGCCTCGGGCGACGCACCCGTACCCGTGGACACACGAGACGCTGAGGAGAGAACGCGGTGGTCAGCCAGGAGCAGCGGCGACGTCAGCTCGCCCGGGAGAAGTTCTTGCGGCAGCAGCAGCGGCGCACCGCCACGCGGCGCAAGGCACGCGTACGGAACTCCGTGATCGCGTCGGTACTCGGCGTGGTCCTCATCGGCAGCGTCGCGCTGTACACGACCGGGGTGCTGAAGGACGGCAAGGACGACAAGGCCAACGCGAGCGCGGAGGTCACTCCCAGCGCGTCGGCCACCAGCAAGGCCCCGGACCCGTGCGCGAAGCCGGCCGCCGGCTCGGTGAAGAAGCTGAGCTGGGACAAGGAACCGGCGATGACGATCGACAAGTCGGCGAAGTACACGATGGCGCTCGACACCACGTGCGGCACGATAGACCTGGATCTGAAGGCCTCCGCGGCGCCGCACACCGTGAACTCCTTCGACTTCCTGGTCGGCAAGGGCTTCCTCGACCACACGAAGTGCCACCGGCTCACCGCGGAGGGCATCTACGTCCTGCAGTGCGGCGACCCGGAGGGGACGGGCCGTGGTGGCCCCGGGTACACGATTCCCGACGAGAACCTCAAGGACAAAAGCCTGAAGGGCGACGTCTATCCGGCGGGCACCGTGGCGATGGCGAACACGTCGCAGCCCAACAGCGGCGGCAGCCAGTTCTTCCTGGTGTACCAGGACAGTCCGCTTCCGCCCAGCTACACCCCCTTCGGCACCGTCTCCGAATCCGGTATGAAGGTGCTGAAGAAGATCGCCGACGCCGGTGCCCAGCCGGCCGATCCGCAGACGGGCAACACCGCCCCGAACGCGACCGTGGTGATCAACAAGGCGACGGTGACGAAGTCCTGACGTCAGCGGCGGCCAGCTGGGAAATTTCGGTCGCGCTGGATGCGGACAGGCCACCCGCCGGTCGCCTATGTTGGCGGTGACGAAACTGTGGACGATGCCCGGGGGAGCTTCGAGGCCCTCCGCAGGCATCATGTGGAGGAGGCGCTGTGAGCAGCGACCCGTGGGGCCGCGTCGACGAGACGGGGACCGTGTACGTGCGTACGGCCGACGGCGAGCAGGTTGTCGGTTCCTGGCAGGCCGGCTCCCCCGAGGAGGCATTGGCCTACTTCGAGCGCAAGTACGAGGGCCTGGTTGTCGAGATCGGCCTCCTCGAGAAGCGAGTGCAGACCACCGACCTGTCGGCGAAGGACGCCCAGGTCGCCGTCGACCATCTGCGGGAGCAGGTCGACGCGCACCACGCGGTCGGTGATCTGGAGGCGCTGCGTGCGCGGCTGAACAAGCTGGTCGAGACGGTCGAGGCACGCCGTGAGGAGCGCAAGGCGCAGCGCTCCCGGCAGGCGGACGAGGCCCGGCACGCCAAGGAGGCGCTGGTCACGGAGGCCGAGGAACTGGCCCGTTCCGACCAGTGGCGGGCGGCCGGGGAGCGGCTGCGCGCGCTGGTGGACACCTGGAAGGGGCTGCCGCGTCTGGACCGCAAGTCCGACGACGACCTGTGGCACCGCTTCTCGCACGCCCGGTCGGCGTTCTCCAAGCGGCGCAAGGCGCACTTCGCGCAGCTCGACGCCCAGCGCGAGGACGCGCGCAGGGCCAAGGAGCGGCTGGTCGCCGAGGCCGAGGCGCTGTCGGGCTCGACGGACTGGGGTCCCACCTCGGCCCGCTACCGCGAGCTGATGACGGAGTGGAAGGCCGCCGGCCGTGCCCAGCGGGAGCACGAGGACGACCTGTGGAACCGCTTCCGCGGCGCCCAGGACGTCTTCTTCGCCGCCCGCAGCTCGGTGTTCGCCGAGCGGGACGCGGAGCAGTCGGAGAATCTGAAGCTGAAGGAGGAGCTGGCCGAGGAGGCCGAGAGGCTCCTGCCGATCACGGATCTGAAGGCCGCCCGGGCCGCCTTCCGCTCGATCAACGAGCGCTGGGAGGCGATCGGCCATGTGCCGCGCGACGCCCGTCCGCGGGTCGAGGGCCGGATGCACACGGTCGACCGGGCGCTCCAGGAGGCCGAGGAGACCGAGTGGCGCCGGACGAACCCGGAGGCGCGGGCGCGTGCCGAGGGTCTGACCGGTCAGCTCCAGGCCGCCGTGGACAAGCTTCGGGGGCAGATCGAGCAGGCCCGTGCCCAGGGCAACAGCGCTCGGGCCGACAAGCTGGAGAAGGAGCTGGAGGGCCGCCAGGCGCTCCTGGACCAGGCTCTGAAGGGTCTGCAGGAGTTCGGCGGCTGAGACCGGTCCCACTGGATCCGGCGACACTTCCACGCACGGCTGAGGGCCCCCGTAGCGCCTACGGGGGCCCTCAGCCGTTTCCTGTGCCTGCTCGGCTATGCCCGGCTGCGTGCCGAGGTGACGCGGTAGACGTCGTAGACGCCCTCCACGCCCCGTACGGCCTTCAGGACGTGCCCCAGGTGCTTGGGGTCGCCCATCTCGAAGGTGAAGCGGGAGGTGGCGACGCGGTCGCGGGAGGTCTGGACGGCCGCGGAGAGGATGTTGACGTGCTGGTCGGAGAGCACGCGTGTGACGTCCGAGAGCAGGCGGGAGCGGTCGAGGGCCTCGACCTGGATGGCGACCAGGAAGACCGAGGACTGGGTGGGCGCCCACTCGACGTCGAGGATGCGCTCCGGCTCACGCGACAGTGACTCCACGTTGACGCAGTCGCTGCGGTGAACCGATACACCACTACCCCGCGTGACGAACCCGATGATCGGGTCGCCGGGCACCGGAGTGCAGCAGCGGGCCAGCTTGACCCACACGTCGTCGACGCCCTTGACGACGACGCCCGGGTCGGCGCTGGAGCGGCGCTTGCGGGAGCGTCCGCGCGAGGGCGGCACGCTCTCGTCGATCTCCTCGGTGGCCGCCTCCTCGCCGCCGAGCGCCTGCACCAGCTTCTGCACGATGTTCTGCGCGGAGACGTGCCCCTCGCCGATCGCCGCGTAGAGCGCGGAGATGTCGGAGTAGCGCATCTCGTGCGCGAGCGTGACCAGTGAGTCGCCGGTCAGGATGCGCTGGATCGGCAGGTTCTGCTTGCGCATCGCGCGCACGATGGCGTCCTTGCCCTGCTCGATCGCCTCGTCCCTGCGCTCCTTGGAGAACCAGGCCCGGATCTTGTTGCGGGCGCGCGGGGACTTGACGAAGCCGAGCCAGTCGCGGGAGGGGCCGGCGCCGGCCGCCTTGGAGGTGAAGACCTCCACCAGGTCGCCGTTGTCCAGGGTCGACTCCAGCGGTACGAGCCGGCCGTTGACGCGTGCCCCTATGGTGCGGTGGCCGACCTCGGTGTGGACGGCGTACGCGAAGTCGACCGGGGTGGCGCCGGCCGGGAGCGCTATGACGTCGCCCTTGGGGGTGAAGACGAAGACCTCGTTGCGGGACAGGTCGAAGCGCAGCGACTCCAGGAACTCGCCGGGGTCCTCGGTCTCCTTCTGCCAGTCCAGCAGTTGCCGCAGCCACGCCATGTCGTTGATGGCGTCCTTGTCCTTGGCGGAGCTCTTGGGCGCGTCGGTGCGCACCTTCGAGGCGCCGGCCACGGCCTCCTGCTTGTACTTCCAGTGCGCGGCGATGCCGTACTCGGCGCGGCGGTGCATGTCGAACGTGCGGATCTGCAGCTCGACCGGCTTGCCGTTGGGGCCGATGACCGTCGTGTGCAGCGACTGGTACATGTTGAACTTGGGCATCGCGATGTAGTCCTTGAACCGGCCGGGGACCGGGTTCCATCGCGCGTGCACGGTGCCGAGGGCGGCGTAGCAGTCGCGGACCGTGTCGACGAGGACGCGGATGCCCACCAGGTCGTAGATCTCCGCGAAGTCGCGGCCGCGGACGATCATCTTCTGGTAGACGCTGTAGTAGTGCTTGGGCCGGCCGGTGACGGTCGCCTTGATGCGCGCGGCGCGCAGGTCGGCCTGGACCTCGTCGGTCACGATCGCGAGGTACTCGTCGCGCTTGGGGGCGCGCTCGGCGACGAGGCGGACGATCTCGTCGTACATCTTCGGGTAGAGGATCGCGAAGGCGAGGTCCTCCAGCTCCCACTTGATGGTGTTCATGCCCAGCCGGTGGGCGAGCGGGGCGTAGATCTCGAGCGTCTCGCGGGCCTTCTTCTCCTGCTTCTCGCGCTTGAGATAGCGCATGGTTCGCATGTTGTGCAGGCGGTCGGCGAGCTTGATGACCAGGACGCGGGGATCCTTGGCCATGGCGACGACCATCTTGCGCACGGTCTCGGCCTGCGCGGCCTCGCCGAACTTGACCTTGTCCAGTTTGGTGACGCCGTCGACGAGCAGGGCGACGGTGTCGCCGAAGTCGCGGCGCAGCTGGTCGAGGCCGTACTCGGTGTCCTCGACGGTGTCGTGCAGCAGCCCCGCCATCAGGGTGGCCGGGTCCATGCCGAGCTCGGCGAGGATGGTGGTGACGGCGAGCGGGTGCGTGATGTACGGGTCGCCGCTCTTGCGCTTCTGGCCGCGGTGCCAGCGCTCGGCGACCTGGTAGGCGCGCTCGATCTGGCGCAGGGTCGAGTTCTCGATCTTCGGATCGTTGCTGCGCACTATCCGCAGCAGCGGCTCGAGCACCGGGTTGTACGGGTTGGCGCGCTGCACGCCGAGGCGGGCGAGGCGGGCGCGGACGCGGTTCGAGGAGCCGGAGCGGCCGGGCTGGCCCGCGGAGGGGCGCGCGACGGGCTGCGCCGGCTTGGGACGCGCGGCCTCACCCGTCTTGCCGACGGGGGCCGACTGGGCGTGCTCGGCCGTCCCACGGTGGTCGCTCTTCGCGTGCTGCGCGGGCTTCGCCGCGGGCGCCGAGGCGGACTCGGGCTTGGCGGCGGTCAGTGGCTGGGCCTCGTCTGGCAAGAGGACTCCTCGTGCGCGATCCGGGTCCCCCGGTCAGGCTCCGGAGCCCCCATGGTAGCGATCCACAGCCCCAGGATCCCCTCCAGCCCGATCGAAGGACCGTTTACGGTACAAACACACAACCCGGACACATGATTCCGGTACCCGCACTCCAGGCCGCCACCCCGGAAAGCAGAGAAGCCCGGGGCGACAGCCCCGGGCTTCTCCGTGGAATCAGAGGCGGAGGAGGGACTCCAGTGGGGCTCCCGACAGTGCCGGTTCCAGGCGGGTGCGGCCGCCGAGGAAACCTAGTTCCATCAGGACCGCCACTCCGGCGACCTCCGCTCCCGCCCGGCGGATGAGCTGGATGGACGCCTCCGCCGTACCCCCCGTGGCGAGCACGTCGTCGATGACGAGGACACGGTCCCCGGCACTCAGATCCTCCGCGTGGACCTCGATCTCCGCCGACCCGTACTCCAGGTCGTACGCCTGGCTCAGGGTCGCCCCGGGAAGCTTGCCCGCCTTGCGCACGGGGATGAAGCCGAGCCCCGCGCGGAGCGCGACCGGGGCGCCGAGGATGAAGCCGCGGGCCTCCAGGCCGACGACCTTGGTCGCCCCCTCCCGCGTGCCCACCTCCGCCAGCGCGTCCGTCAGGACGGCGAACGCCGCCGGATCGGCCAGGAGCGGGGTGATGTCCTTGAACATCACGCCCGGCTCCGGGTAGTCGGCCACGTCACGGATGCGGCTGAGCAGCAGCTCCTGGACGTCGGTCATCGGCGCTTCCCCGAGGGTCGGCCGCGGCCACGGCCGCGGGAGGCGGACTGGTCGCGCGAACCGACTCCGGCAGGCGCGGCGTCCTCCTCGTCGTCACCGGCGGGGACACCGGCGGGCTCCGCGTCCAGGGGCTCGCCCTGCGCCGCCGCATGCGCCCGCTTGGCGAGGACACGCTTCTTGAGGGCCTTCATCTGCGGCTCGAGCTCCTTGAGGTCGGCGACGAGCGGCGTGGCGATGAAGATCGAGGAGTACGCGCCGGCCGCGAGGCCGACGAACAGCGACAGCGAGATGTCGTTCAGCATGCCCGCGCCGAGCACACCGCCGCCGATGAACAGCAGGCCCGCCACCGGCAGCAGCGCCACCACGGTGGTGTTGATGGACCGGATCAGCGTGCCGTTGATCGAACGGTTCGCGATCTCGCTGTACGTCCAGCGGGTCTGCCGGGTGATGTCCTTCGTCTGCTCCTTGAGGCTGTCGAAGACGACGACCGTGTCGTAGAGCGAGTAACCGAGGATCGTCAGCAGACCGATCACCGTACCGGGCGTGACCTCGAAGCCGACGAGGGCGTAGACACCGGTGGTGATCGTCAGGTCGTGGATCAGCGCGACGAGCGCCGCCAGGGCCATGCGCCACTCGAACGCGATCGCCAGGTAGATCACGACCAGGATCATGAAGATCGCCAGGCCCTGCCAGGCCTTGTTGGCGATCTGCTCGCCCCAGCTCGGACCGACCAGGTCGGCGTTGATGTGCTCCGGGTTGACCTTCAGGTCCTTGGCCAGAGCTTCCTTGATCTGGTCGGACTTCCCGGTCTCGATGCCGGCGATCTGGATGCGCAGGCTGCCGTCACCGAGCTTCTGCACGATCGACTCCTGGCCGGAGGCGTCGTGGGCGAAGCCCTCGGCCTGGGCCACCGACGCACTCATGTGCTTCGGCGTGGTGAAGACCGCGCCGCCCTGGAACTCGATGCCCATGTTCAGGCCGCGCACCGCCAGGCCGAGGATGGCCGTGATGGTGATCAGGATCGAGACGCCGTACCAGATCTTGCGGTTCTTGATGAAGTCGTAGCCGACCTCGCCATGGTGCAGTCGGGCGCCGAGGTTACCGAGCTTGGACACCTCACGCCTCCTTCGTCTCGATGGGGGCGGAGGAACGGCGGGTGCGGCGCAGCGGAGGCTTGGCACCCAGGCGCTTGGGGTCCAGACCGGACCAGGTGTGGCCACTGGCGAAGAACTTGCGGCGGGCGAGGATCGTCATCAGCGGCTTGGTGAACAGGAAGATGACGACCACGTCGAGCAGCGTGGTCAGGCCGAGCGTGAACGCGAAGCCCTGCACCTTGCCGACGGTCACGATGAACAGCACGGCGGCGGCCAGGAACGACACGAAGTCCGAGACGAGGACGGTACGCCGGGCCCGCGGCCAGCCGCGCTCCACGGCGGGGCGCAGCGAGCGGCCCTCTCGGATCTCGTCCCTTATGCGTTCGAAGAACACGATGAACGAGTCCGCGGTGATACCGATCGCGACAATCGCACCGCACACGGCCGGCAGGTTCAGCGCGAAGCCGATGGTCGGGCCGAGCAGCGACATGAGCGTGTACGTGAGGATCGCGGAGACCATCAGGGAGGCGATGGCGATCATCGCCAGTCCGCGGTAGTAGACCACCAGGTAGATCACGACCAGGGCGAGGCCGATGGCGCCCGCGATCAGGCCGGCGTGCAGCTGCTCACCGCCGAGCGCGGCGGTGACGGTGGTGACGCTGTCCTCCTTGAAGGTCAGCGGCAGCGCGCCGTAGGACAGCATGTTGGAGAGGCCCTGCGCCTCCTCCTGGGTGAAGTGGCCGGAGATCTCCGCGCTGCCGCCGGTCAGCGCCTCGTGGACGTACGGGTCGGAGACGACGTCGCCGTCCAGGACGATGGCGAACTGGTTCTGCGGCGAGGGGTTCTGGGCCAGCTTGCCGGTGATGTCGGCGAACTTCGTGGCGCCCTTGGAGGTGAACTCCATGGTCACGGTCCAGCCGGAGGCGGTCTGCGTGTTGAAGACGGCGTCCGCCTTCTTCACGTCGGTGCCGTCCACCGCGGCGGGGCCGAGCAGGTACTTCTGCCACACGCCCTGAGAGCTCTTGCCGCAGGCGACCGTCGACTCGGTGGGCAGCACGCCCTTGCCCGCGGTGGCGCGCACGGACTGCTTGCTGCAGTCCAGGGCGGCGTACTCGGCCTGGAGCTTGCTGTTCGCGTCACCGGAGGCGCCGCTCGGGGACGGGCTGGCGGCCGGGGCCGACGCGCTCGCCGAGGCGGCCGGGGATCCGCTGGCGGCCGGGGTGGCGTCCGCCTTCAGGGCGTCGGTGACCGGGCGGCCCTGCTGGGTCTCGGAGGCCGAGGGGCTCGGGGATCCTGAGGGGGTCGCGTCGCCGGTGGACTTGTCGGTCGCCTTGTGGGAGGTGCTCGGCGACGGCTCGGCCGGGGCGGCGCCCGAGATGTCGGTGGCGAGCACCGGACGGAAGTACAGCTTCGCGGTGGTGCCGACCTGCTCCCGCGCCTGCTTGGAGTTGGTGCCCTTGGGGATGTTGACAATGATGTTGTCATTCCCCTGGGTCTGGACCTCGGCCTCCGAGACGCCGAGACCGTTGACACGCCGTTCCATGATGTTGACGGCCGTGTCCATGTTGGCCTTGTTGATCGCGGATTCCTGACCGCGCTCCGGAACGGCCCGGAGCGTGATGCTCGTACCGCCGGCCAGGTCGATGCCCAGGCGCGGGGCGGTGTTGCCCGTGAGGAACATGCCTCCCGTGAGCGCCACGATGGCGATCAGAATGAGGGCCAGCGAGCGCCCCGGCTTGCTCTGGGCGCCCGCACTGCGTCCCTTTTTGGATACAGCCACCTTTTAGTTACTCCCTCTCGGGCCGTCCCTCGCCGGGTGGGCTCGGCTGACGGCCATCACATGGTGTCGGAATCCCGCGCGAAGTCGACGCGACCCAGGGCACGCGCAGGTTGGTGCCGCGCGCCCTGGGTGGAGACTACTTCGCCTCGGAGTCGCCGCCGGTCTTCTTCGGCTCGTCCTCGGCCTTCGCCTCGGCGGGGTCCGCCGGCTCCTCGGCCGCGTCCTTCTTGCCGAGGTCGACGGACTTGTCGTCGGAGGCGTCGGCGGGCTCGTCGGTACCGGTGAGGGAGGAGGCGTCGTCGGGGACGAGGTCGGCGTCGGACTTCAGGTCGTGCTCGACGCCGTGGACGATGCGGTTGTACTCGTCGTCGGTCAGGACGGTCGCGATCGAGTTCTTGGCGAACAGCAGCTCGACGCCCGGGCCCGCGTCGAGGAGGACCGTGTCGTCGTTGACCTCCTTGACCGTGGCGTACATGCCCCCGATGGTGCGGACACCACTACCGGGCTGCATCTGGTCGCGCATGTCCGCGGCCTGCTGCTGCTTCTTCTTGGCCGACCGGGTCATCAGGAACATGGCCCCGATGAGCACGATGAACGGGAGGAGGGTCACGAGACTCACGGGTCGGAACTTCCTTCACACGACCGCGATGGGGAGCGGCCTGATTGGTTGGGGGTGTGTGTACTGCCTACAAAGGCGGCATCGGCGGAGTCTAGGCGAGTCCGCATGCATGGAACAACGCTCAGCATGACACCTGGGTTCCTCCCCGGGCCAATACCGCAGGCCTCACGCCCCGAACAGGCCCTGTTGTCCGTTTCCCGCAGCTCGCGTGCCGGGCGGGGTCAGGCCGAGATGCGCCCAGGCCGCGGGCGTGGCGACCCGGCCGCGCGGGGTGCGGGCGAGCAGGCCCTCGCGGACGAGGAAGGGCTCGGCGACCTCCTCGACGGTCTCGCGCTCCTCCCCCACGGCGACCGCGAGCGTCGACACGCCGACCGGGCCGCCGCCGAACAGCTTCAGCAGGGCCTCGAGGACCGCCCGGTCGAGCCGGTCGAGGCCTCGGGCATCGACCTCGTAGACGGCGAGGGCCGCGGCGGCGATCTCGCGCGTGATGGTCCCGTCGGCCTTGACCTGCGCGTAGTCGCGGACGCGGCGCAGCAGGCGGTTGGCGATGCGGGGGGTGCCCCGGGAGCGGCCGGCGATCTCGGCGGCTCCGTCGCCCTCGATCCGGACGTCCAGGAGGTTCGCCGAGCGGTGGACGACGCGCTCCAGCTCCGCGGGCCCGTAGAACTCCATGTGGGCGGTGAAGCCGAAGCGGTCGCGCAGCGGGGGCGGCAGCAGACCGGCGCGTGTGGTGGCGCCGACGAGGGTGAAGGGGGGCAGTTCGAGCGGGATGGCGGTGGCGCCGGGTCCCTTGCCGACGATCACGTCGACCCGGAAGTCCTCCATCGCCATGTAGAGCATCTCCTCGGCGGGCCGCGACATGCGGTGGATCTCGTCGAGGAAGAGCACCTCGCCCTCCTGGAGGGAGGACAGGATGGCCGCGAGGTCGCCGGCGTGCTGGATGGCGGGGCCCGAGGTGATGCGGATGGGGGCGCCCATCTCGGCCGCGATGATCATGGACAGGGTGGTCTTGCCCAGACCGGGGGCGCCGGACAGCAGCACGTGGTCGGCGGTGGCGCCGCGCGCCCGGGCGGCGCGCAGCACGAGGTCGAGCTGTTCGCGGACCTTCTCCTGGCCGATGAACTCGCCCAGGTCCTTGGGGCGCAGCGCGGCCTCGACGGCCTGGTCCTCACCGTCGGCGGCGGAGCCCACCAGCCGCTCCGCCGCGGGGCCGGCGGCGGGCGTGTCGGTCGTGTCGTCCCAGTTCACTCACGTACTCCTGGCTCAGCGGGCTCGGTTCAGGGTCTGCAGGGCCGCCTTGAGCAACTGGCCCACCTGGGGCGTGCCCCCGGCGGCCTCGGCCCGGGGTGCCACGGCGGTCACCGCCTCGTCGGCCTCGCGGGTGGCGTATCCGAGGCCGATCAGGGCCGCGTGCAGCTGGTCGCGCCAGCCCTGGGTGACCGGGGTGCCGACGGCGGGTGCGCCGACGGGCTCGCCGAGCCGGTCCTTGAGTTCGAGGAGGAGCTTCTGGGCGCCCTTCTTGCCGATGCCGGGGACGGCGGTGAGGGCCTTCTCGTCGCAGGTGGCGACGGCGCGGCGCAGCGCGTCGGGCGTGTGCACGGCCAGCATCGCCTGGGCGAGCCGCGGTCCCACGCCGCTGGCGGTCTGGAGCAGTTCGAAGACCTGGCGCTCGTCGTCGTCCGCGAAGCCGTACAGGGTCAGCGAGTCCTCCCGTACGACGAGGGAGGTGGCGAGCCTGGCCTGCTGGCCGAGGCGGAGCGTGGACAGCGTGTTCGGGGTGCACTGCACGGCCATGCCGACGCCGCCGACCTCGATCACCGCGGCGTCGGGGGCGAGGGCTGCGACCGTGCCGCTGACGAAGGCGATCATGCCGTACGGCCTTTCGTTGTCGGGGGTTGTCCGGCGGCGTGCGCGGCGACGGCCCGCTGGAGCCGGTTCTCGGCGGGGGCGCGCCAGATGTGGCAGATGGCCAGGGCGAGGGCGTCGGCGGCGTCGGCCGGCTTGGGAGGCGCGGCGAGCCGCAGCAGCCGGGTGACCATGGCGCCGACCTGGGCCTTGTCGGCGCGGCCGCTGCCGGTGACGGCGGCCTTGACCTCGCTGGGGGTGTGCAGGGCGACCGGGATGCCGCGGCGGGCGGCGCAGAGCATCGCGACGGCGCTGGCCTGGGCGGTGCCCATCACCGTGCGCACGTTGTGCTGGCTGAACACGCGCTCCACCGCGACGAATTCGGGGCGGTGCTCGTCCAGCCAGCTTTCGATCCCCTGCTCGACGGCGACCAGACGGTGGCTCAGATCGGCGTCCGCGGGGGTGCGGACGACTCCGACGCCGAGCATGGTCAGCGGCCGGCCCGCGACCCCCTCGACGACACCGACGCCGCAGCGGGTCAGTCCGGGGTCGACTCCCAGTACGCGCACGCGTGTTCCTCCCCTCGTGACGGCCGTGGCCATGGCGGCGATCTTTGGGTGATCTTCGCCTGACGTCAGGCTATCCGCTGCCACCGACAACGAGGGCGGTGCCACCGGCGACGACGGCGGGCCGGCGGGAATGTCCCACCGGCCCGTCCAAGCCCGACTTCCGCGGCGGCCTACGCCTCGACCTTCTCCATGATCTCGTCGCTGACGTCGAAGTTGGCGAAGACGTTCTGCACGTCGTCGCTGTCCTCGAGCGCGTCGATCAGCTTGAAGATCTTCCGGGCGCCCTCCTCGTCCAGCTCCACCTGCATGGTGGGGACGAAGTTGGCCTCGGCGGAGTCGTAGTCGATGTCGGCTTCCTGCAGGGCGGTGCGGACCGCCACGAGGTCGGTGGCCTCGCTGAGCACCTCGAAGGACTCGCCGAGGTCGTTGACCTCCTCGGCACCGGCCTCCAGGACGGCCGTCAGGACGTCGTCCTCCGACAGTTCGCCCTTGGGTACGATCACGACACCCTTGCGGTGGAACAGGTACGACACCGAGCCGGGGTCGGCCATGGAGCCGCCGTTGCGGGTCATGGCGACGCGTACGTCGGAGGCGGCACGGTTGCGGTTGTCGGTGAGGCACTCGATGAGCACCGCGACACCGTTCGGCCCGTAACCCTCGTACATGATCGTCTCGTAGTCGGCGCCGCCGGCCTCGAGACCGCCGCCGCGCTTGATGGCCGAGTCGATGTTCTTGTTCGGAACCGACTGCTTCTTGGCCTTCTGCACGGCGTCGTAGAGCGTCGGGTTGCCGTCCAGGTCGACGCCGCCCATGCGAGCCGCGACCTCGATGTTCTTGATCAGCTTCGCGAAGAGCTTGCCGCGCTTGGCATCGATGACGGCCTTCTTGTGCTTCGTCGTGGCCCATTTAGAGTGGCCGGACATCTGCCTGTCTCCTTCGCGTAACCCGTCTGCGTAACGAACGCAGGAATCCTACAAGGACTCGGGTGTCCGGTTCGCGCGCACCATGTCGACGAACAGGGCGTGCACACGATGGTCGCCGGTCAGCTCCGGGTGGAACGACGTGGCCAGCGCGTTGCCCTGGCGTACCGCGACGATGTGGCCGTCGTGCTCGGCGAGCACCTCGGCACCGGCGCCGACGGACTCGACCCAGGGGGCCCGGATGAAGACGCCCTCCACCGGATCGCCCTGGACGCCCTTGACCTCGACGGAGGCCTCGAAGGACTCGTTCTGCCGGCCGAAGGCGTTGCGGCGCACGATCATGTCGATTCCGCCGACGGTCTCCTGGCCCGAACGCGGGTCGAGGATCTTGTCGGCGAGCATGATCATGCCGGCGCAGGTGCCGTAGACGGGCATGCCGTCACGCACGCGCGCGCGGAGCGGGTCCATCACGTCGAAGAGGACGGCCAGCTTGGAGATGGTGGTCGACTCGCCGCCGGGAAGGACGAGGCCGTCGACCTCGGCGAGCTCTTCGGGGCGCCGCACCGGCCTGGCCACGGCGTCCGCCGCGGCCAGGGCGATGAGGTGCTCCCGTACATCGCCCTGGAGTGCCAGGACGCCGATGACAGGAGTGTTCATGGGGTTCTTTTACCTGTGGGCCTGTGCTTACCAGCCGCGGTTGGCGTACCGCTCGGTCTCGGGGAGGGTGTCGCAGTTGATGCCGACCATGGCCTCGCCGAGGTTGCGGGAAGCGTCCGCGATGATCTTCGGGTCGTCGTAGAAGGTGGTGGCCTTCACGATGGCGGCGGCGCGCTTGGCCGGGTCGCCGGACTTGAAGATGCCGGAGCCGACGAAGACGCCCTCGGCGCCGAGCTGGCGCATCAGGGCGGCGTCGGCGGGGGTGGCCACACCGCCGGCGGAGAACAGTACGACCGGGAGCTTGCCCAGCTCGGCGACCTCCTTGACCAGCTCGTACGGGGCGCGCAGCTCCTTGGCGGCGGCGTACAGCTCGTGGTTGTCGAAGCCGCGCAGCCTGGCGATCTCGTTCTTGATCTGGCGCAGGTGGCGGACGGCCTCGACGACGTTGCCGGTGCCGGCCTCGCCCTTGGAGCGGATCATCGCCGCGCCCTCGGCGATCCGGCGCAGGGCCTCGCCGAGGTTGGTGGCGCCGCAGACGAAGGGGGTGGTGAAGGCCCACTTGTCGGAGTGGTTGACCTCGTCGGCCGGGGTGAGGACCTCGGACTCGTCGATGTAGTCGACGCCGAGCGACTGAAGGACCTGGGCCTCGACGAAGTGGCCGATGCGGGACTTGGCCATGACCGGGATGGAGACGGCCTCGATGATGCCCTCGATCATGTCCGGGTCGGACATGCGGGCCACGCCGCCGTCCTTGCGGATGTCGGCGGGGACACGCTCCAGGGCCATGACCGCGACGGCGCCCGCGTCCTCGGCGATCTTCGCCTGCTCCGGCGTGACGACGTCCATGATCACGCCGCCCTTGAGCTGCTCGGCCATGCCGCGCTTCACACGGGCGGTACCGGTCTCGGGAGTCCGGGCGGAGTCGGGAATCGTGGTGGACACGGGTGACCTCACTTGGTGAGAAGAGGGTGTGGTGCGCCACCGAGGAAACGGGATTGGACCAGTCCACGGCAAGGGCCAATGAGGACCCGGTGGATCCTTTTCGCCCCGGCACCGCCCGAAAGCGGGCCACTCGTTCCCGGTCAGGCGGTTCGCTCCGCCAGCGCCGCCGGCGGCTCGTCGTCCATCTCGAAGGCCATCGGGAACGGGGCATGTCCGGCCAGCCGGAACCACCGCACCTTGCGGTGCTCGCGCAGCCGGCGGGCGGCTCCCACCGCGTCGTTGTGGAAGCGGCGGGCCATCGGCACCCGGCGCACGGCCTCGGTCAGCTCGCCCGCCGCCTCCTCTCCCCCGGGCGCCTCGCGCACCGCCTCGACCTGCGGGGGCTCGGCGAACACGGCCCGCAGGGCCTGGCTCAACTCGCTCTCCGCGACCTCCCGTTGGTCCTCCTCGGCCTGCCGGGCCGCGTGCGCCGCCTCGTACAGCACGATGGAGGCCGCCGGGTCGAGGACACCGGAGGTGGCCAGTTCCTGCGCCACCGAGGCCCGCCGCAGCAACTGCGCGTCCAGCGCGGCCCGCGCGGCGTCGATACGGGCGTGCAGCCGGTCCAGCCGCCCCGCCGTCCAGCTCAGGTACAGCCCGACGGCCACGAGCGCGACGACAATCCAGATCAGCGTTACGGTCACGGGCGGCAAGGCTACCGGGACACCCCACCCGGGCGGCCGGGAGTTCGCGCACCGGGTGATGACCGAGGGCGGGATCAGTCGCGGGCCAGGCCCAGACGGGCCCGCAGCCCCGAGGTGCGTTCGTCGGCGGCGACGGCCGCCGCACCGGCGGTGACCGTCTCGTAGACGGAGAGGATGTCGGCACCGACGGTCGACCAGTCGAAGCGGCGCACATGGGTGCTGCCGCGTTCGCGCAGCTCCGCCCGGCGGGACGGGTCGGCCAGCAGGCGCACGGCGGCTTCGGCGAGCGCGCCGGCGTCCTCGTTGGCGAAGAGCTCACCGGCCTTGCCCTGGTCCAGGACCTGCGCGAACGCGTCCAGGTCGGAGGCGAGGACCGGGGCCCCGGCCGACATGGCCTCGACCAGGACGATGCCGAAGCTCTCCCCGCCGGTGTTGGGGGCCACGTACAGGTCGACGCTGCGCAGCAGCCGCGCCTTGTCCTCGTCGCTGACCATCCCGAGGAACTCCACGCGCGAGCGCAGTTCCCTCGGCAGTTCCTCCACCGCCTGTTCCTCGTCCCCGCGGCCCGCGACCAGCAGACGGGCCCCCGGGCGGGCGGCGAGGATCGCGGGCAGCGCCCTCATCAGCACGGGCAGGCCCTTGCGGGGCTCGTCGATGCGGCCGATGAAGCCGATCGTGTCCCCCTGCCACTCCGGCTCGGGCTCGGCGCGGGCGAAGAAGTCCACGTCGACGCCGTTGGGGATCACCACCGCGTCCCCGCCGAGGTGCTCGACGAGGGTGCGGCGGGCGTACTCGCTCACCGCGATCCGCGCGCTGATCTTCTCCAGGGCCGCCTGGAGGATGGCGTACGCGGCGATCATCGCCCGCGACCGGGGATTGGACGTGTGGAAGGTGGCCACGATCGGGCCCTGGGCCGCCCAGCAGCTCAGCAGGCCCAGCGACGGCGAGGTCGGCTCGTGGATGTGGATCACGTCGAACCGGCCCTCGTGCAGCCAGCGCCGCACCCGGGCCGCCGACAGGAAGCCGAAGTTCAGCCGGGCCACCGAGCCGTTGTACGGCACCGGGACCGCACGGCCGGCCGAGACGACGTACGGCGGCAGCGGGGTGTCGTCGTCGGCGGGCGCGAGGACGGACACCTCGTGGCCGAGGCCGATGAAGTACTCCGCCAGGTCCCGGATGTGGAACTGGACACCACCGGGCACGTCCCACGAGTAGGGGCAGACGATGCCGATCCTCACGCCGTCGCCTTCCCCGAGGCCGCGGGACCCCGCCCGGTATCCAGGTCCGCCGGCCACAAGCGCTGCAGCATGTGCCAGTCCTCCGGATGCTCGGCGATCCCCGTGGCGAAGGCATCGGCCAGCGCCTGTGTCATGACAGACGTCTTCTCGGCCCGCGTACCTGTCCCGGGCACGTCGACCGGGGGATGGA
The DNA here is from genome assembly GCF_044750345.1 of Streptomyces sp. NPDC088817. Classification (NCBI taxonomy): domain Bacteria; kingdom Bacillati; phylum Actinomycetota; class Actinomycetes; order Kitasatosporales; family Streptomycetaceae; genus Streptomyces; species Streptomyces sp. NPDC088817. Next base: position 132,395 of record NZ_JBIVJN010000007.1, read on the forward strand.
CCCGGCCCCGCATGACGGGCGAGTCGTCGTACCACAGGGTGACGGGCAACAGCAGCGCGCCCGTCTGCTGGGCGAGGAGGGCAGGCCCCGCCGGCATCCGGGCCGTCTCGCCGAAGAACGTCACCTCCACCCCGGAGGAGGACAGATCACGGTCGGCGACCAGGCAGACCAGGCCGCCGTCGCGCAGCCGCCGGGCCAGCGTGCCGAACGCGGAGCCGCCGCTGTGCGGCAGGACCTCCATGCCGAGGCTCTCGCGGTAGGCGACGAACCGGTCGTAGAGCGTCTCCGGCTTCAGCCGCTCGGCGACCGTCGTGAACGGCGTGTCCAGCTCGGTGGTGACCCAGGCGCCGGCCAGGTCCCAGTTGGCCAGGTGCGGCAGGGCGAGGACGACGCCCTTGCCGGCCGCCAGGCCCTCGGTCAGATAGTGCACGTCCTTGGGGTCGAAGCCCGCCCTGATCCGCTCGGCGCTCCAGGCCGGCAGCCGGAAGGACTCCATCCAGTAGCGCAGGTACGAGCGCATGCCCGCCCGCGACAGCTCGGCGAGGCGCTCGGGGGTCGCGTCGGGCACCACGCGCGCGTAGTTCTCCTCCAGCCGCCGCACACCCTTGCCCCGCCGCTTCCAGGCGAGGTCCGCGACCGTACGGCCGAGCCGCACCGCGACCGGTTCGGGGAGCTTCTTCACGGTGCCCCAGCCGAGGCCGTACAGCCCGTCGGTGAGACGCTCCCGGACGGTCATTTCGCCGCCCCGCTGCCCTGCTCGCGCCGGCCCGCGGCGGCCTCCGCCTCGGCCGACTCCCGGCGCACCGTGACGACCCGCTGGATCAGTGTGACCAGGCTGCCCGCCGCGACGATCCACAGGGCGATCGGCAGCAGGTACTGGATGCCCGGCACCCCGAACTTGTGCAGGCCCGCGAACCCGGCCGCGACCAGCGAGATCACCAGCCGCTCGGCACGCTCCACCAGCCCGTTGACGGCCACCGGCAGACCGATCGACTCGCCCCGGGCCTTCGTGTACGACACCACCTGGCCGCTGGCCAGGCAGAAGATCGACACCGCGCACAGCACGTTGTCGTCACCGTGGCCCGCGTACCACAGCGCGAACCCGCCGAAGATCGCGCTGTCGGCGACCCGGTCGAGAGTGGAGTCCAAGAAGGCGCCCCAGCGGCTGGAGCGGCCGAGCTGGCGGGCCATGTTGCCGTCGACGAGGTCGGAGAACACGAACAGCGTGATCACGACCGTGCCCCAGAAGAACTCGCCCCGCGGGTAGAAGACCAGCGCTCCCGCGACCACTCCGGCGGTCCCGATGAGCGTGACCGTGTCCGGGCTCACGCCCCGGCGGATGAGAAACGCGGCGAACGGTGTGAGGACACGCGTGAAGAATGCACGCGCGTACTTGTTCAGCATGGCCTTCCCGAGGGTCGGTGTCGCCGGGCGGCCCCTGCTGGCCACCGGCTGGCCCATCGTAGCCACGCACGCGCCCGCGTGGCGGCCGGGCGCCCGACCTCCGTGAGCACCGGGCGCCACCGGCGCGGGGGCGGTGCCGGGCGGCGGGATCGGGTCCCTCGTATGGACGCGACGTGACGGGAGTGGAAAGCTCGAAGGACCGCGGGCGTCGCAGGAGCCGCCAGTGCACGCGGTGCCGCGTGTCCGCGCCCACAGTGAACCTCACCCTCACCGGGAGGCAGGATCATGGGCGACAAGACGCAGACCCACCCCGGAGCCGCCGGCAGGGCAGTGGCGGCCGACCATCCCGCATCCGTACGCAATGTGGTGCTGGTCGGCCACTCCGGATCGGGCAAGACGACCCTGGTGGAGGCTCTCGCGCTGACCGCGGGAGCGGTGAACCGCGCCGGCCGCGTGGAGGACGGCGGCAGCATCTCGGACTACGACGACATCGAGCACCGGCAGCAGCGCTCGGTACAGCTCTCCCTGGTGCCCGTCGAATGGGACGGCATCAAGATCAACCTGCTCGACACACCCGGCTACGCCGACTTCGTCGGCGAGCTCAGGGCCGGTCTGCGCGCCGCGGACGCGGCCCTCTTCGTCGTCTCGGCCTCCGACGGCGTGGACGGCTCCACCCGCATGGTCTGGGAGGAGTGCGCCGCCGTCGGCATGCCCCGCGCCATCGTGATCACCCACCTGGAGGCCGCCCGCGCGGACTTCGAGGAGATGACACGGGTGTGCGCGGAGGCGTTCGGCGCGGACGACCCCGACGCCGTACTGCCGCTCTACCTGCCGCTGCGCGGCTCGCAGGGACCCGACGGACACGCACCCGTCACCGGCCTGGTCGGACTGCTGACGAAGAAGCTCTTCGACTACTCCTCCGGCGAACGCAAGGAGTCCGAGCCCGACGACGACCAGCTGCCGCAACTGGAGGAGGCCCGCAACCGGCTGATCGAGGGCATCATCGCCGAGAGCGAGGACGAGACCCTCATGGACCGCTACCTCGGCGGCGAACAGGTCGACGTCAAGACGCTCATCGAGGACCTCGAACGCGCCGTCGCACGCGGGGCGTTCTTCCCCGTCCTGGCCGCCGCGCCCGCCGCCGAGGGAGCCAAGCAGGGCATCGGCACCGTGGAACTCCTGGACCTGATCACCCGCGGCTTCCCCACCCCGCTGGAACACGAGGCACCCACCGTCACCACCGTCGACGGCGGCCCGCGCGAACTGCGGCCCTGCGACCCGGACGGGCCCCTCGTCGCCGAGGTCGTCAAGACCTCCTCCGACCCCTACGTCGGCCGCGTCTCCCTGATCCGCGTCTTCTCCGGCACCCTGCGCCCCGACGAGACCGTGCATGTCTCCGGCCACGGCCTGGCCGACCGCGGGCACGAGGGCCGCGCCCTCCACGAAGCCGACGAGCGGGTCGGCGCCCTGTCCACCCCCTTCGGCAAGCAGCAGCGCCCGGTGACGCACGTCATCGCCGGCGACCTCGCGTGCGTGGCCAAACTCGGCCGCGCCGAGACCGGCGACACGCTCTCCGCCAAGGACGACCCGCTGCTCATGGAGCCCTGGCAGATGCCCGACCCGCTGCTCCCCCTGGCCATCCAGGCCCACAGCAAACCGGACGAGGACAAGCTCTCCCAGGGCCTGGCCCGGCTGGTCGCGGAGGACCCGACAATGCGCCTGGAGCAGAACCAGGACACCCACCAGGTGGTGCTCTGGTGCCTGGGCGAGGCCCACGCCGACGTCGCCCTGGAACGGCTGCGCAGCCGCTACGGCGTCCAGGTCGACGTCGTACCCCACCGGGTCTCGCTGCGGGAGACGTTCGCGGACCGCTCCGCCGGGCGCGGACGGCACGTCAAACAGTCCGGCGGACACGGCCAGTACGCCATCTGCGAGATCGAGGTGGAACCGCTGCCGGGCGGCTCGGGCATCGAGTTCGTCGACAAGGTCGTCGGCGGAGCCGTGCCCCGGCAGTTCATCCCCTCGGTGGAGAAGGGCGTACGGACCCAGGCCGCCAAAGGTGTCGCCGCCGGCCACCCGCTGATCGACGTACGGGTCACCCTGCTCGACGGCAAGGCCCACTCGGTGGACTCCTCCGACGCCGCCTTCCAGACGGCGGGCGCGCTGGCACTGCGGGAGGCCGCCGCCGACGCGCGGATCCACCTGCTGGAACCGGTGGCCGAGGTGACCGTGCTGGTCGGCGACGACTACGTGGGCCCCGTGATGAGCGACCTGTCCGGACGGCGCGGCCGGGTCCTCGGCACCGAACAGGTGGGCAGCGGCCGCACCTTGATCCGCGCCGAGGTGCCCGAGATCGAGATCGGCCGGTACGCGATCGACCTGCGCTCCCTGTCCCACGGCACGGCCCGCTTCGACCGCCGCTACGCACGGCACGAGCCCATGCCGCCCCAGGTCGCCGACCGCGTACGCCAACAGGAGCGCGAAGCTTCATAGTCGGCGCACCCGGCGCACAACCGGTGCACTGGAACGCATGGTTGCGGACAGGTGGACGGCTCCGGCCGTCCACCTGTCGGCGCGCGCCGCTCCCGATACCCTGATGACCTGATCAACAGGTGTGCGGGGCAGGCAAGGCGGGAAGGCCGCAGATGCAGAAGCGGCGGCAATGGGGGCGGAAGTGACGGACGGATTCGATTTCAGTCCCGGGGCACAGGTGCCCCTGTCCGGCACGGCCGGACAGACGGCGGCGACCAACTCGCTCGCCGCGGCCGCATACCGGGACGACGAAGTGACCAAGATCCTGGACGCGGACAACGAATGGCACCAGTCCAAGGTCAGCCTCCCGCGCCCATGGGCGAAGATCTTCCGCCCCCGGTTCGGCGAGGCCTTCTCCCGCGCGGTGATCGACCGCATGCTGGGCGCCGGACGCGCACCGCTCATCCAGTCGTTCGGCATCGAACCCCAGGTCGTCGTGGAGCACTGCCTCGCGGCCCACCGCATCCGCCGCGACCGCGACAACTGGCTGACGGCCGTGACCGTGCTGTGCGGACTGCTCTTCCTGCCCGGCCTCTTCGTCTGGCTGCTGGTGTTCACCCTGCGCGCCACCATCGGCAAGCGGGAGGACAAACGCGCCGGCGCCCTCGCCAACACCCTGCTGGTCGCCGTCGCCGCACTCGCCGTGCTCTTCCTGGTCAAGATGCCCTTCAGCGACTTCTGGGCGTGGTACGCACGCGCGGCCGTCGTCATGCCCGTGGTCGGCTGGTTCTGGGCCAAGCAGATCTGCGAACGCTCCGCGCGCGAACTGCGGGAGCGCTGGTCGGGCCTGCTGAGCGGCGGCGTCGTCGGCGCAAAGATCCCCGAAGCCGTACCGGGCAACCCCGGCGACGCGGCCGAGCAGGTCCGCAAGGAACTCGCCCGGCTCAGTGCCGAACAGCGCTCCAACTCCGTCTTCTACGCGGGCCCCAAGGGCATACTCGGCATGGGCACACGCTGGGGAAGCTGGCAACTGGCCGAGGAACTCGTCTCCGCCGAACCGGGCAAGGAGTTCCACCCCTTCCGCAGCTGGGACGTCATCACCGCGATCCAGGGCGGCCTCGCCATGCTCGAACGCACCTCCATCAACACCGGAGGCTTCCCCAAGCCGACCGTCACCCACTGGGTCGTCACCCCCATCGGGGAGAACGCCAAGGACGTCTCCCGGCCGAGCGGCACCGACGTCGAGACGTACACCGTCAAGACCCACGCCATACAGGACATCTGCAACAAGCAGCAGTTCGGCAGCGGCGACCGCCACTACCTCGGCGTGCAGTGGACCCTCTGGGACGGCCACCTCGTGATCACCATGCTGGTCACCGTGACCGTGCTCCACGACACCCTGCGCATCGAGGTCACGGGCCACGCCCTCGGACCGGTCAACCCCCTGTTCAACCAGAAGCCGGCGGCCAGGACGAAGACGGTCCAGAAGGCGCTCCGCTTCTGGGAGACCCGCACGGTGAACCTGCCCCTGATCGACGCCGACGAGGTCGTACGGCTCGCCGCCCGCGCCCCCCTGTCCTGGTACCCGCCCCTGCTGAAGTGGCTCGGCGGCAGCCTCACCCTGCCCGAACCGTTCGGCCTGCGGCACGCCTGGGCCGACCAGCCCTGGCGGCACCGCTTCATGGCCGACGACGCGCTGCGCGCCGCCACCCCGGTCCTGCGGGTGGTGCACGCCGCCGCGCTCAAGGTCCTCAAGGAGAACGGCGTGGACGTCGAGAAGTTCGGCTCCCGCTCCTCGGCCCTCAGCGGCGCCGTCCAGGACGCGTCACCGCGGAAGGCCGACTCGTACGACGCGTGAGGCGCGGCCCGCCGAGCTGGCTACGCCGGCCAGGCCTCCGCGAGCATCTTGCGGGTGTCCGCGAGGAGCTGCGGCAGCACCTTCGTGTGGCCGATCACGGGCAGAAAATTGGTGTCGCCGCCCCAGCGGGGGACGACGTGCTGGTGCAAGTGGGCGGCGATACCGGCGCCCGCGACCGAGCCCTGGTTCATGCCCAGATTGAAACCATGGGCCCCGGAGGCGCTGCGCAACGCCGTCATGGCCTGCTTGGTGAGCTCCGCGAGTTCCACGGTCTCCGCTTCCGTCAGGTCGGTGTAGTCGGCGACATGGCGGTAGGGCACGACCATCAGGTGACCGCCGTTGTACGGGTAGAGGTTGAGCACCGCGTACACCAGCTCGCCGCGCCGGACGATCAGACCGTCCTCGTCGGACTTGGCCGGGATCGAGCAGAAGGGGCAGCCGTCGCCGGCACCGGGGCCGCTCGGCTTGTTCTCACCCTGGATGTAGGCCATCCGGTGCGGCGTCCACAGACGCTGGAACGCGTCGGGCGTTCCCACTCCCAGCTGCTGTTCCGGCTCACTCGTCATGCGTGCAGCATATGGCGACGCTCTGGGGGAACGGAAAGGCCCCCGGGATCTCCCCGGGGGCCGACCCCCGCGCAGGCGGGGAGCAACAGCACCGTCGTGTGTCCGATGACCGGTATGAACGGACCATCCCCGCGTCGGCGGGGAGCAACTACACCTGCACGCGACGCTCCACCACATCAACGAGCTTCGCCAGCGCCTCGTCACGCGGGATGCCGTTCTCCTGCGAACCGTCGCGGTAGCGGAACGACACCGTGCCCGCGTACATGTCGTCGTCGCCGACGATGATCATGAACGGCACCTTCTGCTTCTGTGCCGTCCGGATCTTCTTCTGCATGCGGTCCGACGAGGAGTCCACCTCGACCCGCAGGCCCTTCTTCTTCGCGTCCGCGGCGAACTCCTGGAGGTACTCCACGTGCGCGTCGCCCACCGGGATGCCGACCGCCTGCACGGGCGCCAGCCACGCCGGGAACGCGCCCGCGTAGTGCTCGAGGAGCACCGCGAAGAACCGCTCGATGCTGCCGAACAGCGCGCGGTGGATCATGACCGGGCGCTGCTTGGAGCCGTCCGCGGCCGTGTACTCCAGGTCGAAGCGCTCGGGCAGGTTGAAGTCGAGCTGGACCGTCGACATCTGCCAGGTGCGGCCGATCGCGTCCTTGACCTGGACGGAGATCTTCGGGCCGTAGAACGCCGCGCCGCCCGGGTCCGGGACGAGCTGGAGGCCCTGCTTCTCGCCGACCTGGCGCAGGGTCTCGGTGGCCTCCTCCCAGACCTCGTCGCTTCCGACGTACTTCTCCGGGTCCTTGGTGGAGAGCTCCAGGTAGAAGTCGGTCAGACCGTAGTCGCGCAGCAGGTTCAGCACGAAGGTGAGCGTCTTGTCGAGCTCGTCGGCCATCTGCTCGCGGGTGCAGTAGATGTGCGCGTCGTCCTGGGTGAAGCCGCGGGCACGGGTCAGACCGTGCACGACGCCCGACTTCTCGTACCGGTACACGGTCCCGAACTCGAAGAGCCGCAGCGGCAGTTCACGGTACGACCGGCCGCGCGCGTCGAAGATCAGGTTGTGCATCGGGCAGTTCATGGGCTTGAGGTAGTAGTCCACGCCCTCGTCGAGCTGCATGGGCGGGTACATGCCGTCGGCGTACCAGTCCAGGTGGCCCGAGGTCTCGAAGAGCTTCCCCTTGGTCGCGTGCGGGGTGTAGACGAACTCGTAGCCCTCCTCCTCGTGACGGCGGCGCGAGTAGTCCTCCATCACGCGGCGGATGATGCCGCCCTTGGGGTGGAAGACGGCGAGGCCGGAGCCGATCTGCTCGGGGATGGAGAACAGGTCCAGCTCGCTGCCCAGCTTGCGGTGGTCGCGCTTCTCGGCCTCGGCGAGGAATTCGAGGTACGCCTTCAGCTCGTCCTTGGACGGCCAGGCGGTGCCGTAGATGCGCTGGAGCTGCTTGTTCTTCTCGTTGCCGCGCCAGTACGCCGAGGCGTTGCGCATCAGCTTGAACGCCGGGATCAGCCGGGTGGAGGGCAGGTGGGGACCGCGGCAGAGGTCCTTCCAGCACAGCTCGCCGGTCTTGGCGTCCAGGTTGTCGTAGATCGTCAGCTCACCGGCGCCGACCTCGACGTCCGCGCCGTCGTCGTGCGACGCGGAGCCCTTGAGGCCGATCAGCTCCAGCTTGTACGGCTCGTCGGCCAGCTCCTCGCGGGCGGCCTCGTCGGTGACGACACGGCGGGAGAACTTCTGGCCCCGCTTCTGGATCTCCTGCATCTTCTTCTCGATGGCCTTGAGGTCATCGGGGTGGAAGGGCTTCTCGACGTCGAAGTCGTAGTAGAAGCCGTCCCGCACGGGCGGGCCGATGCCCAGCTTGGCCTCGGGGAAGAGCTCCTGCACGGCCTGCGCCATGACGTGCGCGGTGGAGTGGCGCAGGATGTTGAGGCCGTCCTCGGAGGAGATCTCGACGCCCTCGACGGTCTCGCCGTCCTTGATCTCGTGGGCGAGGTCCTTGAGTTCCCCGCCGACGCGGACGGCCACGATCGAGCGCTCGCCGGCGAAGAGGTCGGCGGCCGTGGTGCCCGTCGTCACCGTGCGCTCTTCCCGCTCGGAATCGCGTTGGATGATCACACGGACGTCTGACACCGGTCTCTCCTGACTGCAGGTGGGGTGCGGCGCCATACCTGGAGCGCGCGCATGACTGGGATCGTACCGACCCCGGGCCTTCTACCGCGAAACGATTACGCACGGTCCACGATCGGTCGCTGTCGTGCGCGTCAGTCGCGGTCGTCCCCGCCGCACACCTCCTCGAAGCAGTCCGTGTCCTTGGCGTTCTCCTGCACCGACTTCAGCAGCCGGTCCCGCTCCTCGTCGTCGACCTCCACCGGCACGACGCCGGAGGCGCCCGAGAGCCGGCGGAAGCCGCCGCGGCTCTCCAGCCGGCCGAGAACCCGCACGGGCAGTCCGACGAGGTGGGCGTGTCCGGCGACGCGGTAGTCCTCCTCGTCCAGGGTCACGCGCACGTAGGGCACTTCGGCGCCCGTGAGCACCCGGAGCCGTACGGTGCCCTCGCCGCGCGGGTGCGCTCTGCGCATCCGCACCACGGTGCCGGTGATCCGGGCGGGCACCGACGGTTCGGCGCGCAGATAGCGGGCGCCGGCCTCGCGCAGTACGGGCAGGTCGCCCGGCGAGAACTCGACGGCCTCGGCGGCGGCCGCGCAGTCCTCGGGTACGCCCGCCGCGGGCGCCCACTCGACGGCGACCTGCGCGCCCTCGGTGCCGCGGACGAGGGCGATGACGGCCTCCGTGAGTTCACGGCTGGCGCCCGCGCGGACGGCACCGTCGAAGGCGTCCATGGCGCCGGTGGCCCGTCGGTAGTCGACGGCCTCACGGACGGCGTACAGGGCCTGGTGGAGGCGGACGGCGAGAGGCCGGCCGGGGTCGACGGGCACGAAGGCGGTCAGGCCGCGTCCGTGGGCGGCGGAGCCGACGAGGACGTGGTCCAGGGACGCGGCGGCCGAGCGCCGGTGGCGGGCGCCGTGGTAGCCGGCACGCGCGCGGGTGGCGAGCGCGGCGGCGAGCAGCATCTGGCGGGCGGCGCCGCGCAGCCGTTCCTCGACGGTCCAGCCGGCGGCGTCGGCCGGGCCCTCGGGCACGTCCCGCCACCAGCGGATCTCGTCGCTGGGCAGGGTGAGGGCGACCAGGACCTCGCGTGCCGAGGGCGTGCCGCTGCGGGCGAGGGCGTCAAGGGCCTCGCCGAGCAGGTCGTCGCTGTCGGGGAAGGCGCGGCTCTCGGGCACCAGCAGGCTGGTGCCGGTGCCGCCGGGCCCGGGCGGGGTCCAGCGGCCGTAGCGGCCGGCGGCGCCGCCGCGCCGCTGCCAGCCGTGCCGGTGGAGCAGGGTCCCGAGGACGGCGGGGTCGACGTCGGAGGGGGCGGGGAGACGGCCGCGGTGGGCGTCGACGGGGTGCGGCCGTACCGGTCGCAGGGGTTCGTCGAGGGGGCGGTGCGTCATGGTCTGCCTCCCGTACCGACCCGCGTCATGATCTCGCACAGGGCCCGGTCGTCGAAGATGCGCGCGGTCGGGATCCGCACGGTGGTGCGGTACCGGCCGGTGAGGGGGTGGCCGGCGAGGTTGACCCAGTAGCAGCAGTGCCTGAGGTCGAGCCGGTCGTGGCCGGCACGCAGCCACTGGTCCTGCGACCGGGGCACGATCATCACTACGAGGATCTTGTGCACCGTGACCGGGGTGCGGGCGAGCTTGGCCAGGTGGGCGTTGTCGAGCGTGAAGGAGAAGAACCGGCCCGGGGGGTTGGGCGGTAGCTGGTAGGTGCACTTCAACTGCACCTTGATGGTCACCTCGTCGTCGACGGTGTGTCCGGGGGCGCTGTGACTGACGTGCCAGTCGATGCCGTTGTCGGGAAAGGGCTGGGACAGCGAGCAGCCGGCCGCCGCGGCGACCGCGTGCAGATAGCCCACCTGGAGTGTCTCCATGCAGGCGGTGGTGGCGAGTGTGCCCCGTGGGGCGCTCACGCGCTCGGGCAGCAGCCCGCCCCGCTCGGGCTGTGCCATCACCATGGCGACCAACAGCCTTCCGTGCTTGGTGTATCCCCGCTGCGGGCCCGTGAACTGCAAAGACCCGCACTCCTGTTGTCTCCTTCCGGCGTACGGCGCAAACAGCCCGGGTATCACCAAACCGGCAGCGGACGGACGACGCGTCAGCTGTCCTCGTGGACCGAGGAGTTGTGGGCCTATGACGTGCTGGTACGAGGGGCCTCTGGCCGCCTTCGACACGGAGACGACGGGCGTCGACGTCGAGACCGACCGCATCGTGTCGGCCGCCCTCGTCGTCCAGGACGCCCCGGGCTTCCGGCCACGGGTGCACCGCTGGCTGGTGAACCCGGGCGTGCCGGTGCCGGAGGCGGCGACGGCGGTGCACGGGCTGACCGATGAGCATCTCCAGCTCAACGGGCGCTGGCCGGCGCCGGTGATGTACGAGATGGCCGAGGAACTGGCGGAGCAGGCCGCGCTGGGCCGGCCGCTGGTGGTGATGAACGCGCCGTTCGATCTGACGCTGCTGGACCGGGAGTTGCGCCGCCATCGGGCCTCGTCGCTGGAGCGCTGGTTCGAGGCATCGCCGCTGCGGGTGCTGGATCCGCGGGTGCTGGACAAGCATCTCGACCGCTACCGCAAGGGCAGGCGCACGCTCACCGACCTGTGCGCGCACTACGAGGTGGCCCTGCAGGACGCGCACGACGCGGCGGCGGACGCCCTGGCCGCGCTGGAGGTGGTCCGTGCGCTGGGCCGCCGCTTCGCGGCCCGCCTGGAGCGGCTGACCCCGGCGGAACTGCACACGCTGCAGACGGGTTGGCACGCGGCGCAGGCCCGTGGCCTGCAGGCGTGGTTCGCGCGCAGTGGGACGGAGGAGACGGTGGACCCGTCGTGGCCGCTGCGTCCGGAACTGCCGGCGGCGGCCGCCTGAGGATGAGAAAAGGCCGGTCCGCCTGTGCGGACCGGCCTCACCCGGTGGGCGATACTGGGTTCGAACCAGTGACCTCTTCGGTGTGAACGAAGCGCTCTCCCACTGAGCTAATCGCCCGGGAACGCACTGAACCATACAGGCCCGCGGGGCGTTCGTTCAAACCGCTTCCAGGCGGGCGGCCAGTGAGCGCCGGCCGGTCCGCATCATCAGGCGGTGGTTGGCGCGGAAGACGGGCCGGCCGGGCACGGCGAACCGTCTGAGCAGCGGTTTGCGCACGTCGACGACCTGGTCGTAGGTGGCGAGGGTGCCGGTTCCGTGGGCGGTGAGCGTCCAGCGTGCCCAGCCGTCGATGTCCCCGGTGAGCTCGGCCTCCAGGACTCCGTCGGCGGGGTCCCGGCGCACCTCGCGTGCGGTGAAGGTCAGGTCATAGGGCAGGAGGGAGCGGATCCGGACGACGGCGGCCGTCGGACCGGTGCGGGTCACCTCGCGCACCTGCCGCCACCATCCCGGGTAGTCCTCGACCCGTTCCAGCGCCCGGTAGACGGCGTCGGGCGGCGCGGGCAGGGTCCACCGGGTGCGGAAGCGGTAGTGGGTCCAGTCCATGGGACGAGTCTGACGTGAACGGCGGCCGGTCCGTCACCTCTCCTTCCGTACCCGTGAAGAAAGGTGACGGTGTTTTGGAAATAGGTCCGTGGATTTCCGCCGAAGACCGCTTCCGGAACTTCTCCCGGAATGGGGGACGGTCCTGGAAGTCGGCCTTCTCCTTGATCCTCGAATACGCCGTCGCGAAGAACGGGATGGGCCGGTCCACTTCTACGGCGCGTGCGCCGGCACCGCGCTTACAGGTAACGGATCGTCACCACGCCCTCCCCCGCCCCGCGCATACGACGGCGGCCCGTCTGCTTGATCGCATACGGGCCGCCGGTTCCGGGTGGGCGATACTGGGTTCGAACCAGTGACCTCTTCGGTGTGAACGAAGCGCTCTCCCACTGAGCTAATCGCCCGGGCACAGGGAGAACATTACCGCATGTCAGGGGTGCCCGGGACCATGGTCCGGCGAGCGCCCCGGACCGCGTGTGCCGCGTTCAGCGGCCGACGGCCGTCCAGGGCGGCACCGGGCCGAACCTCCACAGGTACACCGCGGCCGGCGCGGCGACGATCACCAGGCCGATCACGGTCAGCGCGATGTTGCGGCGGCGCACCCCGGGGTCGAGCGCCTGCTGGGGGCCGCCTCGGTGACCTTGCGCTTGGTCCAGCGCAGCACGAGCTGGGCCCAGACGAACTCGGTGGCCCAGATCGCCATGCCGCCGAAGATCACCAGCCAGCCGGGTCCGGGCAGCGGGAGCATGATGATCCCGGCGATCACGACCAGGAGTCCGGCGACGAAGATCCCGGCCTGCCGGCTCAGGTGCGGCACGCGGTGTGACCGGACGAACTGCGGGAGCCCGCGAGCCCAGCCCCCGCCGGTCACGCTCCGCCTCCCCCTCCGCCTCGGCCTTCGCCCGTTGCGGCGCCTCGGCGGGGCGCTCCGGTTCGTCACTCCGCGTATTCATACGTTGCCACCGTACCGGACGAGAATCCGGTCACCGCAATGGGCGTACCGTACGAACACACCCTCGGCCGGAAGAGTTACGTAAAGCCAAGCAAAACACTCAGAGGGGTTTACAACGGCACCGTAGGTGGCATGTCGATTTCGCCGACGTGCGAATCCCCGAGCGCACACTGAGCGAAAGGCCCTGGCGCTTATGAACACCACGGTCAGCTGCGAGCTGCACCTGCGCCTCGTTGTATCGAGCGAGTCCTCACTGCCTGTCCCCGCAGGCCTGCGGTACGACACGGCCGACCCCTACGCCGTGCACGCCACCTTCCACACCGGAGCCGAGGAGACCGTCGAGTGGGTGTTCGCCCGCGACCTCCTCGCCGAGGGTCTTCATCGACCGACGGGCACCGGAGACGTCCGTGTCTGGCCGTCCCGCAGTCACGGCCAGGGCGTCGTGTGCATCGCCCTGAGCTCTCCTGAGGGCGAGGCCCTGCTCGAGGCCCCGGCGCGGGCCCTGGAGTCCTTCCTGAAGCGAACGGACGCGGCCGTGCCCCCCGGCACGGAACACCGGCACTTCGATCTGGATCAGGAGCTTTCGCACATCCTCGCGGAGAGTTAGGCCCGTCGAGGCCCTTCAAGCTGCCCGTTGCCGTCCACTCGGGGAGACGGCTCGGGCCAGGACAACCGCATACGCGAGCACACCGGTACCGGTCTCCCGCGGGGGCTGGTGCCGGTGTGCGCGCGTGGGCGCGGCGGCGCCGTGCGCTGCTCGGGGGCGCGTGGAGCCACTACCATCGGCCTGCATCGGCGGGCGTGTGCCCGATCCCCAGGCCAGGGAGCGAAACGTGCTGATCACCCACGACACCCGGTGCGCGCTGGACACCGTGGTGGATCTGGTGAACACCGCGCCGGAGGACGAAGCGGCGCCGGACGGGCTGGCGGACGTCGCGGCGCTCGGGGAATTCGTCCGCAACCACAAAATGAGCGACGTGGGTGTGCTGTCGGAGTTCGATCTCTCCGCGGTACGCAGGATCCGTGGCCGGTTCGCGGGGATCTTCGCGGCCCCCGACTGCCGGACGGCGGCGGGCATGATCAACGAGCTGGTGGCCGCCGCGGGCACCACGCCCCGGCTGACGGACCACGACGGGTACGACTGGCACGTGCACTACTTCGCGCCCGGCGCCTCCGTGGCCGACCACCTGGCCGCCGACTGCGGGATGGCGCTGGCGTTCTTCGTGGTGGCCGGGGAGCGGGAGCGGCTGCGGCGCTGCGAGGCTCCCGACTGCCGGCGTGCCTTCGTCGATCTGTCCCGCAACCGCTCGCGGCGGTACTGCGACAGCCGCACGTGCGGCAACCGTCTGCATGTGGCCGCCTACCGGGCGCGCCGCAAGGAGGCGGCCGGCTGATGGTTGTCGTGGTCCCCGGCGGGTGGCGCCGGGGACCCACGCGTACGGCTCACAGCAACAGCAGGTCGTGCAACGAAGCCATGAGCAGCAGACACCCGATCACCGCAAGGAAGATCATCAGCGGCGGCTGGGAAAGGGCGAAGAGACATCCGCGCGGCTCGTCCTGAGGGGGCGCGGACTCGCTCTGTGTCGTGTCCACCATCTCGGGGCCGATGATGACGCAGCCGCCGAGCGGTACGCGATCAACACACCAGGATTGTGCGGGAGTCAGCCGCATTCCGCGATCTTCGGTCCGCTTCGGCGCGGACCGTGATCACTTGCGGGCGCACCCATGATCACCGTCAGATGCCGTGCTTCTTGAGGATCGCCTCGATGTCGCTGAAGTCGTCGTCGCTCCCGGACGCCTTCGCGGCGGGCCTGCCGGACGGGCGGGCGGACTGGCCCGGTCCCAGGGAGGGCGCCGACGCCGCCGGGGCCACCGCGCCCCGTTCCGCGGCCCGTGCCGTCTCCTTGCGCTCCTTGCGCGTGCCGCCGCGGCGGCGCTCCACCGCCCGGGTCGACGCGAAGAGCAGCCAGGCGGCGCCGAGCAGGCCGAAGCCCGCCCAGGCGGTCGGGCTGAAGGCGGTGTCGGCGAGCCAGCCGACGACGCCGGTCATCGCCAGGGCGACCGGGATCAGGGAGTAGGCGGCGATACGGGCCGCGGCGAGGATGCGCCGCCGGTAGGCCGTCACCGCGGCGATGCCCAGGCCGGCCGCGGAAACGGCGGAACATACGGTCTCGGCGATCATCCGGTCCTCCAGGCAGGCTCACCGGTCGGGGTGGTTCGTCCCTTCCATCCTGCACCGCCCACCGGTGGGGAGGCCATGTTCCGAGCGGACTTCAGGGAGATCTCCGGGTCGCCTCCTCCGCAGGTCCCGGTGGGCCTACCACGTGTGATCCCGGTTGGGCGGCCCGCGGCGGGCCTGGAAGACTGTCCGCATGAGCGACTCCTCCTCCGCGCACGCCCCTGTCCCGGTTCTCGACGTCTGGTGCGAGCTGCAGTGCCCCGACTGCCGTACCGCGCTCGACGACCTGCGTGCCCTGCGCGCCCGGTACGGGGACCGGCTGGAGGTGCGGCTGCGGCACTTCCCGCTGGAGAAGCACCAGCACTCCTTCGCCGCCGCTCAGGCCGCGGAGGAGGCCGCCGAGCAGGGGCAGGGGTGGCCGTACGTGGAGGCGGTGCTCGGCCGGGTCGAGCGGCTGGCCCGCGAGGGCGAGCCCGTCCTGATCGAGGTGGCCCGTGAACTGGGCCTGGACGCCGAGGAGTTCGACACCGCGCTGATCGACGGCCGGCACATCCTGATCGTCGACGCCGACCAGGCCGAGGGCAAGGCGATCGGGGTGACCGGCACGCCGACGTACGTGGTCGGGGGCGAGCTCCTGGACGGCGGCAAGAGCCAGGAGGGGCTGCGCGAGCGCGTCGAGGAGATCGTGGACCGGCTGCTGGCCGAGGCCGGGCAGGGGAGCTGACCGGCCCGTCCGTCCCCCGCCGCTCTCACCGGGCGCCGAAGCCGTGTCTCAGAGCAGTTCCTTGAAGACGGCGCGCACCACGGGCCGGTAGCCGAGGGACTCGTACAGCCGCTCGGCCGGGGTGTTGCCCGCGAAGACGTTGAGGCCCAGGACGTGCCGGCCGGCGGCCAGTGCCTGGGCCTCGGCCAACAGCATCAGGGAGCGTCCGTGGCCCCGGCCGCGGAAGCGCGCGTCGGCCTCGACGTCGTAGACGAAGGCCCGCTCCTCGGTGACCGCCACCCACAGGGTGCCGACCGGGGTGCCCTCGTGTTCCAGGACGCTGAGCAGCATGCCCGGGGTGTCGGGGCCCTGGGGCAGCAGCCGGGCGTGGTCGTCCTCCGACTTGGCCCATGCCTCGTCGGCGGGCACTCCGCGGTCGGTCCAGCTGCGCGCGTAGGCGGCCTTGCCCTGTTCGAGCCAGGTCGGGTACTCGGCCGGGGTCATGGGCCTGCCCCGGCTGCCGGCGGGCAGTCCGGGGGCGTCGGCGCCGAGCTGCTTCTCCATGCCGCGGTTGCGTTCGACGTAGCCGAGCGCCGCGGCCAGCCGGACCGCGGCCTCGGCGTCGGCGGGCACGGAGGCCTCGATCCGCTTGCAGCCCCAGCCGCGCGCCACCTCCTCGGCGGCGAGCGCGGCCACCGTGCCGCGGCCCCGGTGGCGGTCCGGTTCGTCGATGTGCAGGCCGAGGACCCTGGCGACGGAGGGCCCGAAGACGGGGTGCGTGGCGAGGTGTATCGCGCCGACCGGGCGGCTGTTCACGCACACCTGGTAGCGGCGTGAACGGGTGCCGTCGGCGTTCTGCTGCAGCGGCTCGGTCGGCCGCAGGGTCGTGGTCATCAGGAGAGTTCTACCCGCTGCCGCGCGGTGCGGCAGCCGATTGTGTCCCGGCTTTCCGGTCCGGGCGTTCCGTTGCCCGGGGGCCTGCCGGGGATCAGGGGTCCAGGCGGTGGGCCGCGCGTTCGTCGAAGATCCGCATGGCCTTGGCGGTCACCGGGCCCGGGGCGCCGGGCAGTTCGCGGTCGTCTACGCGGTGGACGGCCTGGATGTCGCGCAGGGTGGAGGTGAGGAAGACCTCCTCGGCCCGGCTCAGGACGTCCAGCGGCAGGTCGGTCTCCTTCGCGCCCGTCCACTCGATGGTGAGGGCGCGTGTGATGCCGGCGAGGCAGCCGGAGGCGAGCGGCGGGGTGTGGATCTCCCCGTCGAGGACGACGAAGACGTTGGAGCCGGTGCCCTCGCAGAGCCGTTCCACGGTGTTGGCGAACAGGGCCTCGGTGGCGCCGTGTTCGCGGGCGCGGGCGAGCGCGACGACGTTCTCGGCGTACGAGGTGGTCTTCAGGCCGGTGAGCGCGCCGCGCTCGTTGCGGGTCCAGGGCACCGTGACGGCGGCGGTTGAGTCGGGGCGACGGGTGGTCTCGCCGAGGGCGACCAGCAGGGTCGGACCGTGGTCGCCGCGGTCGGAGCCGAGGGGGCCCTGACCACCGGTGCAGGTGATGCGCAGCCGGCCCAGCGGCATCGGATTGGCCTCCAGCACGGCGGCGCAGGCACGGCGCACCTCGTCGTGGTCGGGGTCGGGCAGGCCGAGGCCGCGGGCGGACCGGGTGAGCCGGTCCAGGTGGCGGGTGAGCGCGAACGGCCTTCCGCCGACCGCCTTCACCGTCTCGAAGATGCCGTCGCCCACGGTCAGTCCGTGGTCGAACGCGGAGACACGGGCGGACTCCATGTCCCGCAGCGCGCCGTCTAGCCAAACCTTCACTGGTTCCTACCTCACAAGTCCCTGCCGGGTGCGTCGCTTCGGCCGGGGGTCAGGGGGTCGTCCCCCGGACAGGCACGGCACCGCCGCAGTCACTCTCCACTTTCCTCGTACGCTTCCTCGTACGCGCCCGACGCTACCGCGAGCAGCCGGGCCGCCTTCAGCTCGGTCTCCCGCCACTCGCCCTCGGGGTCCGAGTCCCAGGTGATCCCGGCGCCGGCGCCGAAACGCAGGACGGGCGCGCCGGCGGCGCGGTCGATCCAGAAGGTGCGTATGCCGACGGCCAGCTCGCCCGTCCCGCGGTCGGCGTCGACCCAGCCGATGCCGCCGCAGTAGGGGCCGCGTGGGGCGGCCTCCAGGGCGTCGATGATCCGCAGGGCGCTCGACTTGGGGGCTCCGGTGATCGAGCCGGCCGGGAAGGCGGCGTCGAGCAGTTCGGGCCAGCCCGCGCCGTCGCACAGTTCGCCGCGGACCGTGGAGACCAGGTGGACCAGTCCGGGGTGCTTCTCGACGACGCACAGGTCGGGGACGGTGACGCTGCCGGTGGCGCACACGCGCCCGATGTCGTTGCGGACCAGGTCCACGATCATCACGTTCTCGGCGTAGTCCTTGGCCAGGAGTTCCGCCTCGGTGCGGGCGGTGCCCTTGATCGGGCCGGACTCGACCGTCCGGCCGTCGCGGCGCAGGAAAAGCTCGGGGGACGCGGTGGCGATCTCCACCCCGTGCCCGGGCAGGCGAATCGTTCCGGCATACGGGGCGGGGTTGCCGCGGGCCAGTACGGCGGTCAGGGCGTCCACGTCGGCGCCGGGGGCGACCGGCGCGCCGAGGACGCGGCAGAGGTTCACCTGGTAGACCTCGCCGGCCGCGATGTGCTCGCGGATACGGCGCACGCCCGCCGTGTATGCGGCGCGGTCGAGGGAAGAGGTCCAGTCGCCGGCCGCCGGGCCGCGCCACCGGCCCGGGACGGGGGCGGGTACGGCCTCCTCCCGTACGTCACGGAAGCGGGCGCAGGTCAGCCGGCCCTCGTAGTCCGCGGCGACGGCCCAGAAACCGCTGGAGTCCAGGGCTGCGGGATCGCTGGTGACATCGGTCAGGCCGGTGGCGACACGGTCGCCGAAACGGGCAAGAGGTGGCAGGTCGAGCACGCCGTCGAGTCTATGGCGGGTGCCGCTCGGGGCCGTCCGGGCGTGTCGTTCCGGTCTCCCGGCCGGGTCGCCGGGCGGACGCGGCGCAGCACGCTGCGCAAACGCGTTTTTGTGCTGGCCCGGGAATCCGCTAGAGTTCAACACGTCGCCGGGCCGCGCAAGCGGAACGAAACGACAGGCGGACGTAGCTCAGTTGGTAGAGCGCAACCTTGCCAAGGTTGAGGTCGCGAGTTCGAGCCTCGTCGTCCGCTCGCAGGAAGAGGGGATCTCCCGGGTCCCCCGTACTCCTGGTGGAGTGGCCGAGAGGCGAGGCAACGGCCTGCAAAGCCGTCTACACGGGTTCAAATCCCGTCTCCACCTCCAAGGACGATTAGCTCAGCGGGAGAGCGCTTCCCTGACACGGAAGAGGTCACTGGTTCAATCCCAGTATCGTCCACTGGATCTGCCGAAGATCCTTACCCGCGCGATTAGCTCAGCGGGAGAGCGCTTCCCTGACACGGAAGAGGTCACTGGTTCAATCCCAGTATCGCGCACAGGGCCCGTGGTCCCCATCCACGATCCTGGTCCCGAGGACGATTAGCTCAGCGGGAGAGCGCTTCCCTGACACGGAAGAGGTCACTGGTTCAATCCCAGTATCGTCCACACACCGGAAGCCCCCGGCCGTCGCGTACGGCCGGGGGCTTCGTCGTTCCTGGTACCGGCGGCCGGGCCGTCCGGGCACAAAGCAATGCCGGCGCAGCTCCCCAGCTGCGCCGGCATTCTGCCGTCCGCCGCACCCCCGTCCCCACGGGGTTTCATGGGTGGGATGTCCCCGCCCGGACCGCTCTTCCGGGCCTGGGGTCGCCGCTCAGCGCCCCAGCATCACACCCACGGACGACGCCTGTGTGGCCACTGTGTTCCAGCCGTCGAAGACGAGCAGGAGCAGGGCCGCCAGGGGAAGGGCCATCAGCGTCGCCACCAGGGGGTGGCGGCGGCCCGTACGACGGGGGCGCGTGAGGCGCTCCTGGGTGCGGAGCAGTGTCCGCGGTGCCGTCAGGGCCATGGTCCCTCTCCTGACCGTCTCGGTTGTCTCTGGCAGCGGCGGGTGCTTGACCTCGGGGGACGAGTGCCGCACCCGCCGCTTGACCTCAAATCTAGGTGCGCGGCGCATCCGGGACGTCATGCCCTCGTACCGATTGGGGGGCCTCCCGGAGGATGAGCCGTGAGCTGGGGAGTACTCCCCTGGGTGGAGACGTCGCTCCGGGGCTCGGGGTCTTCCCGGAGGGGTCGCCCGTGGCACCGCCGCCCTCACCGGCCGCCGGAGGATACGCACCCGCTTTGCGTGACTTCGCTCACCTTGGCCGCTCCCCCGTGCGGGGCCCGCTCCCCCCGGCGGCGGGGGTCGTCCGCCACCCGCACCCGCCGCCTTCCGGCACTGGTCCAACATCCTTCCGCCGGCGGGTGGTTGGGGATCTTGGAACACCCAAGGAGGGCCCTTCCAAGTCGCGTTGACCGGCCGTCAAATCCGGTGTCCCGCGCGGACAATCGATCGGGTCGAGAGGGCGCGGCCTCTGCGCGCCAGGGGTCCCGGATACGTAAGCTGTGGCTCGTCACAGGGACCGGGCAGCGGGGATGAACATGGCGATGATGCGCCTGAGGCGCGAGGACCCGCGCGTCGTCGGCTCGTTCAGGCTTCACCGACGGCTCGGCGCGGGCGGGATGGGCGTGGTCTACCTGGGCTCCGACCGGAAGGGCCAGCGAGTGGCGCTGAAGGTGATCCGGCCGGATCTGGCGGAGGACCAGGAGTTCCGGTCGCGGTTCGCGCGCGAGGTCTCGGCGGCGCGGCGGATCCGGGGCGGGTGCACGGCGCGGCTGGTGGCCGCGGACCTGGAGGCGGACCGGCCGTGGTTCGCCACGCAGTACGTGCCCGGGCCCTCCCTGCACGACAAGGTGGCCGAGGAGGGCGCCCTGGGCGCGGCGGAGGCGGCGGCGGTCGGGGCCGCGCTGTCCGAGGGGCTGGTCGCCGTGCACGAGGCCGGGGTGGTGCACCGGGACCTCAAGCCCTCCAACATCCTGCTGTCGCCCAAGGGGCCGCGGATCATCGACTTCGGTATCGCGTGGGCCACCGGTGCCTCCACGCTCACGCACGTGGGCACCGCGGTCGGCTCTCCGGGCTTCCTCGCCCCGGAGCAGGTGCGCGGCGCGGCGGTCACTCCGGCCACCGACGTGTTCTCGCTGGGGGCGACGCTCGCGTACGCCTCCACGGGCGACTCGCCGTTCGGGCACGGCAGTTCCGAGGTGATGCTGTACCGCGTGGTGCACGAGGAACCGCAGCTGCACGGGGTGCCGGACGCGCTCGCTCCGCTGGTCCGGGCGTGTCTGGCGAAGGATCCCGAGGAGCGGCCCAGCACGCTGCAGTTGTCGCTGCGGCTGAAGGAGATCGCCGCGCGGGAGGCACAGGACCTGGGTGAGGTGCGGGCGCCCGCGCCGCGTGCGGCGGAGGCGGACCGGTCGACCGGTTCCCTGGTCGACAGCCACCCGGGCCGGCAGCGTCCCGGTCACACCGAGCAGGGGCGGGCCCGGCGGCGCCCGCCGGGCTCCTCCCCCGGCACTCCCGTCCCTCCGTCACGGGGCGGCGCGTCGTACCGCACGGGCGGCGGGTCCCGGGGCGGCGGTCCGCGTCCGGCGCCGCAGTCCCGGGGCGGTTCACGCTCGGGCACCGGCAGCCGTCCGGTGCGGCGTGACGGCACCGGACGGACGGGCCCGCGGGGCACGTCGGGCGGGCTGCGGCCCGCCAACCCGCGGCTGCTGCGGCAGCGTCTGGTCGTGTTCGTGGTGGTGACGCTCCTGGTCGCCCTCGGCATCGCGGCGGCACAGGGCTGTCAGGGACCCTCGCGGGGACTGGGCGGCGACGGCGCCCGGGACCAGCGGCAGGCGCACGCGCAGGCGGTGGAGTCACCCCCGCGGGGGCGGGCGTAGGCGGCGGTAGCGGCCTGGGCCGGTCGGACGTGGCACGGCCCCCGCTCGTCGGGCCGGGTCTACTCCTGGGGGCGGCCTGTCGCCACCGCGTAGAAGGCGACCGCGGCCGCGGCGCCCACGTTCAGGGAGTCGACGCCGTGCGCCATGGGGATGCGGACCCACTCGTCGGCGGCCTTCAGGGCTCGCGGGGACAGGCCGGAGCCCTCGGCGCCGAGCATCAGGGCGACCCGGTCCATACGGTGCGGGGCGACCTCGTCCAGCGTCCTGGCCTGGTCGTCGGGGGTGAGGGCGAGCAGGGTGAAACCGGCCTCGCGCACCGGTTCAAGGCCGCCCGGCCAGGTGTCGAGACGGGCGTACGGCACGGAGAAGACCGCGCCCATGGAGACCTTCACGCTGCGGCGGTAGAGCGGGTCGGCGCAGTCCGGGGAGAGCAGGACGGCGTCCATGCCGAGGGCGGCGGCGGAACGGAAGATGGCGCCGATGTTGGTGTGGTCGTTGACGGACTCCATGACCGCGACCCGGCGGGCCGTCCGCAGCACCTCGGCCGCGGTGGGCAGCGGCTTGCGCTGCATGGAGGCGAGGGCGCCGCGGTGGACGTGGTAGCCGGTGACCCGTTCGGCGAGTTCCGGGCTCACCACGTACACGGGTGCGGTGAGTTCGTCGATGACGTCGCGCATCGCGTCGACCCACTTCGCCGACAGCAGCATCGAGCGCGTCTCGTACCCGGCGTCCCCCGCCCGGCGGACGACCTTCTCGCCCTCGGCGATGAACAGGCCCTCGGCGGGCTCGCGCCTGCGGCGCAGTTCCACGTCGGTCAGGTCCGTGTAGTCGTGCAGGCGCGGGTCGTCGGGGTCGTCGACGGTGATGAGTTCGGCCACGGGTGTTACTGCCTTGTCCTGGTGATGGGGCGGGCGGACGGGGGTCACGTGTCGGTTCGCGGGCCCACCGCGACGACCTCGCCGATGACGATGACGGCCGGCGGCCTGACGTCCTGCGCGCGTACGGTCTCGGCGACCGTCGCGAGCGTGGCGTCGACCCGGCGCTGGGCGGCCGTCGTGCCTTCCTGGACCAGGGCGACCGGGGTGTCGGGGGACTTGCCGTGGGCCACGAGCGTCTCGGCGATCCGGCCGATCTTGTCGACGCCCATCAGGACGACGAGCGTGCCGGTGAGCGCGGCCAGGGACGGCCAGCCGACGAGGGAACGCTCGTCATCGGGTGCCACGTGCCCGCTGACCACGGTGAACTCGTGGGCGACCCCGCGGTGGGTGACCGGGATGCCGGCGGCGCCCGGGACCGAGATGGAGCTGGAGATGCCGGGGACGACCGTGCAGGGGATGCCGGCCTCGGCGAGAGCCCGGACCTCCTCCATGCCCCGGCCGAAGACGTACGGGTCGCCGCCCTTGAGCCGGACCACGGACTTGCCCTGCTTGGCGTGCTCGACGAGGGCCTGGTTGATCGCCTCCTGGGCCATGAAGCGGCCGTAGGGGATCTTCGCGGCGTCGATCACCTCGACGTGCGGCGGGAGTTCGGCGAGCAGGTCGCGCGGGCCGAGCCGGTCGGCTATGACGACGTCGGCCTCGGCGAGCAGCCGGCGGCCGCGGACCGTGATGAGGTCCGGGTCGCCGGGGCCGCCGCCGACCAGGGCGACGCCGGGGGTGCGGGTGCGGTGGTGCGGGGCGACCAGCGTGCCGTCGCGCAGGCCCTCCACGACCGCGTCGCGGATGGCCGCGGTGTGCCGGGGGTCGCGGCCGCGCGCGCTGTTGGTGAGCACCGCGACGGTGACGCCCTCGCTGTGGCCGGTGGCCGGGGTCCAGGCGGTCGCGGCGTCGGCGTCGTCGGAGCGGACGCACCACACGCGCAGGCGCTCCGCCTCGGCCGAGGCGCGCGTGTTGGCGTCGTGGTCGCTGGTGGCGATCAGGGCGTACCAGGCGTCGGCGAGGTCGCCGTCCTCGTAGGGCCGCCGCCGCCAGCTGATCTCGCCCGCGTCCGCCATCGCCTCCACGGAGGGGGTCGCCCCGGGCGACACGAGGACGATGTCCGCGCCCGCCGCGACGAGCGCCGGGAGGCGGCGCTGGGCGACCTGCCCACCGCCGAGGACGACCACACGACGGCCGGTCAGGCGGAGGCCTACGGGGTAGGCGGGGTGTTCGGCCATGGGGCGAGCTCCTCTAACGGCGGCGGTGCGGTAGCCCTGACGTGCGGATTTTACGCGGTCGAACGGTGCGGCGGACCGGACGTCCGGAGGTTGGGCGGCGGGGCGGGTGCGGCATGTGGCTCGTGGGCACGGCCGCGGCATGGTTGGGTGGAGGAAGTTGGCCGTGGGCACGGCCGCGGCGGTGCCGGGTGCGGGCCGGGGCACCGCCCGGGCGCGACCCGGTCCGGTACGGGAGCACCACCACGGCACGGCCGGGTACGGGCCACGCGCAACGCCCCGGCGGGGCAGGGTACAGGCAGGCCCTGCGCACCGCCCCGACACAGGCCGGTACGGGCCTTTGGGCAACCACCGTGGCAAGGCCGGGTGCGGGACGTGGGCCGTGGGCACCACCGCGGCTGGCCCGAGCGCGAGCCCGGAACACGGCCCCGGCGCGGCCGTGCACGGGCCCACGCACACCGCCTCGGTGCGGTCGGGTACAGGCCCTGCGCACCGCCCCGGCGCGACCGGGTGCGGGCCCACGGGCGCCACCGCGGCTGGGCCGGGGCGGATGTGGGTACCGTGCCGGTGCCGTGGTGGGCGGGCCGTGGGTGTGGGCGTTTACCGCCGAGGCCGCGTGGGCTACTTCTCTGTGACTCCCGCCGAGTCGAACGTGGCCACCTCGTGCATCGCTCGGGCCGTGCTCTGCACCAGCGGCAGGGCGAGCAGTGCGCCCGTGCCCTCGCCGAGGCGCAGGTCGAGGTCGACCAAGGGGCGCAGACCGAGCTTGTTGAGGGCGGCGACGTGGCCCGGTTCGGCGCTGCGGTGGCCGGCGATGCAGGCCGCCAGCACCTCGGGGGCGATGGCGCGGGCGACCAGGGCGGCGGCGCCCGCGCTGACGCCGTCCAGGATGACCGGCGTGCGCAGGGAGGCGCCGCCCAGCAGCAGACCGACGATGGCCGCGTGCTCGAAGCCGCCGATCGCGGCGAGCACGCCGATGGGGTCGGCCGGATCCGGCTGGTGCAGCTCCAGGGCGCGGCGGACCACGTCGGTCTTGCGGGCCAGGGTCTCGTCGTTGATGCCCGTGCCCCGGCCGGTGACCTCGGCGGGATCGGCGCCCGTGAAGACGGAGATGAGGGCGGCGGACGCCGTGGTGTTGGCGATGCCCATCTCACCGGTGAGGAGCGCCTTGTTCCCGGCCGCCACCAGGTCGCGGGCGGTCTCGATGCCGACCTCGATGGCCTGCTTGGCCTCCTCACGGGTCATCGCGGGACCGGCGGTCATGTCGGAGGTGCCCGCGCGGACCTTGCGGGGCACCAGGCCCGGCGTGGCCGGGAGGTCGGCGGCGACGCCCACGTCGACGACGCAGACCTCGGCGCCCACCTGGGTGGCGAAGGCGTTGCAGACGGCTCCCCCGCCGAGGAAGTTGGCCACCATCTGGGCGGTGACCTCCTGCGGCCAGGGCGTGACGCCCTGGGCGTGCACGCCGTGGTCGCCGGCGAAGACCGCGACGGCCGCGGGCTCGGGGATCGGCGGCGGGCACTGGCGGGACAGCCCGCACAGCTGCGCGGAGATGATCTCCAGCATGCCGAGCGCGCCGGCCGGCTTGGTCATCCGCTTCTGCCGCTCCCAGGCCTCGCCGAGCGCCTTGGCGTCCAGCGGGCGGATCTGCGCGACGGTCTCGGCGAGCAGGTCGTGCGGGTCCTCGCCGGGCAGGGCGCGACGGCCGTACGTCTCCTCGTGCACGACCCAGGACAGCGGGCGGCGCTTGGACCAGCCCGCCTGCATCAGCTCGGGCTCGTCCGGGAACTCGTCGACGTAGCCCACGCACAGGTAGGCGACGACCTCCAGGTGCTCGGGCAGGCCGAGGACGCGGACCATCTCGCGCTCGTCGAAGAAGCTCACCCAGCCGACGCCGAGGCCCTCGGCGCGGGCCGCGAGCCAGAGGTTCTCGACCGCGAGCGCGGAGGAGTACGGCGCCATCTGCGGCTGGGTGTGGCGGCCCAGGGTGTGCCGGCCGCCACGGGTCGGGTCGGCGGTGACGACGATGTTCACCGGGGTGTCGAGGATGGCCTCGATCTTCATTTCCTTGAACTGCTTCGCCCGGCCCTTGGGCAGCGACTTGGCGTACGCGTCGCGCTGGCGCACCGC
Source organism: Streptomyces sp. NPDC088817 (assembly GCF_044750345.1). Lineage (NCBI taxonomy): Bacteria > Bacillati > Actinomycetota > Actinomycetes > Kitasatosporales > Streptomycetaceae > Streptomyces > Streptomyces sp. NPDC088817. The sequence continues at coordinate 158,280 of NZ_JBIVJN010000007.1, forward strand.
CAGCTCGTGCATCGCCTGCCGGGTTTCGGCGGAGCGGATGACGACGAAGTCCCAGGGCTGCGAGTGGCCCACGGACGGTGCCGTGTGAGCGGCCTCCAGGACGCGCCGCAGCACCTCGTGCGGGATGGGGTCGGCGCGGAAGCCGTTGCGGATGTCGCGGCGCTCGCGCATCACCCTGAGCACGGCCTCGCGCTCGGCCTCGGCGTAGCCGGGCGCGGCCGGTCCGGTGGGCTTCGGTGCCTCCGGCTCCTCGGCCGCGTTCTCCTCCCGGGTCTCCTCCGGGTCGGCGCCGTGGGTGTCCAGGTCGTCCGCGTGCTGGACGGCCTCGGGGGCGGACTCCTCGCAGGACACGGCGGAGGCGTCGCCGTCGCGCGGCGCGGGGACCGTGGCGACGGGCTCCCCGGAGGCGAGCTGGTCCGCCGGGACGGCGATGGGATGCGGCGGGGTCGGGGCCAGGTGCGGAGTGGTGGGCACCGACCCCTCGACGGGCACGAACTCCCCGAGGGCTTGGCCGGGGTGGGGCTGAAGGGGGACGCCGGGGTGAAGGGGCGCGCCCTGGGTGTGGTCGCCCGGGGCCGGGTCCACGGGCGCCGTCGCGTCCGGCTCGGCGAGCCGGGGCCCGGCCGTTCCGGGGGCGACGGCCGGGACGGCGGCGTCGACGGGCGCGGGTGCGTCCGCATCCTGGACAGCGGGGTCCGCGATGTGATCCGCGGGAGGCACGGTGGCAGCACCGGCCGCGTCCTGCGGGCCGGCCTCAGCGGCCGTGGGCGCTTCCGGCTGCTCCGTGACGGGGACGGGCGTGACGGTGGCCTCGGCGGGCGCCGCCGCGACGGGCGCGGCCTCGGGGGCGTCGGCGGTCCGAGCAGGCGGCTGGGGGGCCTCGGCCGGCTGGCCCGCCGCCACGGTGACCTCGGCGGTGTCGCCCGCGGCTGCCGGAACCTGCACGGCCTCGGCGGGCGCGGTCTGCTCGGCGGCCGCTTCCGGGGCGTGGACGGGCGTCGGCTCGGCCTGTGCGCCCTCGGGGCCGGTTCCGGTCGTGTGCGTCGTCTCGTCGGCGGCCACGGCGTCGGCGGGTCCACCCGCCTGCACCGCCTCGGCCGCAGCTTCAGGGGCCTCGCCGGTCGGGGGCGCCTGCACGCCCTCCGTCATCTGCGCGGCGTCCGGAGCGGGCTCGGCCGCCCCGGACGGCACCGCCCCGGCCACCGGAACAGGGGCAGCGGGAACCACGCCGCCAACCTCGGGACCCGGTCCGGCCTCGGGCATCTGTCCACCGTCCGGCACCTGGCCCGCGTCCGGCACCTGGCCCGCGTCCGGGGCGACCGCGGCAACAGCGGCCTCCGGCCCGGGCTCCCCGGCCGCAACCTGACCCGCGTCCGGAACAACCCCGGCGACGGCGCCCTCGGGCTGGGCTGACCCACCCTCAGGCACCGCAACCGCGGCACCCTCCGGCTGCGGCACCTGCCCCGCACCCGGGACGCCCCCGGCCACAGCGCCCTCCGGCAGGACTGACCCACCCTCAGGCACCACAACACCGGCGCCCTCCGACTCCGGCCCCGCACCCGGTACCTGACCCGCGGGAGCACCTCCGGCCACGGCGCCCCCGGGCAGGACTGACCCACCCTCAGGCGCACCGCCAGCCTCGATCGCGTCCACCGGCACAGGGATACCGGCGCCCTCCGACCCCGGTCCCGCCTCCTGCGTCGGGCCGCCGGTCGGGGCCTGGGCGATCAGCGCACCCTGGCCGTCCGCGGGAGTGTGGCTCGTGTCCGGGACGTACGGGGCCGCGCCGACCGGCTGCGTTGCCGTGCCCGGGGTGCCCGCCCCTGCGGGCATCGGAGAGGCCATCACGGTGGGCCGGGCGCCCCAGGGCGCGGCGCCCTGCGGGGCCATTTCGCGCGTCTGCGGGACGTCGAGGTACTCGGGGCCCGCCGTGGGGGGTCCGGGCCGGCGGACCGGCGCGTCCGCGGGGCCGCGGTCGGCCAGGGAGCGGACCGGGCTCGCGGAGGCGTCGGGAATCGGCGGGCCGAGGTGCAGTGGCCGGCGCGGGGGCACGGCCGCGGGGATCCCGGCCGGCGGTGTGGCCGTCGGGTCGGGGTGCCGCACGCCGCCGAGGTCGACCGAGCCGGTGTCGCGGCCGGCCGTCTCGTGCGGGCCCGGCTGGTGGACGGCTTCGAGGACCGGCTCCGGGGCGGGCGGGGACACCTCGTGGCCCCACGCTCCGTGGGAGCCCGGCAGCAGCAGGTCTTCGTCCCTGGCGGGAGCCTCGGAGAGGTAGGCGTACGCACCGTGCGCGGGAACGCCCGGCTGCTCCACCATGCCTGCGCTCTCCGGCAGTCCCTCGCCCGGGACCTGGCCGGTGTCGGTCATGCGTACCCCTCGCCCATCGGTTTAGTGCTCCTACGACCAGCTCACCCGGAACGGCGCACCGACCGCCCCCAGTGAAGAACGAGCGTCCGCGCCGTGCGGCACGAACAACCCGCCCGGAAAAGGCGACAAAGCCATTGAGTGGCATTCTCGCGGTCGTCCGGCCGCCGTGACAGCGTGATCCGCGACAGCCCGCTGTGGACTGCGCCACGTCGCGCGTTCTCCGGTTCCGCCGTACCACACCCGCCCTGAATCGGGTGGGTTTTCCGGACATTGACGAACGAACTTCCGGACCACCCGGTGCGGTACAACAATCGACCAGCTTACCGCGCGCGGTAGTACAACCCGATCACGGGGCACTCTCGGGAAGTACGGCGCTGAGCAGGAACACGACGCTGCGCTCCGTCTCGGTCCAGGCGCGGGTGTCGAGTGCGACCGACTGGAGCAGGGCGCAGTCGACCCGGTATCCGTGCTCGGTGAGGGCGCGGCCGATGAGTTCGGCGGCGTCCCGGGTCGCGGCGTGGGCGACGATCCGCTGCGGACGCCGGTCGGCGACCGCGGAGACCACGGCCGCTCCCCCGCCGCCGACGCGGACGACGTCCGGTTCGGGCAGGTTCTCCAGGATGTACGGGGCGGTGCCATGGACCACCTGTGTCCGGACGCCGAAGCGGTGCGCGGCCGACTCCGTGCGGGCGCAGGCCCCCGGGTCCCGGTCGACGGCGATGACGGCGGCGCCGCCGCGCGCGGCCTCGGTGGCGAAGGCGCCGCTGCCGCAGCCGATGTCCCACACCAGGTCGCCGACGCACGGTCCGAGGTGGGCGAGTTGGGCGGCCCGGAGCAGATCGGTCTCCCCTTCGCCGAGTCCGCCGCCGTAGGCCTCGGCGGGCTGGGTCCAGCCGCGCGGCCCGTGGCCTGCGTCGTCCCCGGCGATCCAGCCGCCGCCCTCGGCGCCGCCCCGGCCGCCGATGACGATGACGACGTTGGGGTCGCGCCAGGTGTGGTCGGCGGCCTTGTCGGAGGTGACGACGGTGACCTGCTCGCGTTCGGTGCCGAGTTCCTCGCAGATGACGAAGGTGCGGTGAACCCCGTCGAGGAGCAGGCCGAGTTCGGCGGGTCCGGCGCCGGGGGCGGTGAGTACGGCGACCTTGGCGTGGGCGCGGCACACGTTCACCGCGCGTCGCAGGGTGCGCTTGTGTGCGACGACCACTTGGGCGTCGTCCCAGGGCATTCCGGCGCGGGCGAAGGCTGCGGCCACGGACGAGACGGCGGGGACGACTTCGACCTCCAGGCCGAACTCGGGTGCGCGCAGGGTCCGTACGACCCCGAAGAAGCCCGGGTCGCCGTCGGCGAACACCACCGCGGTGCCGCGGTGGGCGGCGATACGGCGGGCCGCGAGTGCGACGCTGCCGAGGCGGATGCGCTCGGCGGTACGTGGTACTTCGGGCAGCGCCAGGTGGTGGGCCGCGCCTGCCACGAGGGTGGCGGCGCCCAGGGCGCCGCGTGCCGCGTCGGTCAGCGGCGAACCGTCCCAGCCGATCACCGTGACCCGGTCGGCCATCGTCGTCAGTCTCCAGGATTGCGCAGGTCGTCGGTGTGTGGACGCCCGAAAGCGTGTTCCGCGAGCGTACCCGGTGGGGCTGCCGGACGCGCGGTGGGGCGGGGCGGGTCTGCCCGCGGGTCCGGGCGGTTCAGTTCCATTCCGGGAAGGAGGTGTAGCCGCCGGACTCGGCGAGCTGCTCGCCGGCGCCCTCCAGGTCCTCCGGCAGCAGGCTCCACACGATGAAGTCCGTGCGCAGGTCGGTCCAGGTGCCGTCCTCGGTGCGGACGTGCGCTATGCAGGCGTTGCGCAGGACGCCCTCGCTGATGCAGCCGATCTTCTGGGCGACCTGCTGGGAGGCGGTGTTGTCGGCGGCGGTGCGCAGCTCGATGCGTTCGAACTTCTGGTCGCCGAAGAGCCATTGCGCGGTGGCGAGCGCGGCCTCGGCGGCGTAGCCCTCTCCGCGTGCCCAGGGTGCGACGATGTACGACAGCTCGGCGGACCGCACGTGCCAGTCGGCCTTGGTGAGCTGGACGGTGCCGACCAGCCGCTGGGTGAGGAACTCGGTGACGGCGAGGTCGAGGCCCCGGCCCGCGGTGCGCTCGGCGGGGGCGTACTCGTTGATCCAGGTGCGGGCGCCGTCCTCGGTGAGGGGCTGGGGGACGTCGGTCCAGGCCGCGACCTGCTCGTCGTTCATCATCGCGGCCAGGGCGGGTACGTCGTCCTCCTCGAGGGGACGCAGCACCAACCGCTCCGTGCTGATGGAGATGTTGGGGAAGGTGCTGTTCATGCGCCGCTCCGTAACCTTCGGAAGAACCGTCAGGGCCTGCTCAACTGCCCAGCATGCAGCATGAAAGCACTGAACCGCACTACGGGGTCCTCCCTCGCCGCCCGAACGGCGTGGGGGTGCCCCCGCCCGGTGAGGGCGGGGACACCGTGCGTCGTGCGGGTGGCTGTCGCGCGGATCAGAACGCCGGGACGACCGCGCCGTCGTACTTGTCCTCGATGAACTTCTTCACCTCGGGCGAGGTGAGGAGCTGGACGAGCTTCTTGACCCGCGGGTCGTTCTCGTTGCCCTTCTTCACGGCGAGGAAGTTGGCGTACGGGTTGTCCTTGGCGGACTCGGCGACGATGGCGTCCTTGGCCGGGCTGAGCTTGGCCTCGAGGGCGTAGTTGCCGTTGATCACCGCGGCGTCGACGTCACCGAGGGAGCGCGGCAGCTGGGCCGCCTCCAGCTCCTTGAACCGGAGGTTCTTCGGGTTGGAGGCGATGTCCTTGGGGGTCGCGTCGTACCCGGCGCCCGCCTTCAGCTTGATGACGCCGTTGGCCTCCAGCAGCTTCAGGGCGCGGGCCTCGTTGGTGGTGTCGTTGGGAAGCGCGACGGTGGCGCCCTTCTTCAGGTCGTCCAGCTTCTTGACGGTCTTGGAGTAGACGCCGAGCGGCTCCAGGTGGACCGTGCCGCCGGGGACCGGCACGATGTCGGTGCCGTTCTTCTTGTTGAAGTCGTCGAGGTACGGCTTGTGCTGGAAGTAGTTGGCGTCGACCTGGCCCTGCTGGACGGCGGTGTTGGGGGTCACGTAGTCCGTGAACTCCTTGACCTCCAGCTTCAGGCCGGCCTTCTTCGCCAGGTGGTCCTTGACGTAGGTGAGGATCTCGCCCTGCGGGGTGGGGGTGGCGGCGACCGTCAGCGTGGCGTTCGCGTCGGCCTTGGCGGAACCGGAGTCCGAGCCGGAGCCGCAGGCGGTGAGCCCGAGGGCGAGGGCTCCGGCGGTGAGGACAGCGGCGGTGATCTTGGTGGTGTTACGCACGAAAAGTGCCTTTCCTTCGGTGGTGCGACCCCGGGTACGGGGAGATGGGGAGAGAAAGCTTCAGGCGGCCTTGCCGACGCCGGGGGCCGCGGGCTCCGCGGCCTTGAGCAGCCGCAGCCTCGGCCCGGGACCGGAGCGGCCGGAGCGGCGGTGCAGGGCGCGGGCGGTGGCGTCGCCGGCGAACTGGATGGCCGAGATGACCACGGCGAGGATGGCCACGGTGATCCACATGAGCTGGGTCTCGAAGCGCATGTAGCCGTAGCGGATGGCGATGTCGCCGAGGCCGCCGGCGCCGACCGTGCCTGCCATCGCGGAGTAGCCGATGAGCGCGACGATCGTGGTGGTGGTCGAGGAGATCAGCGAGGGCAGGGACTCGGGGACGAGGACCTTGCGGACGACGGTCCAGGTGTTGCCGCCCATCGCCTGGACGGCCTCGACCAGTCCGCCGTCCACCTCGCGGACGGCCGTCTCGACGAGCCGGGCGAAGAAGGGGATGGCGCCGATGGCCAGCGGCACGATGGCGGCCTCGCGGCCGATCGTGGTGCCGGTGACCCAGCGGGTGAAGCCCATCAGGGCGACCATCAGGATGATGAACGGCATCGAGCGGGCGATGTTCACGACCTGCCCGATCACCTTGTTGGCGACCACGTTCTGGAGCAGCCCGCCGCGGTCGGTGAGGACCAGCAGGACGCCGAGGGGCAGTCCGCCGACGACGGCGACGAGCGTGGACCAGCCGACCATGTAGAGGGTGTCCCAACTCGCCTGGGACAGCAGGGGCTGCATTTCGAACCAGGTCACTTGGCACCATCCTTCACCGGCTCCGGACGGGCGGCCGGGGTGTGGTCGACGACGTCGATCTGCAGGCCCTGTTCGCGCAGGAAGCCGATGGGCACCACGTTGTCCTCGTAGCGGCCGGGCAGTTCGATGCGCATCCGGCCGACCTGGAGGCCGCCGACCGTGTCGACGGCCGCGCCGAGGATCGAGATGTCGATGTTGTACGTGCGGGACAGCTGGGAGATGACGGGCTGGGTCGCGCTCTCGCCGTGGAAGGTGACGTCGATGACGGTCCGGTCGTCGGCGGAGGCCTCGCCGCCGACCGGGAAGAGCGCGGCGGCCAGTTCGGAGCCCGGGGTGGCGAGCAGTTCGGTCACCGTGCCCGACTCGACGATGCGGCCGTTCTCCATGAGCGCCGCCGAGTCGCAGACGGACTTCACGACGTCCATCTCGTGCGTGATGAGCAGGACGGTCAGGCCGAGTTGCCGGTTCAGGTCGCGCAGCAGCCGGAGGACGGAGCGGGTGGTCTCCGGGTCGAGGGCGCTGGTGGCCTCGTCGGACAGCAGCACCTTGGGGTCGCCGGCGAGGGCGCGGGCGATGCCGACGCGCTGCTTCTGGCCGCCGGAGAGCTGCGCGGGGTAGGCCCGCGCCTTGTCGGCGAGGCCGACGAGGTCGAGGAGTTCGAGCGCCCTGCGGGAACGTTCCTTCCCGGATGTGCCGAGGATCTCCAGGGGCAGTTCGACGTTGTCCTGGACGGTGCGCGAGGACAGCAGGTTGAAGTGCTGGAAGACCATGCCGATCCGGCTGCGCGCCCGCCGCAGGTCCTTGCCCGCCCGGTGGCCGCGGCCGGCCAGGGCGGTGAGGTCCTGCCCGGCGACGGTGACCGTGCCGGCAGTGGGGCGCTCCAGCAGGTTGACGCAGCGGATGAGCGAGGACTTGCCGGCGCCGGACTGGCCGATGACGCCGTACACCTCGCCCTCACGGACGTGCAGGTCGACACCGTCGAGCGCGGTGATCTCACGGCCGCGCGAGCTGTAGACCTTGGTGAGGCCCGATGTGGTGATCACGTGGGTTTCCGTCACTGTCGAGTGCGCGGCGCGTCGTGGGCGCCGGGCACGGCATTCATGGTCGGGGGGCGCCAGAACGCGGCACGACTCTCGCAGAGGTGCTCAAAATGGGAGAAACGTGTGCGCGGGGGCGTGGCTCAGCCGCGGGCGCCGGACGGACCGGACGCGGGCGTGGATGAGCGGGCTCTCGCTTCGGGGCGCGAGGCTCAGCTGGTGCAGGGGCCCTCTAGAAGGCGCACATTCGACGTACAGGACACATACAACGAGCACCGGGCGGCACAGTCGCCTCGGTCGCGGGGATGCGGTCGCTCGTCGTGGTCATGCGGGTCAGTAAACCAGAGAGATGGGCCCCGGGGGGCCTCGCTGTCCGCATGCTGGACACACGTGGACAGTCGGGTGGGACGGCACGGACCTGGGGTTTCGCGCTGTTGACCAGTGCGGACAAGGCCCGTGGGCGCCCGTCCGAACGGTCGGGCAGGGCATGGCACCCACCGGACTGTGGCCAACGCCACGGCGCCGCACCGCGGGGCGCCGCACCGGCGGGCAGCGGGTCCGCCCGCACGGGCCGGGCGCGGCGGGCCGACCGCCCCGTAATAGGGTCGGCGGCATGCTTGATGCCCTGACGCTGGTGACCGGCGTCGCCGCGCTGCTGCTCGCCGCCTGGTGCGGCTGGGCGGCCTACCGTGACCAGCCCACGAAGGACTGGCATCTCATCGGGATGGCGGTGGTGTCGCTGCTGGCCCTGGTCCAGCTGGTGATCGGGGTCGTGGCGCTGGCGCGGGGCGAGAAGCCGGCGCAGGGCACGACGATCTTCGTCGCGTATCTGCTGGGAGCCTTCGCGTGCGTCCCGGCGGCCGGGCTCATGTCGCTGACCGAGCGGACGCGCTGGGGTTCGGTGACGGCCGCGGCGGGCGGAGTGGTCCTCGCCGTCCTGGAGGTGCGGCTCTATGACATCTGGGGAAGGTGAGATGAGCGCCGTGGAGGAGAAGCCGGCCGGGCAGCGGCTCATCAGCGGTCCGGGCACCCTGCTGGTCTGGCTGTACGGCGTGATGGTCGTCGGCGCGGTGTCCCGCTCGGTCTACCAGATCGCCACCGAGTTCGACCGGGCGCCGCTCGCCTACTCGCTGTCCGCGGTGGCCGGAGTCGTGTACGGCTTCATCACGTACTCGCTGGTGCGCGGCGGGGAGAAGGCGCGCAGGGCCGCGCTGGCGTGCTGTGTCGCCGAGCTCGTGGGCGTGCTGACGGTCGGCACCTGGACGCTGCTCGACCGGTCCGCGTTCCCGGACGCGACCGTGTGGTCGGACTACGGCCGGGGCTACGTCTTCATCCCGGTGCTGCTTCCGCTGTCGGCCCTGTACTGGCTGCGCAAGGCGCGGAAGCAGCAGCCGCAAGCGGCCTGAGCCGGGTCCCGGCCGCCGGTGCTACGCGGTCGCCGCGTAGCTGCCGTCCGGCTTCTCCAGGACGATCATCAGTACGCCGTCGGCGCCCTGGGAGGTGCCGACCGCCTGGTAGCCCACGCGCCGGTACAGGCGCAGGTTGCCCTCGCTGCGGTGCCCGGTGTGCAGCCGGAACCTGGTGGCGCCGCGCTCCCCGGCCAGCGCGGACTCGGCCGCGTGCAGCAGCCGGGCGCCGATGCCGTGCCCCTGGAGGCGCGGGTGGACGCAGAGCTTGCTGATGAGGGCGGCGCCGTCCTCGGTCACCCGGCCGCGTACCGAGCCGACCACCTCGTCGCCGAGGCGCGCCACGAAGACGCAGTCCGCGGCGAGTTCGTGACGGATCGCGTCGAGGCTCTCGACGAGCGGGGCGATGCGGTAGTTGCCGTACAGCGCGGCCTCGCTCTGAAAGCAGAGGTACTGCAGCCTGAAGATCTGCTCCGCGTCCTGCTCGGCCGCCGCAGAGATGGTCACGCTCATGCCCATGTGCGCATGCCTCTCGCTCACTTGATCGCCGTCGTCCCCCACTCCTATCCCCGCGTCGCACGGGCCGCAACCTCCCGTTCGGGCAGCCTTTGCGGACATCGCGGACAACTGGAATGTTCCGGGCCCGGGTTGCCCTGTGAGATACCCAACTCACCGGAGACGACGCGGCCGTCCCGGCGTGGGCTGCCGGGACGGCCGAGGTGCACCCCGAACGGGGCGGCGGGGTTCAGCGGTTGCCGTGCCGGCCGCTCAGGAAGTCCTCGCGGGCGAGCAGTCCGGTGTCGGCGTTGTCGGTGAAGATCCCGTCGATGCCGGTGGCGAAGTAGGCCTGGAACACGCCGAGGACGTCACCGTAGGCGTCGGCGGCGGTGCCCTTGCGGAACTTCGGCGGCAGGAAGGGGTTCTCGTTGCGGACGGTGTAGGGGTGCAGGATCAGACCCGCGGCGTGCGCGTCCCGGACGAGGGTGCTCGGCCTGGTGAGGTTGCCGTCCGCGTCCTTGGGGATGACCAGGTCGACGGTCGGGCCGATGCCCTGCGCGTAGGAGGCGATCTCCTTCAGGCCCTTGGGCGTGACGAGGTCGGCGACCGTGCGCCGGTCGCCCGCCTCGACGAAGTCCCAGGGGCGGCTGCCGGCGTCCGACAGCAGCACCACGAGCGGGTTGCCGACGAGCCGGTTCAGCCGCTGGATGCTGGACGGTTCGAAGGACTGGAGGATCACCGGGGAGTCCTTCCTGTCCTTGCCGTGCTTGCGCAGCAGTGCGGCGATCCGCTCCTCCAGGCCGAGGCCCAGCTTGCGGAAGTACGTCGGGTGCTTGGTCTCCGGGTAGATCCACACCTGCCGGCCGCGCTTGCGGGTCTGCTCGTCCTGCCACTTCAGGACCTCTTCGAAGGTGGGGATCTCCCACCGGCCGTTGTAGAGGGTGTTGTGGGGGCGGTTGGCCGGGATGCGCTCGACCGCGCGCAGCCTCTTCAGCTCGGCGAGGGTGAAGTCCTCGGTGAACCAGCCGGTGGTGGGCACCCCGTCCAGGGTCTTGGTGGTGCGGCGGGCGGCGAACTCGGGGTGATCGGCGACGTCCGTGGTGCCGCCGATCTCCGGCTCGTGCCGGCACACGAGGTGACCGTCCTTCGTCGGCACCAGGTCGCCGGCCTCGACGACATGGGCGCCGAGGTCGAGGGCCAGGTCGTAGGAGCCGAAGGTGTGCTCGGGCCGGTAGCCGCTGGCGCCCCGGTGGCCGACGATCGTCGGCACCGGCAGGCTCTTCAGCCCGCCGCCCTTCCGGCCGCCGTCCTCGCCCGCGGCTCCGGCCACGCCGGGCAGTCCGAGGACCGCTCCGCCCGCGCCCAGCACCACGGCCCCGAGCACGGCCCGGCGTCCCGTCCCGCGTCCCTGCTCGTCCGACTCCCGCGTACCCATGACCGCCTCCTGGTCTCGTGTCGTCCGTGCGCGCGCCGATCGTAGGTGGGCACCGATGACGGACGGGAGACCGCGTGGCGAACACCCGCGTGACACCGGGTGTCGCCGGAGGCCGTACGGGATACGGGAGGCCGTACGGGACACAACGGGCGCCGTGGGCCGAACGGGTGACGATCCGTCGGCATGTCGCGCCCCGTCCCGGGAAGGCGTACTCAGGTGCGCGGGCGCGGTCCCGCGGCGCGGCCGGCCCGCCGAAGGCGGACACGGCGGACATCCGTTCCCCCTGCCGGACGGCGAGCGACCTGCATCACATCGCTCCGTTCGGGTCATCGGGGCGAAATGCGCCTTCGTCGCAGGTAAACGTATGTCAACAGTGTGTAAGAGCCGGTGAGCCCGATGTGCATTCGGCCCGGGGCCGCGAGTATCGTCCTCACCTGCACAGACTCATAACAATCCCTCGACATCTCCAGACACCGGAGGGCCCGTTGTCCCGCTTCGTGTTCATCAAGGCAGTGCTCGGACCGATCATGCGCCTGATGTTCCGCCCCCAGGTGGAGGGCGCGGAGCGGATTCCGGGCGACGGCCCGGTGATCCTGGCCGGCAACCACCTGACCTTCATCGACTCGATGATCCTGCCGCTGGTCTGCGACCGTCAGGTCTGCTTCATCGGCAAGGACGAGTACGTCACCGGGAAGGGCTTCAAGGGCCGGCTGATGGCCTGGTTCTTCACCGGCGTCGGCATGATCCCCGTCGACCGTGACGGCGCCCGGGGCGGGGTGGCCGCGCTGATGACCGGCCGCCGGGTGCTGGAGGAGGGCCGGATGTTCGGCATCTACCCGGAGGGCACCCGCTCTCCCGACGGCCGCCTCTACCGCGGCCGCACCGGCATCGCCCGGCTCACCCTGATGACCGGGGCTCCCGTGGTCCCGTTCGCCATGATCGGCACCGACAAGCTCCAGCCGGGCGGCTCGGGCCTGCCCCGGCCGGGCCGCGTCACCGTCCGCTTCGGCGAGCCGATGGAGTTCTCCCGGTACGAGGGCATGGACCGGGACCGCTATGTCCTGCGCGCGGTGACCGACTCGGTGATGGCGGAGGTCATGCACCTGTCCGGGCAGGAGTACGTCGACGTGTACGCGACCAAGGCGAAGGCCGCCTAGGCCCTCGCAGGCCGGGCCGGGTTGAGGCGTTCGGCCGGGTTCAGAGCTTCTGGCCCTTCAGCAGGAACCACGCCGCGACCGCCGTCGCCAGCAGTACCGCCGCTCCCGCTCCCGACGCCAGGTGCAGGCCGTGCACGAAGGCCTCCCTGGCCGCGTGCAGCAGGGCCTCCGAGGTGCGCGCCGGCAGGCTCGCCGCCGCCTCGACCGCACCGCCCAGCGACTCGTGAGCGGCGGACGGTGTGCCCGCGGGGCCGGTGAAGCCGCGGTAGACGCCGGTCACGATGGAGCCCAGCAGCGCGATGCCGAGGGCCGCGCCCAGTTCGTACGCCGTCTCGGAGACCGCCGAGGCGGCGCCCGCCTGTTCCTTGGGCACACTGGACAGGATCACGTCGGCGGTCACCGTGAAGGAGAAGCCGGCGCCGACGCCGACCACCAGCAGGGCCGCACCCAGCAGCGGATAGCCGGTGCTCCCGCTGAGCGTCGTCATCACGGCCAGCCCCAGTCCGATGGCGGCCAGCGAGCCGGAGACCACGCTCCGCACCGAGAAGCGCCGGGCCGCCCGCCCGGCGAGCAGTCCGGCCACCACCGCGCCCACGGCGGCGGGCAGTTCGGCCAGGCCCGCCTCGAACGGGCGCCTGCCCTGGACGAGTTGCAGGTACTGGGACAGGAAGAACACCAGTCCGGACATGCCGAGCACGGTCAGCAGGTCGGCGAGGACGGCGCCGGAGAACCCCCGGCTGCGGAAGAGCCGCATGTCGAGGAGCGGCTTCGGCAGCGTGAGCTGGCGGCGGACGAAGCCGTACAGCGCGGCCGCGCCCAGCACGCCCGTGGCCAGGACCGGCCAGGTGAAGCCTCGCGCGGCGGCCTCCTTGACCGCGTAGACGACACCGACGACGCCGGCCAGCGAAAGCACGACGCTCACCAGGTCCCACGGGCCCGGGTCGGGGTTGCGGGACTCGGGCAGGGTCCTGATGCCGACCAGGACGAGGACGGCCATCACGGGCAGGTTGATGAGGAAGACCGAGCCCCACCAGAAGTGTTCGAGCAGCAGGCCGCCCACGATCGGGCCGACGGCCGTGCCGCCGGAGGCGGTGGCGCCCCAGATGCCGACGGCGAGGCTGCGCTCGCGAGGGTCGTGGAAGAGGTTGCGGATCAGGGCGAGCGTGGCCGGCATCAGGGTGGCGCCCGCGACGCCGAGCAGCGCCCGGGCCAGGATCATCAGTTCCGGGGTCGCGGCGTAGGCGTTGAGCACGGAGACCGCGCCGAACGCGGTGGCGCCGCCGAGCAGGATGCGCTTGCGGCCGATGCGGTCGCCGAGGCTGCCCATGGAGACGAGCAGACCGGCGATGACGAACGAGTAGACGTCGCCGATCCACAGCAACTGGGTGCCCGAGGGCCTGAGGTCCTCACTGATGAAGGGGGTCGCGAGACCGAGGACGGTCGCGTCGACGGCCACCAGCAGCACGGCGAGCACGAGGACGGAGAGCGCGAGCCAGCGGCCGGGCCGCTGCTCCACCTCCGCCGCGCGAGCCGGCTGCAGGGTGCTGGTCATGATTCCTCGTTCCGTGATGTGTCCGTGCGCAGTGCGCCGCCGAGCAGCAGCTCGGTGATCATGTGGTGGAAGTCCTTGGGGGCGACCTTGCCGCTCAGTACGACATAGGCGCCGGAGGCGATGAGCCCGAAGAGGGCCTCGGTGAGCCATGCGGGGGTGAGGTCGATACGGAACTCGCCGCCGAGCTGGCCGCGCCGGAAGACCTCGGAGATGCGCTCGTCGAGCCGGGCCCAGCCCTCGTTCTGCTCCTCGCCCTCGAACAGCTGGTTCTCCGTGTAGAGGAAGGAGAGCAGCCCGGCCGCCGGTTCGATCGCGCGGACCAGGCGCCGTACGGCGTCGCCGGCCGGCCCCTCCCCGAGACGGGCCGCGTCGAGGGCGGCCTCGCACTCGGCGATGCCGAGCGCCTCCAGCGCCCTGACGAGCGAGTCGCGTCCGGCGAACTGGCGGTGCAGCGTGGCCCGGCTGATCCCGGCCGCCTTGGCGACCTCGTCCATGGTGGCGGTGGACTTGTGGGCGAGCAGGGTCGCTGCGCTGCGCAGCACGTGGTCACGATCGACAGCCATGAGACAACAGTACCCCAAGTGAGACATCAATGTCTCAAAATAGGCGTACGCGTCTCACCGGCTCCTGATGGAAGAGGGTGCCGCCGGGGCGCTCAGTGCCAGGGAAGCCGTCCGCGCCGCTCCCAGTAGGCCCCGGGTTCCTCGGCCAGGGCGCCGAGGCGGGCGAGCTGGTCCTCGTCGAGGTCGACGGCCGGGGCGTGCAGGTTGGAGGCGAGCTGGCCCGGGGTGGCGGCGCCGGACAGGACCACACCGGCCCATGGCCGGCACAGGATCAGGGCGAGGGCGACCGCGTCGCAGCCCAGGCCCGTTTCGTGGGCGACCGCCTTGAGCGGCTCGGGGGCGTTCGGCTCGGCGAGCCGCCCGTTGGCCATGCCCTCCTTGACGATCACCGTCAGTCCGGCGTCGTGCGCCTCGGCGAGGGCGGGACCGGCGGAGGTCTCCAGGGCGTTGTACGTCGACTGGACGGTACGGAAGAGCGGGGCGCCGTCGACCGTCACGGCGAGCGCGGCGCGGACGGTGTCGGCCTGTGCGGGCCCGCTGGTGGAGAAGCCGATCGTGAGGCCGCCCGCGGCGGCCTCGGCGAGCCTGGCGTGCAGTTCCTTGTCGGTGAGCGCGGGGCTGTCCGGGGTCAGCGAGTGGATCTGGTAGAGATCGAGCCGGTCGCCGAGCAGTTCGGCGGTCTCGGCGCGCTGCCGCTCGTAGGTGGCGAGACCGTGGTCCTTGACCTCGTGCCGGTCGGCGTCGGTCGACCAGTCCGCGGTGTAGGTGTAACCCCACTTGCTGCCGATGACGACGTCGTCGGCGTCCGGGCGGGACCTGAGCCAGTCGGCGAGGAACTCCTCGGCACGGCCGTAGGAGCGGGCCGCGTCGACGTAGCGGACGCCCTGGGCGTAGGCGGCGTCCAGGAGTTCACGGGTGCGCTCACGCAGGGCGTCGACGGTGCGGTCGGCCGGGAGGTCGCGGTCCCGGCCGAGGTTGATGTAACCGGGCCGCCCGACGGCGGCGAGCCCCAGACCGATGTGGCAGGTGGGCGTCGTGGCCGAGGCCAGTCGGGCGAAGGGCATCGCGGGCTCCGTTCGGTCGCTTCCTTACGGCTGTGGACCAACGTAACCCGCGAGGCCCTCGGAGGCGGGCGGACTACTTCCCGGCGTTCGCCCACTGGTGCTGCGCCGCCACGTCCGCCTTGACCTCGGCGAGCTGCACGGCGACCGCGCTCGGGGCGGTGCCGCCGCGCCCGTTGCGGGAGGCGAGGGCGCCGGGGACGTTGAGGACGGTGCGCACCTCGGGCGTCAGATGGGCGGAGATCTTGGCGAACTGCTCGTCGGTCAGCTCGTCGAGTTCCTTGCCCTCGGCCTCGGCGGCCTTCACGCACTCGCCGGCGACCTCGTGCGCCACCCGGAAGGGCACGCTCTGCTTGACCAGCCACTCGGCGATGTCGGTGGCCAGCGAGAAGCCGGCCGGGGCCAGCTCCTCCATGCGCTCGCGGTGCACGGTGAGGGTGGCCATCATGCCGGTGAAGGCCGGCAGCAGGACCTCCAGCTGGTCGCAGGAGTCGAAGACGGGCTCCTTGTCCTCCTGGAGGTCGCGGTTGTACGCGAGCGGCAGGGCCTTGAGGGTGGCGAGCAGCCCGGTCAGGTTGCCGATCAGCCGGCCGGACTTGCCGCGCGCCAGCTCGGCGATGTCCGGGTTCTTCTTCTGCGGCATGATCGACGAGCCGGTGGAGAAGGCGTCGTGCAGGGTCACGAAGGAGAACTCCTTCGTGTTCCAGATGATGACCTCCTCGGCGATCCGGGACAGGTTCACGCCGATCATCGCGGTGACGAAGGCGAACTCCGCGACGAAGTCCCGGGAGGCGGTGCCGTCGATGGAGTTGGCGGCGCTGCCGCGCTCGAAGCCGAGGTCCCGTGCCACCGCCTCCGGGTCCAGGCCGAGGGAGGAACCGGCCAGGGCGCCGGAGCCGTACGGCGACACTGCCGTCCGCTCGTCCCACTGGCGCAGCCGCTCGGCGTCCCGCGACAGGGAGTGGACGTGCGCGAGGACGTGGTGGGCGAACAGGACCGGCTGGGCGTGCTGGAGGTGGGTGCGGCCGGGCATGGCCACGTCCGGGTGGGCCTCGGCCAGGCCGATGAGCGCGTCCTGGAGGTCGGCGATCAGAGCGCCGATGATCCGGGCGTGGTCGCGCAGGTACATCCGGAAGAGGGTGGCGACCTGGTCGTTGCGGGACCGGCCGGCGCGCAGCTTGCCGCCGAGGTCGGCGCCGAGGCGCTCCAGCAGTCCGCGCTCCAGGGCGGTGTGCACGTCCTCGTCGGCGATGGTGCCGGTGAAGGAGCCGTCGGCGACGTCCGCCTCCAGCCGGTCGAGGCCGGCCAGCATGCGGCGCAGTTCGTCGTCGTCGAGCAGCCCGGCCTTGTGCAGCACGCGCGCGTGGGCGCGGGAGCCGGCGATGTCGTAGGGCGCGAGGCGCCAGTCGAAGTGGACGGACGCGGACAGCTTCGCCAGGGCCTCGGCGGGACCATCGGCGAAACGGCCGCCCCAGAGCCGTACGTCACCGCTGTTGCTGCTCACTTGCGTTGCTCCTCGGAAGTGTCTGTGTGTGCGACCGCCTCCCCACCCTTGCAGGTGAGGAGGCGGCTGTCAGGCTGATGCGTGCGAGGGGGCCCGTACGCGCTCACCCGCTCAGACGAGGTCGCGCTTGGCGGCGATCTTCGACGACAGGCTGTAGATGTCGATGAAGCCCTTGGCTGCGGCCTGGTCGAAGGTGTCGCCGGTGTCGTAGGTGGCGAGGTTGAAGTCGTACAGCGACTCCTCGGAGCGCCGGCCGGTGACGACCGCGCGGCCGCCGTGCAGGGTCATGCGGACGTCGCCGGAGACGTGCTGGTTGGCCTCGTTGATGAAGCCGTCCAGGGCGCGCTTGAGCGGGGAGAACCACTGGCCGTCGTAGACGAGTTCGCCCCAGCGCTGCTCGACCTGCCGCTTGTAGCGGGCGAGTTCACGCTCGACGGTGACGTTCTCCAGCTCCTGGTGGGCGGTGATCAGGGCGATCGCGCCCGGAGCCTCGTACACCTCGCGGGACTTGATGCCGACGAGGCGGTCCTCGACCATGTCGATCCGGCCGATGCCCTGGGCACCGGCACGCTCGTTGAGCTGCTGGATGGCCTGGAGGACGGAGACGGGCTTGCCGTCGATGGCGACCGGGACACCCTCCTTGAAGGTGATGATCACCTCGTCGGCCTCACGGGAGACGGCCGGGTTCTGGGTGTACTCGTAGATGTCCTCGATCGGCGCGTTCCAGATGTCCTCGAGGAAGCCGGTCTCCACGGCGCGGCCGAAGACGTTCTGGTCGATGGAGTACGGGGACTTCTTGGTGGTCGCGATCGGGAGGTCCTTCTCCTCGCAGAACGCGATGGCCTTGTCCCGGGTCATCGCGTAGTCGCGGACCGGGGCGATGCACTTCAGGCCGGGGGCGAGGGCGACGATGCCGGCCTCGAAGCGGACCTGGTCGTTGCCCTTGCCGGTGCAGCCGTGGGCGACGATGCCGGCGCCGTGCTTCTGGGCGGCGGCGACGAGGTGCTTGACGATCGTCGGCCGCGACAGCGCGGAGACCAGCGGGTAGCGGTCCATGTAGAGGGCGTTGGCCTTGATCGCCGGGAGGCAGTACTCGTCGGCGAACTCGTCCTTGGCGTCGGCGACCTCGGCCTCGACGGCACCGCAGGCGAGCGCGCGCTTGCGGATGACGTCCAGGTCCTCGCCGCCCTGGCCGACGTCGACCGCAACGGCGATGACCTCGGCGCCCGTCTCCTCGGCGATCCAGCCGATGGCGACGGAGGTGTCCAGACCGCCCGAGTAGGCGAGTACGACGCGCTCGGTCACGGGATTCTCCTCACACTGCATTCGCTGACATGCATGAGTATGCAGAACTCTGCATGGTTCGTCAATCTCGTCCCGGCGCGTCGTGGCGCGTCGCGGCACCGGAGCGGCTCCAGGGGTTCGCGAGGTGTTCTCCGGACCCGCCCGTCACCCGTTGAACGAGCGCAACCGCTTACCCGTATCTCCCGGTG
Source organism: Streptomyces sp. NPDC088817 (assembly GCF_044750345.1). Taxonomy (NCBI): domain Bacteria; kingdom Bacillati; phylum Actinomycetota; class Actinomycetes; order Kitasatosporales; family Streptomycetaceae; genus Streptomyces; species Streptomyces sp. NPDC088817. Next base: position 176,493 of record NZ_JBIVJN010000007.1, read on the forward strand.
ACCGAAGACGCCCCGGCCGCCGGGCCCCGGGCGTCGGCCTCCCCGGCCGCCTGCGCCTCATCCGTGGGGCGACAGGCAGCCGTGGCCGCCCCGTGGAAGCGCCGGCCGGGGCGGCCACGGTGGGGCGAGCGGAGGCCGTAATTCCTTAGACAGGCGAAAGAACTTTCCCCGATAATCGCTGGACATGGGAAAGACGTATGAGCGCATAGACGGCAGGCTGCGCACGTTCATCGAGCAGCAGCCCCTGTTCTTCACCGCGACCGCCCCGCTCTCCGGCGACGGCACGGTCAACCTCTCCCCCAAGGGCCTCACGGGCTCCTTCGCGGTGCTCGACGAGCACACCGTGGCCTACCTGGACTTCGCCGGGTCCAACGCGGAGACCATCGCCCACCTGCGTGAGAACGGCCGGATCACCCTGATGTGGTGCGCCTTCCAGGGCCCGCCCACCATCGTGCGCGTCCACGGCCGGGGCGAGCCCGTCTTCCGCGACGACCCGCGCTTCGGCGGACTCCTCGCCCGTTTCCCCGACATCGACCCGGCCCGGCACGGACTGCGCGCGATCATCGTCGTGCACGCCGAGCTCGTCCGGGACACCTGCGGATACGCGGTGCCCTTCATGGCCTACGAGGAGGACCGCGATCTGCACGGCAGGCGTTTCGCGCGCGAGGACGACGCCTCGCTGAGCGACTACTTCACCCGGAAGGAGCACGTGGCCACCAGCCTGGACGGACTGCCCGGGCTGCCGTTGCCGCTCCCGCCGTCTACGGTCTGAGCCATGCGCCCCGGTGCCGCCGCGATCGTCGCCGCCCTGTCCCTGCTCACGCTCGGTGCCGCGCCCGCGGGCGAGGTGCCGCTGCCGGCCCGGCTGCGCGACACCGGCGGCGGCACCCAGCTGATCACCGCTCAGGCGGCCGGCACCGGCGCCACCACGGGCACGGTCACCTGGTGGGACCTGCGCGGCGGGCGCTGGGTGCGGGCCGGTTCGGCGCCGGCCCGGTTCGGCGCGAACGGACTCGCCGAGGGGACGGCACGGCGGCAGGACACGGACACGACGCCGACCGGCCTCTACCACCTGCCGTTCGCCTTCGGGACCGACGCCGCACCGGGCGGGACCAGGATGCGGTACCGGCGGGCGGGCCCGGACTCCTGGTGGTGCCAGGACAACGACTCACGCTCCTACAACCGGTGGACCGAGCCGCGCCCCGCCGACTGCCGGGCTTCCGAGTCCGAGCACCTGGTGGCGTATCCGGCGCAGTACGCGCACGCGCTCGTCATCGGCTTCAACTACTCGCGTCCGGTGCGCGGCCGGGGAGCGGGCATCTTCCTGCACGTCAACGGGCGCGGGGCGACGGCCGGCTGTGTGTCGGTGCCCCCGGAGGCCATGCGGGCCGTCCTGGCGTGGGCGGATCCCGCGCGCCGGCCGCACATCGCGATCGGCACGGCGGGCGGGGCGACCGCGATCAGCCGCTACTGACCCCGCCGCCGTCCACCGGCAGCCGGACGGTGAAGGCCGTGGAGCCGGGGCGGCTGTCCAGCCCGACGCCGCCGCCGTGCGCCTCCGTCACCGCCGCCACGATCGACAGGCCGAGGCCCGCCCCGGCGCCGCCGAAGGAGTCGGTGCGGCGCCGGTCGGCCCGGGTGAAGCGCTCGAAGACACCGGGCTGTACCTCCTCCGGGACGCCGGGCCCGTCGTCGTGCACCCTCAGGACGGCCGTGGCGGCGCCCGCCGGGGCCGGCTCACCCCCGGATTCCAGGTCCAGGGACACCGTCACCCCGGTGCCCGCGGGTGTGTGCGCACGCGCGTTGGCCAGCAGGTTGGCCAGCACCTGCTGGAGCCGGTGGGCGTCACCGGTCACCGTCACCGGTTCCTCCGGCAGCTCCAGCGTCCAGCGATGCTCCGGACCCGCCGCCCTGGCGTCCGTCACCGCGTCCAGGACCAGGCGGGTCAGGTCGACCGGGCGGCGCTCCAGGGGACGCCCGGCGTCCAGCCGGGCCAGGAGCAGCATCTCGTCGACCATCTCGCCCATGCGCGCGGACTCGGCGGCGATGCGTTCCAGGGCCCGGGTGACCTCGGGCGGCACCGGCCCCGGGTGGAGCAGGGCGAGTTCGGCATGGCCGCGCACCGTGGCGACCGGGGTGCGCAGCTCGTGGCTGGCGTCGGCGGCGAAGCCGCGCAGCCGTTCCTCGCTGGCGTGCCGTTTGGTCAGCGCGTCCTCGACGTGGTGGAGCATCCGGTTGAAGGCGGCGCCGACCCGCCCGACCTCGCTGCGCGGGTCGGCGCGCGGCGCGCGGGGCGGCAGGGCGACCTCACCGCTGGCGAGCGGCAGCTCGCTGACCCGGGCGGCGGTCTCCGCGACCCGCGTCAGCGGGCGCAGCGACCAGCGCACCCAGAGGGCCCCGGCGACCCCGGCGCAGGCCAGGGCTAGCCCCGAGACGGTCCCCGCGACCAGTTCGAGCCGGTGGACGGCGGCCCGCACCGGCGCCATCGGCAGCCCGGTGACCAGCACGTCGCCGTCCCGGCCCGGCCAGGCCGCCAGCCGGTACTCGCCCAGGTCGGACAGGCGCACGGTGTGCCCGGCGCGGTCCACCGGGAGCGCGGCCAGCGCGTCGCGGTCGGCGCCGGTGAGGGCGACGCCGAAGCCGGGACGGGACCCGGACGGGACGACGGCGGCGTGGGTCACCGTGCCGCCGAGGAGCCGGGCGCCGAAGGTGCCCGCGGCCTGGCGGCGGGTGTCGCCGCGCTCGTCGCCGTCGTGGTCGGAGGGCTTGGCCGGCGTGGCGGTGCCGTGCTCCAGGCTCTCCGGGAAGCCCGGCCCGGTCTGGCTGAGCTGCTGGTCGATCCGACCGGTGAGGAAGCCGTCCAGTTCGAGGACCGCGGCCACGCCGACGGCGGCGCAGGCGACGGCGAGCAGCACCACCAGGCCGAAGGTGAGCCGGGCCCGCAGGGTGCGCGGCCGGGGCAGTCGCCGTATCCGCGGTGTCGTCGCGCTCCGTGCCACGGTCACCGTGCCGCCGGTTTCAGCACGTACCCGGCCCCGCGCACCGTGTGGATCATGGGTGCGCGTCCGGCGTCCACCTTCTTGCGCAGATAGGAGATGTACAGCTCCACCACATGGGCCCGGCCGCCGAAGTCGTAGGACCACACGCGGTCGAGTATCTGCGCCTTGCTCAGCACGCGGCGCGGGTTGTGCATCAGGAGGCGCAGCAGCTCGAACTCGGTCGGGGACAGCTCGATCAGCTCTCCGGCCCGGGTGACCTCGCGGGCGTCCTCGTCCATGACCAGGTCGCCCACGGTCAGCCGCGGGCCGTCGGCCGGCTGCCGCGCCATGCCGGCGCGGCGCAGCAGTCCGCGCAGCCGGGCGACCACCTCCTCCAGGCTGAACGGCTTGGTCACGTAGTCGTCGCCGCCCGCGGTGATTCCCGCGATACGGTCCTCCACCGCGTCCCGGGCCGTGAGGAAGAGCACACAGACGTCCGGCCGCGCGGTGTGCAGTTCGCGCAGCACGGCGAAACCGTCGGTGTCCGGGAGCATCACGTCGAGCACGACGGCGTCCGGCTGCGTCTCGCGGGCCGCGGCGACGGCCGAGGCCCCGTCGCCCGCGGCGCGCACCTCCCAGCCCTGGTAACGCAGGGCTCCGCACAGCACTTCGGCGAGGTCGGGGTCGTCGTCGACGACGAGGACGCGCACGGGGGTGCCGTCGAGGCGGGTGAGCGCGGGCAGGCCGGGAGGGCTCGGGCGGGAGGTGTTCATGGCCCCTCCAGCATCGCCGGTCACCGGCCCGTGCGGCGAGGGAGGACCCTCTGAGTTTCCTGTGAGTAAGGCCATGCCGCCCGCGGCTCAGAGCTGTCTCAGAGGTTCGCCCCGCACAGTGGCGTCCTGGACCGGCGAAGCGACGGGAGAGCGGATGACCACGGTGTACGAGCGGCGGGCGGCACCGCCGGTGCCGGTGACGCGCCGGCGCTCCCCCGCGGGCGCGGTCCTGGCGCTGCTGTGGGCGGGCGCCGCCGCGGTGCTCCTCCTGTGGTGGCGGGACACGGACTCCGTCGTGGGTGCGGCGGGCGTGCTGACCGGCGCCGGACGGATCGCGGGCCTGCTGTGCGGGTACGCGTGCGCGGTGCTGGTGGGCCTGATGGCGCGGGTGCCGCTGCTGGAGCGCCGGATCGGCTCGGACCGGGTGGCGCGCTGGCACGCGATGGCCGGCCGCTACACGGTCTGCCTGCTGGTCGCGCACGTGCTGCTGATCCTCGCCGGGTACGCCGCGCAGGACGGCTCCTCCGTTCTGCGCGAGGCGGTCACGGTGGTGCTGCACTACCCCGAGATGCTGAAGGCCGGCGCGGGGACCGTGATCCTGTTCGCGGTCGGCGTCACCTCGGCGCGCGTGGTGCGCCGCCGGATCCGTCACGAGTTCTGGTACTACACGCACCTGCTCACCTATGCCGCCGTGTTCCTGACCTTCGGCCACCAGGTGGCGCTGGGTGCCGAGTTCACCGGCCACGCCCTGGCCACGGCCTTCTGGTACGCGCTGTACCTGGGCGTCGCGGCCCTGGTGGTGTGGTTCCGGATCCTGGTCCCGGTGCGGCTCAACCTGCGCCACGGGATGCGGGTCGAGGCGGTGCACAAGGAGGCGCCGGGTGTGTACTCCGTCGTCGTGCGCGGCCACCGGCTGGACGAACTGGGCGCGCGGCCGGGCCAGTTCTTCCGCTGGCGGTTCCTCGCCGAGGGCATGGCCTGGACCTCGACGCCGTACTCGCTGTCGGCTCCGCCCCGTCCGGACCTGCTGCGCGTCACGGTGAAGGCGCTCGGCGACCACAGCGCGGCCGTGGCACTGCTGCGGCCGGGCACCCGGGTGTGGGCGGAGGGCCCCTACGGGGCGATGACCGCCGACCGGCGCACCGCGCACAGGTCCCTGCTGATCGCCGCCGGGGTCGGCATCACGCCGCTGCGCGCCCTGTTCGAGACGCTGCCCGGTGACGTCACCCTGCTGTACCGGGCGCGCACGGCCGAGGACCTGGCCCTGGGCGGGGAGTTGGAGGCGATAGCGCGGTGGCGCGGGGGCCGGGTGCTGTACGCGCTCAACGGCCCGCGCGGCGAACGCCCGCGCCTCACCCCGGAGTCGCTGCGCGCGGCCGTCTCCGACCTGACCGCCCACGACGTCTACGTCTGCGGTCCGCACGCCTTCGCCCGGGACGTGTACGAGGTGCTGCGCGCCGCCGGGGTGCCGGACCGCCGTATCCACCACGAGTCGTTCGAGCTGTGAGGCCCCGTTGCACGCGTTGAGGAAGAACCGTCCGCTGCGCCGCGTCGTGCTGGCGAGCGCCGCCACCGTCTCCGGGCTGGTGATGCTGCTGTCGCTCAAGCCGCACACGCCGCCGGGGATCGCCTCGGATCCCGGGCCGGCCCCGTCCGGCGGTTCGAGCTCGACCGGCGCGGCCGGCGGTACCAGGACCGTCACCGGTGAGACGGTGCGGACCCGCTGGGGTCCGGTCCAGGTGCGGGTGACGCTCGTCGGCGGCCGGATCACCGACGTGACCGCGCTGGCCCAGCCCTCCGGCAACCCCCGCGACCGGGAGATCAGCGGCTACGCGATCCCGCGGCTGCGCGGGGAGGCGCTGACCGCGCAGAGCGCGGACATCGACACCGTCTCGGGGGCCACGTACACCAGTGACGGATACCGCCGCTCGCTCCAGTCCGCGCTGGACACGGCCGGGCGCCGAACCTCGTCCGGACACTGAACGCGGGACCGTCGTGGCACGTATTCCAGGGCCAAGGGACCACACTCCCCTTGATTCCGTCCACGGAGGAACCGTGACCACCACGCTCGCAGGCGGCCGCGCCGCCCGGCGCCAGACGATGCGCCGCATCCGGCCGCGCCGCTCCCCCGCCGTCCTGCTGCTCGCCGCCGTCTGGGCGGGCGCGGCCGGCGTCATCTGGCTGTGGTGGATGAACACCCCGTCCATCGACGGCACCGCCGGGAGGGTGCTGAACGCGGGCCGGATCACCGGCCTGCTCGCCGGCTACCTGATGGCGCTGGTCGTGCTCCAGATGGCGCGGGTACCGGCCCTGGAGCGGCGGGTGGGCTCCGACCGGGTCGCACGCTGGCACGCCATGAGCGGCCGGTACACGCTCTGCATGGTCCTCGCGCACGTCTTCCTCACCATGTGGGGCTACGCGCTGCTCGGCGGCAAGTCGCTCGGCGACATCGTGGGGCAGACCGTGGAGTCCGTGGAGCAGCTGCCCGACATGGGCAAGGCCGCGATCGGCACCGGTCTGCTGGTGGTCGTCGGACTGGTCTCGATCGGCCCGGTGCGCCGCCGGATGCCGTACGACACGTGGTACCACGTGCACCTGTTCACCTACGTAGCGGTGTTCCTGACGTTCTGGCACCAGATCACCACGGGCAACGACTTCGCCGTGGAGCCGGTCGCCAGGACCTTCTGGTACGCCCTGTACGGCGTGGTGACCGCGCTGGTGGTCTGGTACCGGATCCTCACCCCGATCCGGCTGAACCTGCGCCACCGCATGCGGGTGGAGGCGGTGATCGAGGAGGCTCCGGGCATCGTGTCGGTGCTGATCGCCGGCACCAAGCTGCACCGGATGGGCGCGGAGGCCGGGCAGTTCTTCCGCTGGCGGTTCCTGGCGCCGGGCATGCGGTTCTCCTCCCACCCGTACTCGCTGTCGGCGGCGCCCCGCCCCGGCCTGCTGCGCATCACCGTCAAGGCGATCGGCGACCACAGTGCCGGGCTGCGCGAACTCGCCCCCGGCACCCGGGTGTGGGCGGAGGGGCCGTACGGCGCGCTGACCGCGTCCCGGCGCAGCCGCGGCAAGGTGCTGCTGGTGGCGGGCGGGGTGGGCATCACGCCGATGCGGGCGCTGTTCGAGACGCTGCCCGGCGCGGCCGGTGACATCACCCTGCTGTACCGGGCCAACAGCACCCAGGAGCTGGCTCTGTGGGGCGAGTTGGCGAAGATCGCCGACGAGCGCGGCGCCCGGCTGATGTACGCGGTGAACAGCCCGGACGGGGAACGCCCCGACATCTCCGCCGAGTCGCTGCGCCGCAAGATCGCCGACATCGACCGCCACGACGTCTTCATGTGCGGCCCGCCCGGTTTCGCGCAGTCGGTGTACGAGGCGCTGCGCGGCGCGGGAGTCCCCGCCCGCCGCATCCATCACGAGTCGTTCGAGATGTGAGCGACGGGCACGCGGAACATCCGCGGACACCACAGGACTTACGGGACTCACGGAATTCAGGAGCTCATCGGCGATGAGGAAGAGCCACCCCATCCGACGTGCCGTGCTGGCCGGCGCGGCGACCGTGTCCGGCATCGTGCTGCTGCTGTCGCTGAAGCCGGCCTCGGACCCCGCGTCCGCCTCGGCGGCCGGCGCGGCGCCGCAGCAGACCGCGGCGGCCCAGGAGGCGCCGCAGGGCGGCAGCGGCGCGCAGCGGACGGGCACGCAGTCCGTCACGGGCGACGTGGCGCGGACCGAGTACGGCGACGTACAGGTACGGCTGACCGTCAGCGACGGCAGGATCACCGCGGCGGAGGCCGTGCGGGCGCCGCAGGGCGGGGTCAGCGGCCAGAAGAGCCAACTGGCCGTGCCCAGGCTCAACCAGGAGGCCGTGACCGCGCAGAGCGCGAACATCGACACCGTCTCCGGAGCGACCTACACCAGCGGCGGCTACAAGAAGTCGCTCCAGTCGGCATTGGACAGGATGAAGGAAAGCGGCGCGCCGTCCGGCTCGTCCTCCGGCGCGCCGTCCGGATCCTCGTCCGGTGCGCCGTCCGGCTCGTCCTCCTCGGGGGCCGCCGGTTCGGGAGCCGCCCAGGCCCGTACCGTCACGGGCGAGACGGCCCAGACCGACTACGGCCCGGTTCAGGTCCGGATCACGGTCAGCGACGGAAAAATCACCAAGGCCGAGGCCGTGCAGGCACCGCAGGGCGGGCTCAGCGGCCAGAAGAGCGAACTGGCCGTGCCCAGGCTCAACCAGGAGGCCGTGACCGCGCAGAGCGCGAACATCGACACCGTCTCCGGAGCGACCTACACCAGCGGCGGCTACAAGAAGTCGCTCCAGTCGGCACTGGACAAGGCCGGTGGCTGAGGCCGTGTCCGGGCCGGCCGGGGACCCCGCCGCGGTGCGGCACGCGGAGGAGGTCATGGGGACCGTCTTCTCCTTCGACGTGCGCGGCGGCCGGTCCGACGCGGTGGCGGCGGCGCTGGGCGAGGCGATCGCCGAACTGCACCGGGTCGACGAGGTGTTCAGCACCTACCGCGACGACAGCCAGCTCTCCCGCCTGGCGCGCGGCGAGCTCACCGTGGCGCAGTGCGACCCCGAGGTCGCCGAGGTGCTCGAACTGGGCGCCGAGGCCGAACGCGTCAGCGAGGGCTGGTTCAGCCTGCGCTACGAGGGCGGCCTGGATCCGACCGGGATCGTCAAGGGCTGGGCCGCCGAACGGGCCGCCCGGCGGATCGCGGCGGCGGGGGCGAGCGGGGTCAGCGTCAACGGCGGCGGGGACGTGCAGCTGCTCGGCTCGCCCGAGGCGCACCGGCCCTGGCGCGTGGGTGTCTCGGACCCGCTGCGCCCCGGCGGACTCGCGGCGGTGGTCTCCGCCGCGGGCACCAGTGAGCTGGCGGTGGCGACGTCGGGCACGGCCGAACGCGGCGCGCACATCGTCGACCCGAGCACCGGCAGGTCGGCGGTCACCGACCTGGTCGCGGTCACCGTGGTCGCCCCCAGCCTGACGTGGGCGGACTGCTGGGCGACGGCCGCGTTCGCCATGGGCTCCCGCGAGGGCCTGGCGTGGCTGGAGTCGTTGCCGGACGTGGAGGCGCTGCTGATCACGGCGGGCGACGAGGTCAGGTGCACGCACGGCCTCGCCGCCCGGCTGGGCTGAGGGCCGGCCGGCCCCTCGCCGGGCCTACTGGCCGTTCTGGGCCAGCCTCAGCAGATGGTCCGCCAGCGCCTGTCCCCCCGTGGGCTCCCGGCTGATCAGCAGCAGCGTGTCGTCGCCGGCGATGGTCCCCAGGATGTCGTGCAGCTCGGCCTGGTCGATGGCCGAGGCGAGGAACTGCGCCGCCCCCGGAGGCGTGCGCAGGACCACGAGGTTCGCGGAGGCCTCGGCGGAGATCAGCAGCTCCTGCGAGAGCCGCCGCATCCGCTCCTCCTTCACCGACTCCCCCAGCGGTGCGCGCGGGGTGCGGAAACCGCCCTCGCTGGGAACCGCGTAGATGAGGTCGCCGTCGGTGTTGCGGATCTTCACCGCGTTCAGCTCGTCCAGGTCGCGGGAGAGCGTCGCCTGGGTGACGCTCAGTCCGTCGTCGGCCAGCAGCTTCGCCAACTGGCTCTGCGAGCGCACCGGTTGCCGGTTGAGGATGTCCACGATCCGGCGGTGGCGTGCGGTGCGGGTCTGCGGCACCGCCGGCCCGGCCTCGGTCTGACCGTTCTGCGCCTGGCTCATCGTCGTCTCATTCTCCGGATCGTCCTTCCCCGCCTGCCACGTCCAGGACGCCGGGCAGTGCTCCGAGGAAGGCGTCCACCTCGTCGTCGCCGAGGTTCAGCGGCGGCATCAGCCGTACGACGTCGGGGGCGGGCGCGTTCACCAGGAAACCGGCCTCCTGAGCCGCCTGCTGCACCTGGGGCGCGCGCGGCTCGGTGAGCACGATACCCAGCAGCAGGCCCGCGCCCCGGACGTGGGCGACCAGCGGGTGGCCCGGCGACTCGATCCCGTCGCGCAGTTTCTCGCTCTGCCGCTTGACGTTCTCCAGCAGTCCCTCGCCCGCGATCGTGTCCAGGACGGCGAGTCCGGCGGCGCAGGCGACCGGGTTGCCGCCGAAGGTCGTACCGTGCTGACCTGGCTGAAGCAGGTCGGCGGCGCGTCCGAAGGCGACGGTGGCGCCGAGCGGCAGCCCGCCGCCCAGGCCCTTGGCGAGCGTGACGACGTCCGGCAGGACGCCTTCGTGGGCCTGGTACTCGAACCAGTGCCCGGTGCGCCCGATGCCGGTCTGCACCTCGTCGAGGACCAGCAGCGAACCGGTGGCCGCCGTGATCGCCCTGGCCGCCTTCAGATAGCCGGGCGGGGGCACCACGACCCCGTTCTCGCCCTGGACGGGCTCGATGACGACGAGGGCGGTCTCCTCCGTGACCGCGGCGGCCAGGGCCCGCGCGTCCCCGTAGGGCACGTGGGTGACCTCGCCGGGCAGCGGCAGGAACGGCTCCTGCTTGCCGGGCTGGCCGGTGAGCGCGAGGGCGCCCATCGTACGGCCGTGGAAGCCGCCCTCGGTGGCGACCATGTGCGGGCGGCCCGTCAGCCGGCCGATCTTGAAGGCGCCCTCGTTGGCCTCGGCGCCGGAGTTGCAGAAGAACACCTTGCCGTCCCGGCCGAAGAGCTGGAGCAGCCGTTCGGCGAGGGCGACGGGCGGTTCGGCGATGAACAGGTTGGAGACATGGCCGAGGGAGGCGATCTGCCGGCCGACGGCCTCGACGACGGCGGGGTGGGCGTGGCCGAGCGCGTTGACCGCGATGCCGCCGACGAAGTCGACGTACTCCCGGCCGTCGGCGTCCCAGAGCCTCGCGCCCTCGCCGCGGACGAGGGCGAGCCGCGGGGTGCCGTAGTTGTTCATGAGCGCGCCCTGCCAGCGTGCGGCCAGCGCCTGGTTGCTCATGTCCTGGCTGCCCTGGTTGCTCACGTCCTGGTTGCTCACGACTCCCCCTGTTCGTCCGGCACGACCATCGTGCCGATGCCCTCGTCGGTGAAGATCTCCAGCAGGATCGAGTGCTGGACCCGGCCGTCGATGACGCGGGCGGTGGTCACGCCGCCGCGCACCGCGTGCAGGCAGCCCCGCATCTTCGGCACCATCCCGGAGGACAGTTCGGGCAGCAGCTTCTCCAGCTCGCTCGCGGTCAGGCGGCTGATCACCTCGTCGGAGTGCGGCCAGTCCTCGTAGAGGCCCTCGACGTCGGTGAGGACCATGAGGGTCTCGGCGCCCAGTGCCGCAGCGAGTGCCGCAGCCGCCGTATCAGCATTGACGTTGTAGACATGCCCGTCGTCCTCGGAGCGGGCGATCGAGGAGACGACCGGGATACGGCCGTCGGCGAGCAGCGCCTCGATCGCGCCGGTGTCGATGCGGGTGATCTCGCCCACCCGTCCGATGTCGACCGGCTCGCCGTCGATCTCCGGGGTGTGCTTGGTGGCGGTGATGGTGTGCGCGTCCTCGCCGGTGAGGCCGACGGCGAACGGCCCGTGCTGGTTGAGCAGGCCGACGAGCTCACGCTGCACCTGCCCGGCCAGCACCATCCGTACGACGTCCATGGCCTCCTCGGTGGTGACCCGCAGACCCGCCTTGAACTCGCTGACGATGCCGTGCCTGTCGAGTGCCCGGCTGATCTGGGGGCCTCCGCCGTGCACGACGACGGGCCTCAGGCCGGCGTGCCGCAGGAACACGACGTCCTGGGCGAAGGCCGCCTTCAGTTCCTCGTCCACCATGGCGTTGCCGCCGAACTTGATGACGACGATCTTGCCGTGGTGCCGGGTCAGCCAGGGCAGCGCCTCGATGAGGATCTGCGCCTTCGGAAGCGCGGTGTGCTTGCGAGTGGTTGCGGAGCTCATGAGGAGTAGGCGCTGTTCTCGTGGACGTAGTCGGCGGTGAGGTCGTTGGTCCAGATGGTGGCGGTCTCGGTGCCGGCGGCGAGGTCGGCCACGATGTGGACCTCGCGGTAGCGCATGTCGACCTTCTCGCGGTCCTCGCCGACGCCGCCGTTCTTGCAGACCCAGACGCCGTTGATGGCGACGTTCAGCCGGTCCGGCTCGAAGGCGGCCTCGGTGGTGCCGATGGCGGACAGGACGCGGCCCCAGTTGGGGTCCTCGCCGTGGATGGCGCACTTGAGGAGGTTGTTGCGGGCGATGGAGCGGCCCACCTCCACGGCGTCCTCCTCGGTCGCGGCGCCCACCACCTCGACCCTGATGTCCTTGCTGGCGCCCTCGGCGTCCCGGATGAGCTGCTGCCCGAGGTCGTCGCACACCGCGCGTACGGCCTCGGCGAACTCCGCGTACCCGGGGGTGGTCCCCGAGGCGCCGGAGGCGAGCAGCAGCACGGTGTCGTTGGTGGACATGCAGCCGTCGGAGTCGACCCGGTCGAAGGTGACCCGGGTGGCGGCGCGCAGCGCCGTGTCGAGCACGTCGGCGTCCAGGTCGGCGTCCGTGGTGAGCACGACGAGCATGGTGGCCAGGCCCGGGGCGAGCATGCCGGCGCCCTTGGCCATGCCGCCGACGGTCCAGCCGTCCCTGGTCACCACGGACGTCTTGTGGACGGTGTCGGTGGTCTTGATGGCGATGGCGGCCTTCTCGCCGCCGTGCTCGGAGAGCTGGGCGGCGGCCGACTCGACGCCCGGCAGCAGCTTGTCCATGGGCAGCAGGACGCCGATCAGCCCGGTGGAGCAGACGGCGACGTCGATGGCGCCGACGCCGAGCACGCCGGCGGCCTTCTCGGCGGTGGCGTGGGTGTCCTGGAAGCCCTTGGGGCCGGTGCAGGCGTTGGCGCCGCCGGAGTTGAGGACGACCGCGGAGAGCGTGCCGTCCTTGAGGACCTGCTCGGACCACTGCACCGGGGCGGCCTTGACGCGGTTGGAGGTGAAGACGCCCGCGGCGGCGCGGCGGGGCCCGGTGTTGACCACGAGGGCCAGGTCCGGGTTGCCGTTCTCCTTGATCCCGGCGGCGATGCCCGCCGCCCGGAACCCCTTGGCTGCCGTGACACTCACGGTGCGACTCCGATCGTGGAAAGTCCGGTGTCCTCGGGGAACCCGAGGGCGATGTTCATGCTCTGCACCGCGCCGCCCGCGGTGCCCTTGGTCAGGTTGTCGATGGCGCTGATCGCGAGGACGCGGTGCGCGGCGGGGTCGTACGCCACCTGGATCTGCGCGGCGTTGGAGCCGTACACGGAGGCGGTGGCGGGCCAGCGTCCCTCGGGGAGGAGGTGGACGAAGGGCTCGTCGGCGTACGCCTTCTCGTACGCGGCGCGCACGGAGTCGGCGGTGACCCCGGGCCGGGCCTTGGCGCTGCACGTGGCGAGGATGCCGCGCGGCATCGGCGCGAGGGTGGGGGTGAAGGACACGGTGACGTGCTCCCCCGCCGCCGCGCTGAGGTTCTGGATCATCTCCGGGGTGTGCCGGTGCAGGCCGCCGACCCCGTAGGGGGACATGGATCCCATGACCTCGGAGCCGAGCAGGTGCGGCTTGGCCGCCTTGCCGGCGCCGGAGGTGCCGGAGGCGGCGACGATCACCGCCTCGTTCTCGGCGAGTCCGGCCGCGTAGGCGGGGAAGAGGGCGAGGGAGGCGGCGGTCGGATAGCAGCCGGGCACCGCGATGCGCTTGGCACCCTCCAGCGCGGTGCGAGCACCGGGAAGTTCCGGAAGGCCGTAGGGCCAGGTCCCGGCGTGCGGGGAGCCGTAGAAGCGCTCCCAGTCGGCGGGGTCCTTCAGCCGGAAGTCGGCGCCCATGTCGATGACGAGGACGTCGGGTCCCAGTCTCTCGGCGACGGCGGCGGACCGGCCGTGCGGCAGGGCGAGGAAGACGACGTCGTGCCCGGCGAGGACCTCGGGGGTGGTCTCCTCCAGGACGCGGTCGGCGAGGGGCAGCAGATGCGGCTGCAGGGCGCCGAGCCGCTCTCCGGCGTTGGAGTTCCCGGTCAGGGCGCCGATCTCGGCCTCGGGGTGCGCCAGGAGCAGGCGCAGCGCTTCTCCGCCCGCGTACCCACTCGCTCCGGCGACCGCCACACGTACAGCCATGGACCCTCCTCCTCGATGGCATGACTATACGTATTGCTGCACGTTTATGCAACGGAATCGTGGGCGGCCGACGTACCGTGAGCGGGTGGACATGGGCGAGCGAGTGGCGCGGGGCGGATTCATAGCGGTGCCTGACGTACTGGCGTATCTGGCCGGGACCTGGCGGGTGCGGCGGGCGGTGCGGGATCTGGCGGGCGGCGGGATTGGGGAGTTCACCGGTACGACGGTGTTCGGTGCCCTGGACGGCGGCGGGCTGCTGCACCGGGAGTGCGGCACGTTCGTCTGGCAGGGGGTGGCCCGGCCCGCCGAGCGGACACTGCGCTTCCTGCCCGGGAGCGTGCCGGGCACGGCCGATGTGCGCTTCGCGGACGGGCGGCCCTTCCACGACCTGGATCTGCGTTCCGGTCGGCACCTGGCCCGGCATCCGTGCGCGGCGGATCTCTACCGGGGCGAGTTCACCGTCCGGGACGCCGGCCACTGGCGCACGGTGTGGCGTGTGGGCGGCCCGGCGAAGGACCTGCTGCTGACGACGGACTACGCGCGCGAGGACTGAAACCCGCGTCGGCCCCGTCAGTCCGCCGCCCCCGGCGGGGCGTCCGTCAGGGCAGCGCCTCCGCGCAGGCCGTCCGCAGGCGGCGCACACCCTCGGCGATCTCCGCCGTGCCGCCGACCGCGGCGAAGCTCAACCGCACGTGCGCGGCCGGGGGTTCGGCGCTGAAGTACGGGCGCCCGGGGGTGAGCGCGACGCCCGCGCGCAGGGCGGCGGCGGTCAGGGCGGCCTCGTCCGTCCCGTCGGGCAGACGCGGCCAAAGGTGGTAGCCGCCGGACGGGACACGCGGCAGGGCGAGTTCGGGAAGGTGCTGCCGCAGCGCAGTGGTCAGCGCGTTGCGACGGCTCCTCAACTCCACGGCGAGCGCGCGCAGATGGCGTGGCCAGGCGGGCGAGCCGACCAGTTCCAGGGCGGCCTCCTGCAACGGGCGGGGCACGAAGAACGTGTCGACGACCTGGATGGCGCGCAGCCGTTCCAGCACCGGGCCGCGTGCGACCAGCGCGCTCACCCGGAAGCTGGGCGCGGTGGCCTTGGTCAGCGAGCCGACGTGCACCACGACCCCGTCCGGGTCGCAGGCGACGAGCGGGGGCGGCAGCGTACCGGCGTCCTCGTGCGCGAGCCGCCGTACGAAGTCGTCCTCGACGACGAAGGCGCCGGCCTCGCGGGCCGTGCGCAGCACCCGCGCGCGCCGGTCGGGGGCGAGGACGGCGCCGGTGGGGTTCTGGAACAGGGGCTGGCAGACGAACACGCGGGCGCCGGTGGCCCGGAAAGCGTCGGCGAGCAGTTCCGGCCTGACCCCGTCCGCGTCGACGGGCACGGGCACGGGCCGCAGCCCGGAGGAGCGGGCGATGGCCAGCATGCCGGGGTAGGTGGGCGACTCGACCAGCACCGGAGCGCCGGGCGGGGCCAGGGCGCGCAGGGCGGTGGTCAGCGCGGACTGGCCGCCCGCGGTGATGAGGACCTCGGCGGCGGTGACGGTCCCAGCCGGTCCGCCGATGTCCCGCGCGAACCACTCGCGCAGTTCCGGCAGCCCCTCCAGCGGCGGCCGCCCCCACGCCCCGGGACGGCGGCCGGCCCTGGACAGCGCGGCGGCCATGGCCCGCTCGGGCTGCAACGAAGGGTGCAGATAGCCCCCGTTGAACTCGATCACGCCCGGCGGCGGGGCGGCCAGCGACACCGTGACACCGGAGGCGTCCACCGTGCGCGGCACGAGATCGGCGGCGCCGTCCGCGCTGAGCGCGACCTCCTGCCAGGAGGTGTCCCCGGCGGGAGCCGCGGCCTCGCGCGCCGCCGCGCGGAAGGCACCGGCGCCGGGACGGGTGACCACCAGACCCTCGGCCGCCAGTTGCGACAGGGCCCGTGAGACGGTCACCGGACTGACCCGGTACCGCTCGACGAGGGCCCGGCTCGACGGGAGCTTTCCACCGGGTGAGTAGCGGTCCAGTTCCCGTCGCAGCCGTTCTGCGAGTTCGGCGACGCTGCTACGCTCTTGCATGAGAGCACAGAGTAGCGCTACCGCGACCACACCGATAGCGGTGGACGCCCCGGCCCAGTCGCGCGCCGGCACCCTGCAGGCGGCCCTCGGCGTGGTCGCCTTCTCCCTGACCTTCCCGGCCACCGCCTGGGGCCTGGAGGGCTTCGGGCCCTGGTCCCTGGTGGCCGTGCGCAGTGTGCTCGCCGCCGTCCTCGCGGGCGGCTGCCTGCTGGCGCTGCGCGTACCGCCGCCCGCCCGCCGGCACTGGCCCGGCCTCGCGGTCGTGGCCGCCGGGGTGGTCCTCGGCTTCCCGCTGCTCACCACGCTCGCTCTGAAGACCTCCACCACCGCGCACGCCGCCGTCGTCGTGGGCCTGCTGCCGCTCACCACGGCGCTGCTCTCCGCGCTGCGGTTCGGCATCCGCCCCTCGCGCACGTTCTGGGCGGCGGCGCTGGCGGGCGCGGCGGCCGTGGTGGCCTTCACCGTGCGGCAGAGCGGCGGCGCGCTGACCACCGCGGACGGCTACCTGTTCGGCGCCCTGCTGGTGTGCGCCGCCGGCTACACCGAGGGCGGCCGGCTGGCCCGCGTCATGCCGGGCTGGCAGGTCATCGGCTGGGCGCTGGTGCTGTGCCTGCCGCTCACCGTGCCCGCGGCCGCGCTCGCGCTGGCGCACGAGCCCGTGCGGCTGGGCGTCCACAGCGTGGCCGGGCTGCTCTGGGTCGCGGCGGGCTCGCAGTTCCTCGGGCTGGTCGTCTGGTACCGGGGCATGGCCGCCGTCGGCATCCCCAGGGCGAGCCAGTTGCAGCTCGCCCAACCCCTGCTCACACTGGTGTGGTCGGTGCTGCTGCTCGGCGAGCACCTCACAGCGGCCGCCCCCGTGACGGCCGTCGCCGTGCTCGTCTGCATCGCCGTCACCCAGCGGGCGCGCGGCTGAACCGGCGCTCGGACCGGTGCCGACCGCACAGCGGCCCGGCCGCTCACCGGTTCCGGCCGCGCTCCGCACCGTAGACTCGGAAGTCGAGGACCGGACTCGGAAGTCGAGGACCGCCGCTCCCGCACATGGTGAGGAGGCCCCGCAGATGCGCGCAACCGTGGGCGACCAGCTCGTCCAGCACGGCAGGGTGGTCGGCCAGCACGACCAGATCAGCGAAATCGTCGAGGTCATGGGCACGGAGGGCAACCCGCCGTACCGCGTCCGCTTCCCGGACGGGCACGAGGCCGTGATGTCACCCGGCCCCGACTGCCAGGTCCGCCACAGGAAGGACTACGAGCACCACTGAGTCAGCGCGGGGGTCGCGCCGGCCTGCGGTAGTGGTCGGCGACGACCCGCGCCATCGCACCGGACGGGTCGGCCGCGACCTCCTTCGCGGCGAAGAAGACCTGTCCGCGCACCTCCGGGTGCCGGGCGGCGAGTGCGAGATGGCGGGACAGCTCGTCCGGGTCCTGCCAGGCGGAGTCCTGCGTGGGGTCGCCGGCCTTGAAGAGCGCCTCGCCCACGTACAGCTGCGTCCTGCTGCCCCGCGCCGCCTCGGCCCACCAGGGCAGCAGGACGGCGTAGTCGGCGGTGGTGAAGCCGATGTTCCAGTACAGCTGGGGGACCACGTAGTCGATCCAGCCCTCCGTGACCCACTTGCGCGTGTCCGCGTACAGGTCGTCGTACGTCTGCACACCGGCTCGGGTGTCCGAGCCGCGCGGGTCGGTGGAGGCGTTGCGCCACACCCCGAAGGGGCTGATCCCGAACGGGGTGCCGGGCCGGGCGGCGGCGACGCCCGCGGCCGCCTCGCGGACCAGCCGGTCGATGTTGTCGCGCCGCCAGTCGGCCCGGCTCGCGAAGGAGCCGCCGTACCGGCGGAAGGCGGCGTCGTCGTCAAAGGTCCGGCCCGCCACCGGATAGGGGTAGAAGTAGTCGTCGAAGTGGACGCCGTCCACCGGGTACCTGGACACCGCGTCCAGCATCGCCCGCAGCACGAAGGCCCGGACCTCGGGCAGCCCGGGGTTGTAGTAGAGGCCCTCGCCGTGACGGACCACCCAGCCGGGATTCCTGCGGGCCGGATGCGCGGCGGCCAGCAGGGACGGGTCGTCGTGCACGGCGACCCGGAAGGGGTTGAACCAGGCGTGCAGCCGCAGCCCGCGGGCGTGCGCCTCCGCCACCGCCGTGCCCAGCGGATCCCAGCCGGGGTCCCTGCCCTGGGTGCCGGTGAGGTACTGGGACCACGGCTCGTGGGGCGAGGGCCACAGCGCGTCGGCCGCAGGGCGCACCTGGAGGATCACCGTGTTGAGCCGGCGCCGTACGGCCACGTCGAGCAGCGCGGTCAGCTCGCCGCGCTGGCGGGCCACGCTCAGCCCGGGGCGTGAGGGCCAGTCGCGGTTGCGCACGGTCGCCAGCCACATGCCGCGCATCCCGGTGACCGTGGCACGGCCTTGCCGGTCGGTGCCGGTGCCGCCCGTCGCGGTGGCCGCGTCACCGGTCACCGCCAGGGTCGACAGCGCCGCCACGGTGAACGACCGTCGTGTCACTCGGGCCATCCGGGCACTCCCCGTACGCCGTGGATCCGCCTGGTCACGGATCGTTCTCCGGGCCAGCATGCACGACCCGGGCGACCGATCACGGCCACCACGGGGGTAACGTGCACGATCGGAGCAGGCACCGCACAACGGGCCGCCTGCCACAGCCGTAGGAACTGCGAAAGGGACGATGTGACCGGCATTTCGGGAGACATTGCACGCGTCGGAGTGGTGGGCTGCGGCCAGATGGGTGCGGGCATCGCCGAGGTGTGCGCCCGGGCCGGCCTGGAGGTGAAGGTCGCCGAGACCACCGGCGAGGCCCTGGAGATAGGCCGTACCCGGCTGTTCAACTCGCTGGCCAAGGCGGCCGAGCGCGGCAAGATCAGCGAGGCGGAGCGGGACGCCACGCAGGCCCGGCTGAGCTTCACCACCGACCTCGGGGAGTTCTCCGACCGCGATCTGGTGATCGAGGCCGTGGTGGAGAACGAGCAGGTCAAGACCGAGATCTTCCAGGTCCTGGACCAGGTGGTGACCCGGCCGGACGCGATCCTGGCCTCCAACACCTCCTCCATCCCGCTGGTGAGGCTGGCCGTCGCCACCGCGCGGCCCGACCAGGTGATCGGCATCCACTTCTTCAACCCCGCCCCGGTGCAGCAGCTCGTCGAGCTGATCCCGGCCCTCACCACCTCCGAGGGCACGCTGAGCCGGGCCCAGCTGTTCACCGAGAAGGTGCTCGGCAAGCACGCGATCCGCGCCCAGGACCGCTCGGGCTTCGTGGTGAACGCGCTGCTGATCCCGTACCTGCTCTCGGCGATCCGGATGTTCGAGTCGGGCATCGCCAGCCGCGAGGACATCGACAACGGCATGGAGCTGGGCTGCGCCCACCCGATGGGCCCGCTGAGGCTGTCGGACCTGATCGGCCTGGACACGGTGGCCTCGGTCGCCCACTCGATGTACGAGGAGTACAAGGAGCCGCTGTACGCCGCTCCCCCGCTGCTCCAGCGCATGGTGGACGCCGGCCGGCTGGGCCGGAAGTCCGGCTCCGGCTTCTACTCCTACGGCTGACCACGCAGAGCGACGCCCGACGGGCCCGGCACCGGGACGGTGCCGGGCCCGCGGCATTCACACGCCGTGTGCGCTCCGGGCCCGCATATGCCGCTCACACACGCTCCCCACGGGACCACCAGGGGAGTTGACTCCTGATGCGCATGCAAGGGATGTGAGACGACTACGGAAAGGAGCGGACCTGTGACCACTGATCCCGAGCATCCCGCCGTTCCCGGAGAACTCGCAGAGTTACGACGGCGGCTGGACGTGGCCTACGCCCGCGTCGAAGGCGGACTGGCGCTGCTCAGCCACCGCACCGAGGAGACCGCCAAGGAGCTGGACGAGGTGAGCACACGGCTCGTCGCACTGGAACACTCGCGCTGGCCGCTGCCCGCGGTCGCCGCCCTCACCGCTCTCGGTTCCCTCGTCGTGGCGGTCTGGCGGTCCCTCGGCCGCTAGGGTCTGTTGCGAAAGCCCCCAGGGCAACGTTCGCCAGGTCAGGGCCGGGTGTCCTGGCCCGGCCTGAGATGGTGCAGGAGCAGCAACGCGGCCGCCATGTTGGCGGCCGGGACCTCGCCGCGGGCGACCAGGTCGGGTACGAGCTTGAGGGGGACCCACTCCCGGCGGTCGGACTCGAAGTCGTCCACCGGGTGTCCGATGTACTCGCCCTCGTCCGACCAGTAGATGTGGTGCCGGGCGTCGGTGAGTCCGTTGGACGGCTCCACGCTCATGAGGTGGTGCAGGGGTCCCGGCCGCCAGCCGGTCTCCTCCTCCAGTTCCCTGGCCGCCGCGGCCGCGATGTCCTCGCCGTCCTCCACGACGCCCGCCGCGAGTTCCCAGCCCCAGCTGTCGGTGATGAAGCGGTGGCGCCACAGGAGGAGGACCTCGGCCGCCTCGTTCACCACCGTGGCCACGGCGACGGGCCGCAGCCGTATCAGGAAGTGGTCGAGATGCCGGCCGTCCGGCAGCGCGACATCCGCGAGATTGACGGTGAACCAGCGATTCGCGTACACGGTTTGTTCGTTCTGTTTCGTCCACTGCACGGTTCTGCCACCTTCCGTCGGGTCAGTGGCAATATCGCAGCCGAAACGCTCCAGCAGCAGACGCACGAGCGGTCGCCGGGAGCACCGCGCCGCGGTCACAGCGGTACGCGCAGGGCCCCGTCGATCAGTTCGGCCGCCTCCGCCGTGCCGGCGCAGCCGCTGCGCACCAGGTGCTCGCGCACCGCGCGCAGTCTGTCCCGCAGCCGCTGCGACTCCATCCCGCGGGCCTGCTCGGCCATCCGCACCGCCGTGTCCACCGCCTTGTCGGCGTTGCCCCGGCGCAGTTCGACCGTGCTCAGCATGGCCAGCCGGTGCACCCGGCCGCGGTCGTGCGCGGGGTTGTCCACGGCGGCCGCGGCGTGCTCCTCGGCGGCGGCCAGCTCGCCGAGGCTCAGCAGGGCCTCCGCCACCTGTACGTTGACGAGGCCCGGCTGGACGTAGCCCGTCTCGTCGGGTTCGTGTCCGCGTCTGATGCGTTCGGCGGCGGACTCCGCGCGCCGGATGCGGGCCAGGGCGCTCGTGCCGTCGCCGAGGTGGGCGTAGGCCTTGGCCTGCATCGCGTACAGGTCGGAGGCGAGCGCGGGGGTGATGTGCTGGCCGGCGGCGCGCAGCGCGGCCTCGGCGAAGGCGACGGCCTGGCGGAACTCCCGCATGAACAGCGACTGGTTGACCAGCAGCGCGATCACATACGCGCCGAGTCCCCGGTCCCCGCTGGCCTTGGCGAGCCGGAGTGCCTGGTGGAAGTAGCGCTGGGCCAGGCCGTGCGCGTCGGAGTCGTAGGCGCAGATCCCCACGATCGCCACCAACGCGCCGGTGGCACGGTGGAGTTGGCGGCCAGTGGCGTCGGTGTAGCTGCCGCGCAGCAGCGGGGCGGCCTCGGCGTTGAGGAAGCCCACGACACGGCCGCGGGTCGCCACGCCGCCGGTCTTGCGGTACATCTGCTCGTAGTGCGCGCGGGCGGCGCGCAGCATCTCGATGTCGGAGAGGCTGACCCGGTGCCGACCACCGCGGGAGACGTCGACGTCCTCGGGCGGGTTCTCCCACTCCCACACGGGCATGACGGCGGGCGTGCCGGTCATGGCGGGGGCTCCGAGGAGGTGCGGGCGCTGCTGCTCGTCGGAGCGCCACAGGGCGGTGGCGCGCTCGACGAACCCGGACAGCGAGGTGGCGTGCGGCGCGGAGGGCTCGCCGGGCACGCCGAGGCCGATGTCGTCGAGCGTGACCGGCCGTTGCAGCCGGCTCGCCAGCACTTCGCAGATCAGGTCGGGCACTTGGCCGCGCGGCCGCTGGCCCTTCAACCACCGGGCCACGGCGGTGTGTTCGTACCGGAGGGCGAGTCCGCGGGCGCGCCCCTCCTGGTTGACGTGCGCTGCCAGGCCCGCGTGCGAGATCCCGGCCTCGTCCAGGATCGCGTCGAGCAGTGTGTTGGGCTGCATGGGTGCCCCCCGGTGGCTCGGTGGCGACAGCGTAGTGCGTTCGCGTTCACACGGGGTGTGAACGGAGCACGCGCATCCGGGCCGTACGCGCGCTGTCGCGCCCGGTCCCCGCCCGGTTGACTGAACCGCCTCCTCCAAGAGGCCGTCCGGGCCGCCGGCTCCCCCTCGATCAGCACGGCGGCCCGGCACGGCACCTCCGGTCGCGCCCCGAAGGGGCGCGGGGAACTGCGCGACCAGCCACCGACCACTCGCGGCCGGCGACGGACTCGCGGTCCCCCGCGCTTGAAACGCGTGAGCGGCTAGCTCCGCAGCTCCGCCCCCGTGCGCTCCGCCGCCAGCGCCACCGCCGCGTCACGGGCCGCGGACGCCTCGTCCACGGTCAGCGTGCGGTCCGGCGCGCGGAAGCGCAGCGCGTAGGCGAGGGACTTGCGGCCCTCACCGAGCTGCTCGGCGTTCTCGTAGAGGTCGAACAGCCGGATGGACTCCAGGAGTTCACCGGCTCCCTCGCGCAGCGCGGCCTCGACGTCGGCGGCCGGGACCGGCCGGTCGACGACGAGGGCGACGTCCTGCGTGGCGACCGGGAACGTGGAGATGCCCGGCGCCCGCGGGGTGTCGTCGCCGGCCTCCTCCAGCACGTCCAGGTTCAGCTCCATCGCGCAGGTTCGCTCGGGCAGGCCGAACGCCTTGACCACGCGCGGGTGCAGTTCGCCCGCGTGGCCCACGACCCGCTCGGTGCCGTCCACGACGACCGCGAGCTCGGCGCACCGGCCCGGGTGCCACGGGCCGTACTGGCCCTTGCGGACGACGAGTTCGGCACCGGTCTCACGGGCCACGGTCCGCGCGGCCTCGACCGCGTCGGCCCAGTCGGCCGGGCGGCCCTTGCCCCACCAGCCGGTCTGCTCACGGGCGCCCGCGAGGACCACGGCCGCGTGGCGCGGCTGCTCGGGCAGCGCCGCGTTCAGCTCGGCGATCTCCTCGTCGGTGGGACGCCGGTCGACGGGCGGCCGCGCGGCGACCCGCTGCTCCTCGCGCGGGTGGAAGACCAGCCCGGTCTCGAAGAGGGCGAGGTCGTGGCTGCCGCGGCCGTCGTTGCGGCGCAGCGCGCCGAGCAGGCCCGGCAGCAGCGTGGTGCGCAGCGCGGGCTCCTCGTCGTTGAGCGGGTTGACCAGCCGGACCACGCGGCGCGCGGGGTCGCCGGGCTCCAGGCCGAGCTGGTCGAAGACCTGCTCGCCGACGAACGGGTAGGTCGGCGCCTCGACGTAGCCCGCGCCGGCCAGCGCGCGGCCGACCCGGCGGTGCACCCGCTGGCGGTGGGTGAGGCCGCGGGCCGAGGGGAGCCGGGGCAGCGTGGAGGGCAGGTTCTCGTAGCCCTCCAGGCGGATGACCTCTTCGGCCAGGTCGTTGGGGTCCGTCAGGTCGGGCCGCCAGGACGGGACGGTGACGGTCAGCTCGTCCTGGCCCGTCACCTGGCAGCCGATCTGCTGGAGCCGGCGGACGACGGCCTCACGGCCGTAGGCGACTCCGGCGACCTTGTCGGGGTGGTCGGCCGGCACGGTGATGGTGCGCGGGGCCGCGGGCGCGGCGACCTCGGTGACACCGGCGTCGGCAGCGCCGCCCGCGAGCAGGACCAGCAGGTCCACCGTGCGCTGGGCCGCGGCGGAGGCGGCCTGCGGGTCGACGCCCCGCTCGAAGCGCCGGGAGGCCTCCGAGGACAGCTTGTGGCGGCGGGCGGTGCGCGCGATGGAGACCTGGTCGAAGTGCGCGGCCTCGATGACCACCTCGGTGGTCGCGTTCTCGGTGTCCTCGTGATCGGCGATCTCGGTGTTGGCGCCGCCCATCACACCGGCGAGGCCGATGGGGCCGCGCTCGTCGGTGATGACCAGGTCCTCGGCGTGCAGCGTGCGCTTGACGCCGTCGAGGGTGGTGAACTTCTCGCCCTCCTCGGCCCGGCGCACGCCGATCGTGCCCTGGACCAGCTTGCGGTCGTAGGCGTGCAGCGGCTGGCCGAGCTCCAGCATCACGTAGTTGGTGATGTCGACGGCGAGCGAGATGGGGCGCATCCCGGCCTTCTGGAGGCGGCGCTGGAGCCAGATCGGGGAGCGCGCCTCGGGGTCGAGGCCGGAGACGGTGCGCGCGGTGAAGCGGTCGCAGCCGTGCGGCTCGTCGATCCGCACGGCGTAGCCGAACGCGTTCGGCGCCGGTACGTCGAGCAGGGCGGGGTCGCGCAGTGGCAGACCGTAGGCGATGGCGGTCTCGCGGGCGACGCCGCGCAGGGACAGGCAGTCGCCGCGGTTGGCGGTGACGGCGATGTCGAGGACCTCGTCGACGAGCTCCAGCAGCTCGATGGCGTCCTTGCCGACCTCGGTCTCCGGCGGCAGCACGATGATGCCCTTGGTGCCGTCGTCGCCCATGCCCAGCTCGTCGCTGGAGCAGATCATGCCGTGCGAGGTCCTGCCGTAGGTCTTGCGGGCGGCGATGGAGAAGCCGCCGGGCAGCGTGGCGCCGGGCAGCACCACGACGACCTTGTCGCCGACGGCGAAGTTGCGGGCGCCGCAGACGATCTCCTGCGGCTCACCGGTGCCGTTGGCCTGACCGACGTCGACGGTGCAGAAGCGGATCGGCTTCTTGAAGCCCTCCAGCTCCTCGATGGTCAGCACCTGGCCGACCACGAGCGGCCCCTTGAGGTCGGCGCCGAGCTGTTCGACGGTCTCGACCTCCAGGCCGGCCGAAATGAGCTTGGCCTGGACGTCGCGCCCGGTCTCCGTCGCCGGCAGGTCGACGTACTCCCGCAGCCAAGAAAGCGGGATCCGCATCAGATCTCCATCCCGAACGGCCGGGTGAACCGGACGTCACCTTCGACCATGTCTCGCATGTCCTCGACGTTGTGGCGGAACATCGCCATCCGCTCGATGCCGAACCCGAAGGCGAACCCGCTGTACTTCTCCGGGTCGACGCCGCAGGCGGTCAGCACCTTGGGGTTGACCATGCCGCAGCCGCCCAGCTCGATCCAGCCCTCGGAGGAGCAGGTGCGGCAGGGGCGGTCGGGGTTGCCCACCGACTCGCCGCGGCAGACGTAGCACACCATGTCCATCTCGGCGGACGGCTCGGTGAAGGGGAAGAAGTTCGGCCGCAGCCGGGTCTTCATGCCCTCGCCGAACAGGGACTGCACCATGTGGTCCAGGGTGCCCTTGAGGTCGGCCATGGTCAGGCCCTCGTCCACGGCGAGCAGCTCGACCTGGTGGAAGACGGGCGTGTGGGTGGCGTCCAGCTCGTCGGTGCGGTAGACGCGGCCGGGGCAGATCACGTAGACCGGCAGCTCGCGTTCGAGCAGGGAGCGGATCTGCACGGGCGAGGTGTGGGTGCGCAGCACGACACCGGACTCGCTGCCGCCCTTGGGTCCCTTCACGAAGAAGGTGTCGGCCTCGCCGCGGGCCGGGTGGTCCGGGCCGATGTTCAGGGCGTCGAAGTTGAACCACTCGGCCTCGGCCTGCGGGCCCTCGGCGACTTCGTAGCCCATGGCCACGAAGACGTCCTCGATCCGCTCCGAGAGCGTGGTCAGCGGGTGGCGGGCGCCGGCCGGTACGCGGTCGTACGGCAGCGTGACGTCGACGTCCTCCTCGACCAGCACACGGGCGTCACGCTCCGCCTCGAGCTCGCTCTGGCGGCCGGCGAGGGCCTTGTTCACCGCGCCGCGGGCCATGCCCACCCGCTTGCCGGCGTCCGCCTTGGCGTGCGGGGGCAGGGCGCCGATCTCGCGGTTGGCGAGGGAGAGCGGAGAGGCGGGGCCGGTGTGGGCGACCTTTGCCTCGTGGAGCGCGTCGAGGGAGTCCGCGGCGGCGAAGGCGGCGAGCGCCTCGTCCCGCATGCGCTCGATCTCTTCCGGTTTCAACGCCTCGACCTCGACAGGGTCGTACGACTTATTGGGTGCCGACATCTCTTCCCGTGCTTCCGATTGGCTGGCTGGAGGTCCCCGTCACCGACTCGCACCGACTCGCGGACAGATCGTCACGGCTTTCGGGACACAAAGGTGCCAAAGGCCGAGTCTAACGGGGCCGGGGAAAGCAAATGCGCCCGTGGGGCCTCGGCGGGTGCTCAGAGCAGGTGCGCCGGGGTGCCCACGGGCAGGGTGAATCGGATCTCCGCGCCGCCCCCTCGGGCGCGGCCGACCGCGATGGTGCCGCCGTGTGCCTCGACGATGCCCTTGACGATGTAGAGCCCGAGACCGGTTCCACCGCGCTTGCTGCCCCGCCAGAAGCGGGTGAAGACACGGTTCATGGACTCCTCCGGGATGCCGGGCCCCTCGTCGCTCACCGTGACCGACGTGGCGGTGTTCCCCGCGTCCTCCCCCTCCCGAGGGGACGGCGCCGGTGTGACATCGATGGTGACGGATCCCTCGCCGTGCCGCACGGCATTTTCCACGAGGTTGCTCAGCACCTGGTCGATCTTGTCGGGATCGGCCCACAGCTCGGGCAGCGGCTGCTCGACCCGCACCAGGAACCGGTCGGCGGGCTGGCCGGCGGCGACGTACGCCTGCACGTGCCGTCCGACTGCGGCGCCCATGTCGACGGGCTGGCGGCGCACCTCGAGCCGGCCGGAGTCGATGCGGGATATGTCGAGCAGTTCGGCGATGAGCCGGGTGACGCGGTCGGCGTCGGCGTCGACGGTCTCCAGCATCAGCCGCTTCTGGTCGTCGGTGAACCGCTCCCACTTGGCGAGCAGGGTCGCCGTGAAGCCCTTGACGGAGGTCAGCGGCGAGCGCAGCTCGTGCGCGACGGTGGCGATCAGCTCGGCGTGGCTGCGCTCGGTGCGGCGGCGGGCCTCGGTGTCGCGCAGGCAGACGACGACGCGGCGGACCGGGCCGGTGGGGTGGGTGCGGACGTACTTCGCGGAGACGAGGACCTCGCGGCCGCCGTGCAGCAGGAGGTTGCGCTCGGGCTGGCCCACCCGGATGGCGAGGCCGCCGTAGGGGTCGGTGAGCTGCCACCAGCGGCGCCCCTCCAGGTCCTCCAGGGGCAGGGCCTTCTCCAGGGGCTGCCCGAGAGCCTGGTCGGCGGGTACGGCGCTGATCCGGGCGGCGGCGGCGTTGAAGCAGACGATCCGCCCGTGCTCGTCGGCGATCACCAGTCCGTCGGGCAGGTCGTCGGGGTCGATGCCGAGACCCGCGGGATCGTCCTGCCGGGGCGCGGGTGGTCGTCTCGCGTCCCGCGCTCCGGGCGCGCGACCGGTGCCGACACTCATCCCCTCACCCCACCTCTCAGCCGGTGCAGCAGGCCCCCGGGCTGGTCACCCTACTGGTTGCGGGTGGCGGAGCGGCATCCTCCGGAGCCGCGCTGCGCACGGGCCGACGCGTACAGACATACGGCGGCGGCGGTCGCGAGGTTCAGGCTCTCGGCCTTTCCGTGGATCGGGACGCGTACGACGGCGTCGGCGAGGGCGCGGGTGTCCTCCGGCAGGCCCCAGGCCTCGTTGCCGAACACCCAGGCGGTGGGGCCGCCCATGGTGCCGTGGTCGAGCTCGTCGTCCAGGTCGTCCTCGCCCGCGCCGTCGGCGGCGAGGATGCGCACCCCGGCGTCCCTGAGCGCGGCCACGGCCCGCTCGACGGGGACACCGACGGCCACGGGCAGGTGGAACAGGGAGCCGACGGAGGCCCGGACGGCCTTGGGGTTGTAGAGGTCGACGGAGGCGTCCGTGAGGACGACCGCCTCGGCTCCGGCGGCGTCGGCGCAGCGCAGGACGGTGCCGGCGTTTCCGGGGTCACGCACATGGGCGAGGACGGCGACGAGCTTCGGGCGGGCCGCGACGATGTCCTCGAAGGGGGTGTCGAGGAACCGGCAGACGCCGACGAGTCCCTGCGGGGTGACGGTGGTGGAGATGTCGGCGATGACGTCGTCGGCGGCGAGGTGGATCCGGGCCCCCGCGGCGCGGGCCTCGCCCACGATGTCGGCGTACCGTTCGGCGGCCTCGACCGTGGCGAACAGTTCGACGAGGGTGGGCGCGTCGCCGGCCCGGTGGGCCGCCGCCTCCCGCACGGCCTGCGGCCCCTCCGCGAGGAACAGCCGCTCCTTGCCCCGGAAGTTCCGCTTGGCCAGCCGCCGCGCTGCCGAGACGCGGGGCGAGCGGGGGGAGATCAGGTCAGGGGTGGCGGGGGGCATCGAGAGCTTCACCTTCGGTAGGAACGTTCCGCCGCGGCGGTGGTCTGCCAGCGGTCCCGGGCGGTGCCGTACGTGCCTCGGTCACCGCGCGGCGCACAGACGACGGACCCGCGGGCAGAGCCCACGGGTCCGTATGGATCGCACCGGCCGGGCCGGCGCCGCGTCACGCTGCCTTGGGCGCGTTGACGTCGCTCGGCAGAGCCTTCTGAGCGACCTCGACGAGCGCGGCGAACGCGCCGGCGTCGTTGACGGCCAGCTCGGCCAGGATCTTGCGGTCGACCTCGACGTTCGCGGCCTTCAGACCCTGGATGAAGCGGTTGTACGTGATGCCGTTGGCGCGGGCAGCGGCGTTGATGCGCTGGATCCACAGCTGGCGGAAGTCACCCTTGCGCTTCTTGCGGTCGTTGTAGTTGTAGACCAGCGAGTGGGTGACCTGCTCCTTGGCCTTGCGGTACAGGCGCGAACGCTGACCGCGGTAGCCGGAGGCCTGCTCGAGGATCGCCCGGCGCTTCTTGTGGGCGTTGACTGCCCGCTTGACGCGTGCCACTTGATTGACTCCTTGTAGCGGGGCCGTGGTTGTCCTCACACGGCCCGGAAACGATTGGGTCCCGGTTCTGACGTACGGGGCGCGGGGATCGCGGGGCGATCACGCGCCGCCGTGTCACTTGCCGAGAAGCTTCTTGATCTTCTTGGCGTCGCCCGGGGCCATCTCGGCGTTGCCGGTGAGGCGACGCGTCAGACGGGACGACTTGTGCTCGAGCAGGTGGCGCTTGCCGGCGCGCTCACGGAGCACCTTGCCGGAGCCGGTGACCTTGAAGCGCTTGCTGGCACCGCTGTGCGACTTGTTCTTCGGCATAGCGCCGTTCTCTCCTCGTAGGTGGCGCTCCGATGCCCGGTCGCGAGAACCGGGCACGGTGGAGCGTCGCTCTTGTATCGGTTACGTCCTGGGACCGGGAGGTCCCGGGGGTCACGCTTCGGCGTGCTCCTCGGCCGGCGCCTCGGCGTCCGCGGCGTTCTGCGAACGGCCCGGGTTGGCCTTCGCGTCGGCCTTGCGGGCCTCCTGCGCCTGGCGGGCCTCGGCCATCGCCTCGGTCTTCTTCTTGTGCGGACCGAGAACCATGATCATGTTGCGGCCGTCCTGCTTCGGGTTCGACTCCACGAAGCCGAGGTCCTGGACGTCCTCCGCGAGCCGCTGCAGCAGCCGGTAGCCGAGTTCGGGCCGGGACTGCTCGCGACCACGGAACATGATCGTGATCTTGACCTTGTCGCCCTGCTTGAGGAACCGGACGACGTGACCCTTCTTGGTGTCGTAGTCGTGCGGGTCGATCTTCGGCCGGAGCTTCATCTCCTTGATGACCGTGTGCGCCTGGTTCTTGCGCGCCTCACGGGCCTTCATGGCCGACTCGTACTTGAACTTCCCGTAGTCCATGAGCTTGCAGACGGGCGGACGGGCGTTCGCCGCGACCTCGACCAGGTCCAGGTCGTACTCCTGCGCAAGCTCCAGTGCCTTCGCGAGCGGCACGATGCCGACCTGCTCGCCACTGGGACCGACAAGTCGCACCTCGGGAACGCGAATCCGGTCGTTGATGCGGGGCTCGGCGCTGATGGATCCTCCTCGGTTAGCACCACACGGCGGTCTGGCGGACGGCCGCGTACTCTGTGTTCGACAGACCTAACCGCGCCGAAGCACGAAAAATGCCCCGGACGATCACAGGCGGGGCTCCTCGAACTACCGGAACGACCGCCGCGATGGCCGCGGGGCGCACTTCGGACGGATCGCCGTCGCCGGGACGGGACCGTCTGACCGGTGACCCGCCGCCCAGAGGGCGGTCAGGTGGGAGTTCGAAGCCTCCACTTGTGGGCCGGACCCGTACACCTCGGCTTTCACCTTGGGCATACACGTCCAGCCGGTCGTCACACAAGGTTAGCAGGATCGCTGGGGAACGGCTAATTCAGGCTGTCCGGGCCTCACTGCCGGAACGCCCCCGTCCTGCGCCTATCGTGTGGGGCATGAGTGAGACCTCCCCCTCCGGCCCCGCCGAGCAGACCGACTTCGACGCCATGACCCGCGACATAGCGGAGGTCCCGGCGGTCGAGGTGATCGTGACGGTCGCCGTCAACCTGATGAGCGCCGCCGCCGTGAAGCTCGGTCTGACCGAGGAGGGCGACAAGTACAAGGACCTGGACGAGGCGCGCAAGCTGGTGAGCGCGCTCGCGGGCCTGCTGGACGCCAGCGCCACCGAGATCAGCTCCTTCCACGCGGCGCCGCTGCGCGACGGCCTGAAGTCGCTGCAGCTGGCCTTCCGCGAGGCCTCCGTCGTCCCGGACGAGCCGGGTCAGGGCCCGGGCGAGAAGTACACCGGGCCGATCTACGGCTGAGCGTTCGCCTCTCCCCGTAACCCGCCCCAGCCGATCACCGCTGCGTCACGCAGCCGGTCCCCGCTCCTTCACGTACAAGGGCTCGCCAGGCGGCGTCGCCCCGGCCGGCAGCAGTGCCAGGTCGAGGCCGCGCACCAGGCGGGCCCTCAGTGTCTCGCTGGCGGCGAGCCGCTCGGCGACGGCGCGGGCGGCCTCGGCGGGGGCGGTGGGGACGGAGGGGTCGAGCACCAGCGCCAGGGTTCCGTCGGCCCGCCCCCGCCCGAGGTGGGCGCGCAGCACGGCGGGCTCGGCGGCGACGGCCTCCCGCACGGCGGTGACGACGGCCGGGTCGGCCAGCGGGTCGATGGTCGTACGGCCCTCGGCGAGGGCGAGCAGGGCGGGTCCTGTCAGCTCGAACGGCACCGGTCCGGCCATGTCCAGCACCACCGTGTCCGCCTTCTCGTGCACGGCGGCCTCCAGGACCTGGTGCAGCCGTACGGCCACGGGCCGGGCGTCCGGGTCCCAGCGGGCCAGGGAGTCGGTGGCGGTGAAGGCGGGCAGGGCGGTGCGGTGGCCGGCCTTGAGGGTGGGGACGGCCATCTCGCTGGTCTTCTCCCGGCGCAGCCCGCCCTCCCGTCTCCCACCACCGCCCTTCCAAGGGGCTTCGCGCTCCTCCTCATCGTCCTCCTCGACCTCGCCGAGGACGGCCACCACGGGCACGAGCAGCCGTGCGCTCCTGAGCGCCTCCAGGACGGGTCCCACGGCGGTGCGGTCCGCGGCCCAGGCGGTGAGCGCCGTGCTGAGCCCGGGGTCGGCGGAGCCGTCGTCGTCGGAGAAGCCGGAGTCGGGAATGTTCTTCGTCGCCACGGTGCCGACCCTATCCGGGACGGTGCCCGCTCTCTCAGGGTCCCCTGGCCCCTGCGCGGGACTGCTCCCGAGGGACGTTCGGGCCCGTATCGTCGGCGGCGGCGGACGGGCCGGGTGCGGGAGGCGAGCGGTGGAGACAGTCGACGGTGGGTCGGGGCCGGTGGCGGTGACCGGGAGCGCGACCGTGGCGGTGGCGGTTCTTCACCTCGGCTCCGGGGTGAGCGCCGGGTACGGCGACGCCCTGTTCGACACGGCGAGCATCGTCAAGGTCGACATCCTGGCGGCCCTGCTGCTGCGGGCCCAGGACACGGGTCGGCGGCTGACCGCGCGGGAGCGGACGTACGCCGCCGCGATGATCGAGAGCAGCGACAACGACTCGGCGTCGGCGCTGTGGCGGGACATCGGCGGCGCCGACGGCCTGAACGCGGCCAACGAGCGGTTCGGACTCACGCGGACCACCGGCGGCGACGGCCCGCGGTGGGGCCTGACCCGGACCACGGCCGCCGATCAGCTCGTGCTGCTGGAGCAGGTGTTCGGCGCCCGCTCGGAGCTGAGCGGGGACTCGCGGGCGTACCTTCAGGGGCTCATGGGGCGGATCGTCCCGGGCCAGGACTGGGGTGTGTCGGCCGCCGCCGACGACTCCGGGTGGGCCCTGAAGAACGGCTGGATGCCGCGTGACGCGACCGGTCTGTGGGTCGTCAACAGCATCGGGCGGGTGACGGCCGGCGGCGACGAGCACCTGGTGGCCGCCCTGTCCAGCGGCAACCCGACGAAGGAGCAGGGCATCGCCCTGGTGGAGGAGGCAGCCCGGTCGGCGGTGTCGGCGTTCGGCCGAAGGGCCTGAGCCCCGGCCGTGGCCGGAAGACCCGGGCTCTACAGCCGGAAG
The DNA here is from genome assembly GCF_044750345.1 of Streptomyces sp. NPDC088817. Taxonomy (NCBI): domain Bacteria; kingdom Bacillati; phylum Actinomycetota; class Actinomycetes; order Kitasatosporales; family Streptomycetaceae; genus Streptomyces; species Streptomyces sp. NPDC088817. Next base: position 208,588 of record NZ_JBIVJN010000007.1, read on the forward strand.
TCGGTGCGGTCCTCGCGGCGGCCGCGCCACAGGACTATCGCCACGACCAGCATCACTCCCCCGGCGCTGCCCACGAGGGGGCCCGCCCAGCCCGAGGCGGCGTCGGACGACTCGGCGGAGTCGGGGCCGGTGCCGAAGTAGCGCTCGCCGTAGGACGCAGCGGTCAGGCCCTCCGGCTTGAGGCGGCCGGCGGCCTTGATGGCGGCGGCGGGGTCGATCATGCCGAAGCCGCGGGAGTCGTCACGGCCGGCGGCGGGGGCGTTGCGGGCCGTGTCCTCCAGGAGCTTCTTGATCTGGGCGGGGGTCAGGCCGGGGTGGGCGGCCTTGACGAGGGCGACGGCGCCGGAGACGAAGGCGGAGGCGGCGCTCGTGCCCCAGCCCTCGTAGTACCGCTGGTCGGGGTCGGCGATGACGACGTCGACGCCGGGCGCGCTGACCGTCGCGTACCAGCGGCGGGTGGAGAAGGAGGCGCGGGTGCCGTAGCGGTCCACGGCGGTCGCGGCGATGACGCCCGGGTAGGCCGCCGGATAGGAGATGTGGTCGCCCTTCTCGCCGCCGTTGCCGGCCGACGCGACGACGACGGCGCCCTTGCTCAGCGCGTACTGGACGGCCTCGTCCTCGGCGGGCTCGGGGTGCGCGGAGTCCGAGTCGTCGCCGAGGGAGAGGTTGATGACGTCGGCGCCGTGGTCGGCGGCCCAGCGGATGCCCTCGGCGAGGGCGTTGCCCCGGCTGCTGCGGGCCTTGCCGCGGGCGGAGTCGTCCTCCTCCAGGATCACCCGCACGGGCAGGATCCTGGCCTCGGGCGCGATACCGAGGACGCCCTCCGCGTTGCCGGGGCCGTGGCCGTGACCGGCGATGATGCCGGCCATGGCGGTGCCGTGGCGGGCCCAGGGCCGGTCGCCGCGCCGCGCGCCGAAGCCGATCATGTCCTTGCCGGGCAGGACGTTGCCGCGCAGATCGGGGTGGTCGTCGTCGACGCCGGTGTCCAGGACGGCGACGGTGATGCCCTTGCCCTGGGTGGTGCGCCAGGCCTCCTGGGTGTGCATCGCGTCGAGGCCCCACTGCTGGGCGCGGATGCCGTCGGCGTGCGCGACGGCGGACGGCACGAGGGCGAGACAGGCGGCGAGGAACAGACTCGGGACGCCGACTGCGAGCACCCGGCGCGGGCTGCGGTTGCCGGGCGTCACGGCGGCTGTCACGAGGGCTCCTCCGTGGCGGTCTTGACGGTCTGGCGCAGGCCGCGTTCGATGCGGTCGGCGAGGCCCTGGGCCTCGTTGCCGAGGCCTGCCTGCGCGGCGGGGGTGGTGGCTCCGGACCGTGTCGCGTCGGCGGCGGGCTCCGGGGTGCCGGCGGCGCGGCCGTCGGCCCAGCCGGAGACGGCGTAGACGACCACCGGGGCCTCGGTCAGTACGGAGACGGTCCATGAGGCGCGCTGCCCGTCGCCGAAGGCCGCGGCGACCGTGCCCTTGGCGGCGTACGGGCGCGGCACGAGGTCGGTGCGCCGGGCGAGCCCCTCGTTCTCGAAGCGTGCGGCGAGGGAGGTCATGGCGGGGGCGTCGGCCTTGGTGAAGAGCAGGCCCACGGTGGTGACGTAGCTCTGGGTGGCGTCCGTGTAGGTGGCGCGCAGCAGGCGGGCGCAGCCGACGGGGGCGAGGGCCTCGCGCAGCAGCGGGTCGAAGGCGCCCGCGCAGCCGCTGTCCGGGGCGACGGCGACACGGGTCCAGGTGCGGGCGGCTCCGCCGGGTCCTGCGCCGCGGCCGTCCACGGTGGGCGGGAAGAGCTGGTCGACGGGGACGCTGTGCCACATGGCGCCGGCCGTGGCGAAGCCGCCCGCCGCGCCGGGCTTCCCCGGTTCCCCGGTGAGCCAACTGCCGGTCACGGCGCCGCCGGTGAGCCCGAGCCCCAGCACCATGCAGGCGGCGGCGACGGCGACCCTCGGCCGTATCAGCGCGCCGGCCGTCCGTGTCCGCCGGTCGTACGCGTCCGGCTCCCCGAACCCCGTGCCGAATCCCGTGGCCGGCGCCATGGCCGTGCTCCAGGACAACGCCGGGTCGGGTGCGGGGGCGGCACCCGGGGCGCGCGGGGGTGTCGCGGCGGGGGTGCTCAGGTAGGGAGCGGACGGTCGCGCCCGGCTCATGCCCGCCGCCCCGCCGAGCGGCGGGGCACCGAACGCGGCGCCCGGCCGGGGGTCATGTGCGGGCGGAGTGGTCGTCGGGCGGGGTGGTGCGCTCGGTGCCGGGTTCTGAACGGGGACGGGGCGCAGACGCCTGGTCGTCTCCGACACGCTCTCGACGGGCGCGCCGCTGCCGCGCGGCGCCGTCGAGGGGCGGTGCCCCGGACGCGGGGGTATGTTCTCGCCTTCGCGTCGTCCGGGGATCGTCGGCTCACCGGGGAGGCGAGTGGTGGCCCTCCCAGCCCCGGCGACCGCACTTCCTGACGCGTCGTCGGGCGCGCGCCGCCCACCCGAGGGGTCGGGTCCGGGCGTCGTCGACGTGGCGGGGTCGGACGTGCCGGGACCAGTGCCCGGCCGCCTGCCGGAAAGGCGGTCCGAGGTCCGCGCGCCCCCGTCGCCGAACGGCGCACGTCTCTCGGCCGTCGGCGTGCCGGGAGGAAGGCCCTCCGCCCGACCGGGGCCGGGTCGGCGCGCTGTCTGGTTGCCGATCGTCGGCGGTGCGTCCGGGAAGCGGGCCGAGGCGGGGGGAGGGGGCGGTGTCGTAGGGGGTGTGGTGGTGCCGCGGCGGGAAGGGGCACGAAAGTCCGGGTAACGGGGGCGGGAGTCGATGGTGGCCTGGGCGCGGTCGGCGCCGGGGCCGGTGCGGGGCGGCGGGAAGCCGGTGCCGTGTCCCGCACTGCCGTCCGTGTCCGGGCCGGCCGCTCCTCCCCCTGTCCCGGCAGGCGATGAGCCGCCCATGTCCGGAGCGCCGGAACCCGCCGGAGCACCGCTCGGGGAGCCGTTCGGAACCGGAGCGCCGGAACCCGCCGAAGTGCCGTGCGGGGGAGCACTCAGTCCCGGAGCCGTGGGGCCCGTCGAAGTGCCGTGCGGGGGAGCACTCGGGCTCGGAGCCGCGCGGCCCGCCGTGGGGCCCGTCGACGTACCCCGTGCCTCCGTGGACGTAGCGCCGCTGGGCCCCGGTCGTGTCACGCCCGCGGCGGGCGCGGGCCCGGTGGGTGGGCCGTCGGCGGCGGGGGCCGGCGGGTTCGGGTCGCCGTCGCCGCCCGTGGGCCCCACGGGCCTTGGGGGGACGGGGGCGTGGCGCGCTTCCGTGCTCATGCACCCCCCGTTTCCTCGTGCCCGTGCCGTTTCACCGGGCACGGCCGTCCTCGTCGCCCCGCCCGGCGCGGACTCGTCGTCACCGGACACGCATACCCGTACGAGCGAACCGCCATCCCGGCTCAACGCTGCGGCCGGAATCACTTCCAGGTTCCGCCGGGCGTGCGCGTCACTCTACGGGCTGCCCCGACCCCGGCGGGAACCAGTCCGCGAGCCCAGGGGGATCTGCCCGGAACATCCCCCTACCCTGCGGTAATCAGGTCTGGCAGGCTGCGTCCATGACTCCGCGCGCCGCCGACCGGGCCCGTTACGACCGGGCCACCGCCCAACTCGACGCCCCTGTCGCGATCGTGGACCTGGACGCCTTCGACGCCAACGCGGAGGACCTCGTCCGCCGGGCCGGCGGCAAGCCGGTCCGGGTCGCCAGCAAGTCCGTGCGCTGCCGGGCCCTGCTCGAACGCGCCCTGGCGAAGGAGGGCTTCGCGGGCATCATGTCGTTCACGCTCGCCGAGTCCCTGTGGCTGGCCCGTTCCGGCTTCGACGACGTGCTGCTCGCCTATCCGTCCGCCGACCGCGCCGCCTACGCCGAACTCGCCGCCGACCCCAAGCTCGCCCGCGCCGTCACGGTGATGGTGGACGACCCCGCGCAGCTCGACCTGATCGACGCCGCACGCGGGGGCGGAGGCGAAGTCGTGCGGGTCTGCCTGGAGTTGGACACCTCGCTGCGGCTGCTCGGCGGTCGCGTGCGGGTCGGCGCGCGCCGCTCCCCGCTGCACTCCCCCGCCCAGGTCGCCGACATGGCCCGTGCGGTGGCCCGCCGCCCGGGGTTCGGGCTCGTGGGGATCATGGCCTACGAGGGTCATGTGGCGGGCGTGGGAGACGCGGTCGCGGGACGGCCGCTGCGGTCGCGCGCGATCCGGCTGATGCAGGCCGCGGCACGCGGGGAACTCGCCGAGCGGCGTGCCGCCGTGGTGCGGGCGGTCCGGGCCGTGGCGCCGGACCTGGAGTTCGTGAACGGCGGCGGCACCGGCAGTGTGCAGCACACGGCGGCGGAGGACGCGGTCACCGAGATCGCCGCGGGCTCCGGGCTGTACGTCCCGCGGCTCTTCGACAACTACACGTCGTTCCGCGGCCGTCCGGCGGCGCTGTTCGCCCTGCCCGTCGTCCGGCGCCCGGGGGTCGGGGTCGTCACGGTCCTGGGCGGCGGCTACCCGGCCTCCGGCGCGCCCGGCGCGGACCGGCTCCCGGTGCCGTACCTGCCCGAGGGGCTGCGCTACGACCCTCAGGAGGGGGCGGGCGAGGTGCAGACGCCGCTGCTCGGCTCCCCCGCCGACGACCTGCTGATCGGCGACAAGGTGTGGTTCCGGCACGCCAAGGCGGGCGAGCTGTGCGAACGGTTCGACACGCTGCACCTCGTCGAGGGCGACCGCGTCACGGCCGCCGTGCCGACGTACCGGGGCGAGGGGCACACCTTCCTGTAGCCCGGGCCGGCCCGGAGGCGTTCACCTCATGACCGTGTCAGGGACAGCAGTTCGCGGGCCGGGCCCGCCGGGCGGTGGCCGGTGGGCCAGACCGCTCGCAGGTCGCGTTCGAGGGTGACGCCGTCGACGGGGACGGGGACGAGGCGGTGCAGGGACAGCTCCTCGCCCACCGCGAGTTCGCTGAGCACCGCCGGGCCCGCTCCGCTCACCGCGGACGCCTTCACCGCCGTCGTGGAGGACAGCTCGATCAGCGGGCGTGCCAGGCCGCCGAGCGCCGCGTCCAGCACCTGCCGCGTGCCGGAGCCCTTCTCGCGCAGGATCAGCGGCGTGGTGGCCAGTTCCTCCGCGGACAGCGGGCGCCGGCGCCGGGCCCACGGGTGCGCCGGGGCGGTCACCACGAGCAGGCGGTCGTGGCCGATCACGACGGAGTCGAGACCGGACGGCACCGACACCCCCTCCACGAAGCCGAGGTCCGCCTCGCCCCCCAGCAACCGCTCCGCCACCACCGCCGAGTTCCCGGCGAGCAGGGACACCGCCGTGTCCGGCCGCCGGGCGCGCAGCGCGATCAGCCAGCCCGGCAGCAGGTACTCCGCGATCGTCATGCTCGCCGCCACCCGCAGCCGTGAGTCCCGCCGGTCCCGCAGCGCCTGCGCGCCCGCGTCGAAGGCCTCCGCCGCCTCCACGACCCGCCGCGCCCAGTCGGTGACCAGGGCTCCGGCGTCCGTCAGGCGCGATCCGCGCGGCGAGCGGTCCACCAGCGCCACGCCGAGCTGCCGCTCCATGGAGCGGATCCGGCTGCTCGCCGCCGGCTGGGTGATGCCCAGCTCCCGCGCCGCCCCGCCGAGGCTGCCCAGTCGTGCCACCGCCAGCAGCAGTTCCAGCGCGCCCAGGTCGGGCACCCGGTGCGCCAGCGAGGTCCCCGGCCGCCGGCCCGTGCCGGCCTCTCCGCTCGCCTCGGTCCTCTGGGTGCTCTCACCGCTCCTCATAAGGCCAGCTTATGTCGTGATAGACACAAACCCCCTGGTGGGAGCGTATGGACCGAGGAAACCTTGAGTCATGGTCACCGCAGCCCACACCCTGCCCCGGCAGGCCGCACCCCGGCCCCGCGTCCCCGCCGTCCGCCATCTGGGCCCCAACTGGTACGCCTCCGTCATGGGCACCGCCGCCGTCGGCACGGCGGGCGCCGCGCTGCCGCCGCACATCCCCGGACTGCGTACCGTGTGTGCCGCCGTGTGGGTCCTCTCGCTCGTGTGGCTCATGGTCCTGCTGACCGCCCGCACCCTGCACTGGATCCACCACCGCGACCAGGCCCGCGCCCACCTGCTGGACCCGGCGGCGGCGCCGTTCTACGGCTGTCTGTCCATGGCCCTGCTGGCGGTCGGCGGCGGCGCCCTGTCCGTCGGGCGGGACTGGATCGGCGTTCCCGCCGCGGTGGCCCTGGACAGCGTGCTGTTCACCGTCGGTACGGCCGTCGGGCTCGCGGCCGCCGTCGCCGTGCCGTACCTGATGGTCGTGCACCACCGGATCGAGCCGCACCAGGCGACGCCCGTGTGGCTGCTGCCGCTGGTCGCGCCCATGGTGTCCGCCGCCCTTGGACCCGCCCTCGTGCCGCACCTGCCGCCCGGGCAGGCGCGGGCGACCCTGCTCCTGGCGTGTGTGGCGATGTTCGGGCTCAGCCTGCTCGCGACCCTGGTCGTCCTGCCGGTGATCTTCGGCCGGCTGGTCACGGCGGGCCCGCTGCCGCTCGCGCTGACCCCGACGCTGTTCCTGGTCCTCGGCCCGCTCGGGCAGTCCACCACCGCCGTCGGCGCGTTCGCGGACAGGGCCCCCGGTGTCGTGCCGGCCCCGTACGCCGGCGGCTTCGGCGTGCTCGCCGTCCTGTACGGCGTCCCGGTGATGGGCTTCGCGCTGATGTGGTTCGCCCTCGCCGCCGCCCAGGTGCTGCGCGCCGCCCGCCAGGGCATGGGCTTCGCGATGACCTGGTGGTCGTTCACCTTCCCGGTGGGCACCTGCGTCACCGGCGCCGCGGCTCTCGCCCGGCACACCCACCTCACCGCCTACAGCGCCCTCGCGGTCGCCCTGTACGCCGTCCTGGTGACCGCCTGGGCCGCCGCGGGCGTGCACACCGTCCGCGGGCTGATCAGCGGCGCGCTGCTCGCAGCGCCTCGTCCAGTACCCGCGGAGCCCGTGCCAGCGACGGCCCGTACCACGTCAGGTGCCGCCCACTGACCAGCGCGCAGGGCAGCCCGGGGAAGGCCTCGGGGCCGTCGTCGGCGGTGAAGCGGTACGGCTCGTCCGGCAGTACGACGAGGTCCGGGGCCGCCGCCCGCAGTTCCTCCAGCGGGACGCGCGGATAGCGTCCGGCGTGCCCGGCGTGGAGGTGGTCGACGCCCAGGCGGGCCAGGACGTCACCCGCGAAGGTGTCCCGGCCCAGCACCATCCAGGGCCGCCGCCAGATCGGTACGACGGCTGTCGTACGGCGCGGCGGCACGGGCGGCGACGCCCAGGCGGCCTCGGCCTCGTCCAGCCACCGGGGACGGGCGGTCCCGCCGCACGCGCGCAGCACCCGGTCCAGTTCCCGGAAGGCCTGCGGCAGGTCCCTGACCTCGGTCACCAGGACCTCCAGGCCCGCCGCGCGCAGGGCGTCGAGGTCGGGCTTCCGGTTCTCCTCCTCGTTGGCGATCACCAGGTCGGGGGCGAGGGCGGCGATCCGGTCCGCCTTGGGGTTCTTGGTGCCGCCGATCCGGACGACGTCGAGGCCGGCCGGATGCGTGCACCAGTCGGTGGCACCGACGAGCACGCCGGGCAGGGACACGGCCACCGCCTCGGTGAGCGAGGGGACCAGCGAGACGACCCGCATCAGCGCGACCGGTCCTGGACCGCCTCGATGTGCTCGGCGACCGCGACCACGACCACCCGGGTGTCGGGCACGGTCGCCCGCCAGCGGTGGCGGACCCCGCCGGTGAGGTACATCGTGTCGCCGCGCACCAGCCGGTAGGCCCGGCCCTCCGCCTCGATCTCCACCGCTCCGTCGGCGACGTACATCAACTCGTCGTTGCGGTGCTGGAATTCACGGCCGGCGTCGTGGTCGCCGGTGAACTCGGAAGCGTGGAGCTGGTGGTGGCCGCGCACCAGGGAGCGCACCCGCGGTTCGGGTTCCAGCTCGGTGGCCTCGGCGCGTACGACGTCGACGCTGCACGCCGGGTCGGCCGCCGCGAGCAGTTCCACGGCGGTGGTGCGCAGGGCGTCGGCGACCTTCTCCAGGGAGGTCTGGCTGGGCCGGGCCCGGTCGTTCTCGATCTGGCTCAGGAAGGGGACCGACAGACCGCTGCGGTCGGCCACCACGGCGAGGGTGAGCCCCAGCGCACGGCGGCGCCGCCGGACGGCCGCGCCCACCCGGAGGGGCCGCTCTTTGTTGTCGCCCATCGCTCCGGCTCCCTCCTTCGCTCGTCGGTCCGCTGTTCGTGGGGCCGCTGCCCGCGGGCCCGGTTCCGGGCGCACTCCTTCTGATGAGTTCTCTGCACCCTACGCATGTCCGGCAAACAGTTTCCTGTCGCCGTCACATGCCTGTAAGGATCGCGCGGCTCCGGGATGCGTGGGGGTGGCTCCGCACGGTTGGCCGGAATCCTCCTGTGGACAAGCGTGCGGGGCGGGCCCGTCCCGCGCATCGCGGGCGATGCGGGGCGGCCCGCCCCTTCGGCGGTGTCCGGAGCGGAGGCTACTGCGGGGTCATCCGCGCCGGGACGTCGGGGTGCTGCTTCAGCCAGGCGGTGACGGCCTCGTCCTCGTGGCCCTGACCGCGCTGGTTGATCTCGCTCTCCAGGCTGCCGAGCTCGTCCTCGCTCATCCTGAAGTTCTTGATCCACTTGGTGAGCTGCGGGTACTGCTCGGGGAACCTGGCGCTGGAGATGGTGCGCACGGTGTTGCCCTCGCCGAAGAGCTTCTTGTCGTCGGCGAGCTTGGTGAGGTCGTAGCGGCTGTACGCCCAGTGCGGCGACCACAGCACCACGGCCACGGGCTGCTTCCTGGCGTACGCGCGCTTGAGCTCGGCGAGCATCGCGGGCGTGGAGCCGTCGACGACCTTGTACTCCTTGTCCAGGCCGTAGCCGGGCAGGACCTTGGTCTTCAGCAGGTCCATCTCGCCGGTGCCCGGCTCGATGCCGATGATCTTCCCGCCGAAGGTGGACGCCTTGCCCTTGAGGTCCTCCAGGGACTTCACGTCCTTGACGTAGGAGGGCACGGCGATCTCCAGGGAGGTCGGCTCGTACCAGGTGCCGAGGTCCTTGAGTCTGTCCTTGCTCTTGTCCCAGTAGTTCTTCTGGGCGTAGGGCAGCCAGGCGTCGAAGTTGAGGTCGATGTCGCCGCCGGCCAGGCCGGTGTAGACCGGGCCCACGTCCATCTGCTTCATGTTCATCCGGTAGCCGCGGCGCTCCAGGACGTTCTTCCACAGGTGGGTGACGGCGATGTCCTCGTCCCAGGGGAACCAGGCGACGTTCAGGGTGCGCTTGGCTTCGGCCGGCTTGGCGTCGGAGCCGCCGGGCAGCGGGGCGAGCTTGTCGACGACGCCCGGGTTGTCCTTCAGCCAGGCGCGGACGGCGTCCTGCTGGCGGCCCTTGCCCGCCTTGTTGATCTCGGCCTCGAGGCCGGTGAGCTGCTTCTCGGTCAGCTTGAAGTTCTTCAGCCAGTCGCCGACGACCGGGTCGTCGTTCGCGAAGCCCTTGCGGGCCAGCGTGTGCACGCCGTCGCCCTTGCCCCAGGAGCCCTTGGGGTCCTTCAGCTTCTTCAGGTCGTAGTCGCTGTACGCCCAGTGCGGCGACCAGAGCGTGACGACGATCGGTTCCTTCTTGCTGTAGGCGCGCTTGAGCTCGGCCAGCATGGCGGGCGTGGAGCTGTCGACGACCTTGTACTCCTTGTCCAGGCCGTAGTCCTTGAGGACCTTGCTCTTGAGCAGGCCCATCATGCCGGCGCTCGACTCGATGCCGGTGATCTTCCCGCCGAAGGTGGACGCCTTGCCCTTGAGGTCCTCGAGCGAGTTCACGTCCTTCATGTACGAGGGGACGGTCAGCTCGAGGGACGTCGGCCCGTACCAGGAGCCGAGGTCGTCGAGCCGGCTGCCGTACTTCTTCCAGTACTGGGCGTGGGTCGTCGGCAGCCAGGAGTCCGTCTCGAAGTCGACGTTGCCCTGGGCGAGCGCGGTGTAGAGCGGTCCGGCGTCGAACTGGCGGGCGTCCACCTGGTAGCCGCGCTGTTCGAGGACCTCCTTCCACAGGAAGGTGGAGGCGACGCCCTCGTCCCACGGGATGTAACCGATGGTGATCTTCTTGCCGTGGCCGACGTCGCCGCCGTCACCGGCGGCCGTCGTGCTGCCGCCGCCCGCGAAGAGGCCCATGCCGCCCGCGACCAGGGCGAGGACCACCACGCCGATCACGGCGACCTGCGGCTGCGGCCGGTAGGACCATATCTTCAGGCCCTTGGCGGCCCGCGCCTTGGCGGCGGCACGCCGGCCGAGCGGCGAGACCTCGGTGCCCAGGGCGCTGGTCATGCGGTCGAGGTAGATCGCGAGGATCACGATGGCGATGCCGGACTCGGAGCCGAGGCCGACGTTGAGCTGGCCGATGGCCTCGTTGACGTCGCCGCCGAGGCCGCCGGTGCCGACCATGCCGGCGATCGCGGCCATGGACAGACCGAGCATGATCACCTGGTTGACGCCGGCCATCACGGTGGGCAGCGCCAGCGGGAGCTGGACGCGCAGCAGCGTGTTGCGGGGCGTGGTGCCGAACGCCTCGGCCGCCTCCACCAGTTCCTTGTCGACCTGGCGGATGCCCAGCTCCGTCATGCGGACGCCGGGCGCGAGGGCGAAGATCAGGGTGGCGACGATGCCCGCGGAGGCGCCGGTGCCGAAGAACAGGATGGCCGGGATGAGGTAGATCATCGCGGGCAGCGTCTGCATGAAGTCCAGGACCGGCCGGACGACGGCGCTCACCCGGTCCGAGCGGGCCGCCCAGATGCCGACCGGCACGGAGACGACCAGCGCGATGATCGTGGCGACGAGGACCAGTGACAGGGTCACCATCGCGTCCGACCACAGTTCCATGGAGTCGATGAACGCGAACCCCACGAAGGTGAGCACTCCGGCCAGGGAGCCCCGCAGCCACCAGGCGAGCACGGCGAAGATGCCCGCGAGCAGCAGCGGCTGCGGCGCCTGGAGGACGGCGTTGATGCCGTCGTAGGTGCCGGTGAAGACGGCCTTGAAGAAGTCGAAGAGCCAGGACATGTGGCCGAGCAGCCAGTCGACCGCGGAGTTGACCCAGTCGCCGAGCGGGATCCTAGGCACGGGCCACCGCCTTGTCGCCGCCCTTGTCCCGTGGCGCGTCGCAGCTCACCTGGGTGCTCTGCTCGTCGCCCAGGAAGCCGACGAGCCGCCGGCGCGGGACGATGCCGACGAGGTCGTGGTCCTCGTCCAGCACGGCGACCGGGTGGGGCACGCGGGCGCTGATCGCGCACAGCTCGGTGAACGGGGTGTGCGGGGTCGCGGTGTCGCAGCCGCAGTCCGCCTCGTCGCCGCGTACGTCGCGGTCCATGACCGACTCCGCGGTCAGCACCCGGGAACGGTCGACGTCCTGGGTGAAGGAGGCGACGTAGTCGTCTGCGGGGCGCAGCAGGATGTCCTCGGCGGAGCCGGTCTGCACGATGCGGCCGTCGCGCATGACGGCGATCCGGTCGCCCAGGCGCATGGCCTCGTTGAGGTCGTGGGTGATGAAGACGATCGTCTTCTTGAGCGTCTTCTGGAGCTGGAGAAGCTGGTCCTGCATGTCCCGCCGGATCAGCGGGTCCAGGGCGCTGAAGGACTCGTCCATCAGCAGCAGGTCGGCGTCGGTGGCCAGGGCGCGGGCCAGGCCCACCCGCTGCTGCATGCCGCCGGAGAGCTCGTCGGGCCAGGAGGACTCCCAGCCGGCCAGACCGCACAGGGCGAGCGCCTCGTCGGCGCGGCGTTCGCGCTCGGCGCGGGGCACGCCCTGCACTTCCAGACCGTAGGCGGCGTTCTCGCGGACGCTGCGGTGCGGGAAGAGCGCGAAGTGCTGGAAGACCATGCTGATCTTCCTGGAGCGGACCTCGCGCAGCTCGCGGTCGCTGAGCGCGGTCAGGTCCTGGCCGTCGAAACTGACGGTGCCCGCGGTCGGCTCCAGCAGCCCGTTCAGCATCCGCAGGAGCGTGGACTTGCCGGATCCGGACAGGCCCATGACGACGAAGATCTGGCCTGGATCGACGCTGAAGGAGGCGTCGATGACGGCGGCGGTGGTGCCGCCGGCGCGCAGATCCTCGCGGTCGGCACCCTGCCGTAGCTTTTCCACTGCCTCGTCCGGTCGTCGGCCGAACACCTTGAACAGGTGCTGGGCCTGAAGTCTTGAAGACACGCGTACCTCTTGTCTCGGGGCCAGGGACAGGACGCAGAGGGCCGCCAACAGTTGAAGAAAGCAACCACCTTCGATCCGAGGCGCGCCTGCCCAGACCCTTTTGGCTCAAACCAAACGTGGCCTGGTTCACAATGTCCTCGCCCCGCGTCCACCAGGAATCCACCGTTTCCGCCGTCCGGTGACTGTCGGTGCCGTACGGCATGATGCGGACGTGACCGGACGACTGATGCTCCTCGACACCGCCTCCCTCTACTTCCGCGCCTACTTCGGCGTCCCGGAGTCGATCAGGGCCCCGGACGGCACGCCGGTGAACGCCGTGCGCGGGCTGCTCGACTTCATCGACCGGCTGGTCAGGGACCACCGGCCCGACCGCCTGGTGGCCTGCATGGACGCGGACTGGCGTCCGGCCTGGCGGGTGGAGCTGATCCCCTCCTACAAGGCGCACCGGGTGGCCGCGGAGCACACCGGCGGCCCGGACGAGGAGGAGGTGCCGGACACGCTGTCCCCGCAGGTCCCGGTGATCGAGTCGGTCCTGGACGCGGTGGGCATCGCCCGGGTGGGTGTGGCGGGGTACGAGGCGGACGACGTGATCGGCACGTTCACCGCGCGGGCGGGCGGCCCGGTCGACATCGTCACCGGTGACCGGGACCTGTACCAGCTGGTGGACGACGCCCGTGGGATCCGGGTGCTGTACCCGGTCAAGGGCGTCGGCACGCTTCAGGCCACCGACGAGGCGGCGCTGCGGGAGAAGTATGGGGTCGACGGGCCGGGGTACGCGGATCTTGCGCTGCTGCGCGGCGACCCGAGCGACGGGCTGCCGGGCGTGCCCGGTATCGGTGAGAAGACGGCGGCCAGGCTGCTCGCCGGGTTCGGCGACCTGGCGGGGATCATGGCGGCGGTCGACGACCCGAAGGCGAAGCTCACGCCGTCGCAGCGCAGGCGCCTCGACGAGGCGCGGCCGTACCTCGCGGTGGCGCCGAAGGTCGTGCGCGTCGCCGCCGACGTCCCGCTGCCGGACGTGGACACGGCGCTGCCGCGCGCCCCGCGCGATCCGGCGGCGCTCGAGGAGCTGGCGGCCCGCTGGGGCCTGGGAGGTTCGCTTCAGCGGCTGCTCACCACGCTGGGATCCTGACGGCCCCGGCGACGCGCGCCCGTCGCGCTCCGGAAGGGAGAGGTACTCGACAGGGAGAGGTGTTAGCTTAGGTAAACCTAAGCAAGGGGAACTGGGAGGCCGTCATGGCAGAACGTCCGGCGCGCAAGCAGCGCAGGACCCACTCCGCGCAGGTCGTCCGGACCGAACGGCTGACCCCGCACATGCAGCGCGTGGTGCTCGGCGGCGACGGCCTGGCCGACTTCTCGGCGGACAGCTGCACGGACCACTACGTCAAGCTGCTGTTCCCGCCCGACGGCGTCACCTATCCCGAGCCCTTCGACCTCCAGCGGATCCGCGAGGAACTGCCGCGCGAGCAGTGGCCGGTGACCCGGACGTACACGGTGCGCGCCTGGGACCCCGGCCACCGCGAGCTGACCCTGGACTTCGTCATCCACGGCGACGAGGGGCTGGCCGGCCCCTGGTCGCTGCTGGCGCGACCGGGCGAGACCGTGCGCTTCCTGGGTCCCGGCGGCGCCTACGCCCCGGACGCGAGCGCCGACTGGCATCTGCTGGTCGGTGACGAGAGCGCCCTGCCGGCGATCGCGCGCTCCCTGGAGGCGCTGCCCGAGGGCGCGACGGCCCACGCCTTCATCGAGGTCGCGGGCCCCGAGGAGGAACAGAAGATCGACTCCGACGTGGAGGTGGTCTGGCTGCACCGCGGCGAGCGGCCGGTCGGCCGGGCGCTGGTGGAGGCCGTACGGGCGCTGCCGTTCCCCGAGGGCCGGGTGCACGCGTTCGTGCACGGCGAGGCCGGGTTCGTGAAGGAGCTGCGCCGGCTGTTGCGGGTCGAGCACGCCGTTCCCCGCGAGAGCCTGTCCATCTCCGGATACTGGCGGCTCGGCCACGACGAGGACGGCTGGCAGGCCTCCAAGCGGGACTGGAACGCCCGCATCGAGGCGGAGCAGGAGGGCGCGGCGCCTGCCGCGTGAGCCACACTGCGAAGCGGCGGCGGTACCGGGTCGGTACCGCCGCCGCTTCGCGTGGCTCAGACCGACCGCTGGTAGGAGTGGAACGTCCGTATGGACAGCCACACCGCGGCCACCGCGAGGACCAGCAGCGCGCCGCCCCGGCTCCCCACCACGCTCCAGTCGGGATGCGCGGACATCGCGGAACGGCCCGCCACCATCGCCCAGTTGAGCGGGTTGAAGTCGGCAATGTGGCGCATCCAGCCGGGCATCTGCGCGGGGGCCATGAAGGCGGAGGACAGGAACGTCAGCGGCAGCAGCAGGAAGGTGTTGATGCCGATGATGGACTCCCGCTCCTGCACCAGCATGCCGAGCGCGTTGGACAGCGCCCCGAAGACCGTGCCGAGCAGCACCGAGGCGAGCACCAGGATCAGGACGCCGACGACGCCGCCGGGGTAGTCGGCACCGCCGAGCAGGCCGAGCAGCACGATGACGACCGACTGGAGTGCGGTGACCAGGCCGTTGTGGACCACGTTGCCGTTCATCAGGGCGGCCCGGCTGACCGGGGTGGTCAGGAACCGGTTGAGCGTGCCGCGCTGGATCTCCTCCAGCGTGCCCATGCCGGCCCACATGTTGGAGCTCAGCGCGCTCATCACGACCACTCCGGGCACCAGGTAGTCGAGGTACGAGGTGGTGCCGAAGCCGCCGAGTTCGACGACCTTCTTGAAGAGGTTGCCGAACAGGAACAGCCAGATCACGGGCTGGATCAGGGTGATGACCGCGTAGGCGGGCTGGCGTGCGAACACCATCATCTGACGCTGGGTCATGTACCAGGTCTGGGAGATCGCGGTGCTCATCGGGCACCTCCGCCGAGGGCAAGGGCCTCGGCACCGGCGGCTCCGCTCTCGGCCTCCGCCTCGGCGTAACGGCGGCCCGCGTAGCGGAGGTAGACGTCGTCGAGGGAAGGGCGGGCCACGGTCGCCGCGGTCACGGTGACCCCGGCGTGCTCCAGGCCCGCGAGCAGCGCGGGCATCGCGGCGGCTCCGTCGTCGGCGCGGGCGCTGATCCGGCGCCCGTCGATCAGTACCTCGTGCACGCCGGGCAGGGAGCCCAGGGTGGCGGCGAGCAGCGTGCGCCCGGCTTCGCCGACCGCCTCGCGCAGTTCCATGTGGACGGCATCGCCGCGCAGTTCGCCCTTGAGGGAGTCCGGGGTGCCCTCGACGACGACCCGGCCGCGGTCGACGATGGCGATGCGCTCGGCGAGCCGGTCGGCCTCCTCCAGGTAGTGCGTGGTGAGCAGGATGGTCAGCCCCTCCTCGCCGGCCAGGCGGCCGATCTCGTCCCACATCGCCGTGCGGGCCTCCGGGTCGAGGCCGGTGGTGGGCTCGTCGAGGAAGAGGACCTCGGGCCGGTGCATCAGTCCGAGAGCGACGTCCAGGCGCCGCCGCATGCCGCCGGAGTAGCCCTTGACCGGGCGGCGGGCGGCGTCGGCGAGGCTGAACCGCTCCAGCAGTTCGTCGGCCCGCCGGTCCAGGCCGGCGCCCTTCAGGCCGTAGAGCCTGCCCTGGAGCCGGAGGTTCTCGCGGCCGGTGGCGACCGGGTCGGCGCCGGAGTTCTGCGCGACCACGCCGATGGCGCGCCGCACCCGGTCCGGGTGGCGCAGCACGTCGTGGCCGGCCACGGTCGCCTCGCCGGAGTCGGGGCGGGCCAGGGTGGTGAGGATCTTGACGGTGGTGGACTTGCCGGCGCCGTTCGGGCCGAGGAGACCGAAGACGGTGCCCGGCTCGACGGTGATGTCCATGCCGTTGAGGGCGGTGACGTCGCCGGAATAGGTCTTGGTCAGCCCGCGCGCCTCGACGGCGGGTGCCCGGGTGGGACTCATGGCGGAGCTCTCCTGGATGAGTGGTGAGTGGATGGGTGGCGAAGATCGCCGACTGATCCACGTGAGAGCGCCGGGCTATCCTGGGTGTGCCGCACCTCGATCGCCCGGAGAAGCCTCACGGTGGATTCGGCTTCGGGGTTCGAGACCCCGGCGGGACTGCTGCAACAGCCCTGCCGGGGTCTGTCTCATGACGAGTTCACTTCTGGTAGTGGCGTTCCTCGATCTCCTCGAACTCGGCGGGGATCTCCCCCGTCTCGTGGAACCGGCGCCAGCTCTCGACGCCCGGCAGCGAGCCCTCGCGGATCTCGCGGGCGAAGCCGCGGACCCATTCCGTCTCCGCCTCGGCCATGTGCTGGTGGTACTCGACCTCTATGAGGAACAGGCGCGGCAGCGTCTCGTTGAGCTTGTCCAGCACCGCCCGTCCGCTCGCCACCCGCATTTCCAGGGCGGTCAGCCGCTCCTCCAGCAGCCGCACGACGTCGTCCGGGGGCAGCGCCCCCAGCAGCGAGAGCGCGGTCTCGAAGATCGGGTACTCCTTGGCCGGCACGGCGACGAGGTCCGACAGCCACCGCGTCATCTCCTCACGGCCAGGCCCGGTGAGCGCGTAGATCGTGCGCTCGGGGCGGTTGCCCCGGCGCTCGACGTCGACCACCTCGACGAAGCCGCGCTCCTCCAGGTTCTGCACGACCGTGTAGAGCGAGCCGTAGTTGATCTTGGTGCTGGCGTCCTTGCCCTGACGGCGCAGGGTCTGCGCGATCTCGTAGGGGTGCATCGGCTTCTGCCAGAGCGTGGTCATCACGGTCAACGCGAGCGGATTGCTCAGCTTCCTGCGCCCGCCGGCCATACCCCGATCACCTCGCTTCCGAATATCCGGAGACGAACATATCGCGACTCGCAGGCCGCGTCAACGTACGCGATATATCGCGGTGCTCCACCATCAGTCGCCCCGCAGGCGGGCGTGCAGGTGCATGTCGTGCCAGCCGTCGGCGTGGAGGCCGGACCCGCGCTTGGTGCCCTCCACGGCGAACCCGGCCCTGGCCGCGACACGGCACGACGCCTCGTTGCGTACGGAGTGCAGGAGTTCCAGTCGGTGGAATCCGGTGACCTCGAACGCCCAGTGGACGAGGGCCGCGGTGGCGCGCGAGGCCACGCCCAGGCCACGCGCCGCCGGAGCGGTCCAGTACGCCACCTCGGCAGCGCCGTCCTCGAACCGGACCTCGCGCAGCGCGACCCGCCCCACCGGACGGCCGGTGTCCGCGTCCGCCACCGCCCACTGGGCCTCCCGGTCCGCCGCCCAGGCGGCACGCCAGTCCTCGATCCAGCCGGCCGCCTCGGCCTCGGACTCGGCGGCCCTGGCGTGCCACTGGTGCATGACCGGGTCCTGGAAGACGTCGTGGACGACGGGGGCGTCCTCGGGGATCCAGGGCCGCAGGAGGAGGCCGTCGCCGGTGGACAGGGTGGGCTGCGTGGTGCGCGCGAAGGTGCCGGCCGGAAGGACCGGGCTGATCAGAAGAGGCATGGCCCGCATCCTGCCCGTGGGCCGGCCGTCGGCGCACAGGTTTTCCCGAGTCGCGGGCGGCCTCGTAGGCTTTCGGTCGATGCGACGCAAGACCCGTACCCCGCCCTCTCCCCTGCCGCAGCGCCGCGGGGTGGATCCGGTGCGGGTGCGGCTGCCCGCCGCCGGGTCCTGGGCCACCGTGCGGGCGTATCTGGTGGAGCGGTTGTCGGGGGCCGGGCCCGGGGTGGTCGGGGCCATGGTCGACGCGGGCCTGGTCGTCGGGGCCGACGGACGGGCGGTGGCGACCGACGCGCCGTACGAGCCCGGCATGTACGTGTGGTTCCACCGGGAACTGCCCGAGGAGGTGCCGGTGCCGTTCCCGCTCCGGGTCGTGCACCGTGACGAGCACCTCGTCGTCGTCGACAAGCCGCACTTCCTCGCCACCACCCCGCGCGGTTCACACGTCGCCGAGACGGCCCTGGCACGGCTGCGCCGCGAGCTGGGGATTCCCGCGCTGAGCGCCGCGCACCGCCTGGACCGGCTCACCGCCGGTCTCGTGCTGTTCACGGTGCGGCCCGAGGAACGCGGCGCCTACCAGGCGCTGTTCCGCGACCGGCTGGTGCGCAAGGAGTACGAGGCGGTGGCGCCGTACGACCCGGCACTGGCCCTGCCGCGGACCGTGTGCAGCCGGATCGTGAAGGAGCGCGGGGTCCAGGCCGCCCGCGAGGTGGCAGGCGATCCGAACGCCGTCACGCGTGTGGAGCTCGCCGAGCACCGCCCGGACGGGCTCGGGCGGTACCGGCTGGTGCCCGCCACCGGGCAGACGCACCAGCTGCGCGTGCACATGAACGCGCTGGGCGTACCGATCCTGGGCGACCCGCTCTATCCGGTGGTGACCGACCCGGTGCCCGCCGGTGACTTCCGGCGCCCGCTGCAACTGCTCGCGCGGACAATGGTGTTCACGGACCCGGTCACCGGGGCGGAGCACCGGTTCAGCAGCGGGCTGGTGCTTCGGGCCTGGTCCGACTTCGCGGGGTGGGCGGGTCGTCAGTAACCGCGCCACCAGCGCAGGAGGCGCTGCCGGACACCCAGGGGGCGGGCCGCGCCGTCGCCCGGTGCGGGGTGCGGGGCGTCCGCGGAAGGCGCGACACCCGGCTCCACGGCAGCCGGTGCGGCACCCGGCTCCGGCCCGCTCGCGCGCGTGGTCGACGGCACTCCTGAGCCCGTGGTCGGGGGCTCGGAGGGCGACTCGGGCGACCGCTCCGGCCGCCGCCCCGCGGTCGCCGTGCCGATCTCCCAGTCCGGGCGTGACGGCTCAACCGGGTGCGGGGTGTGGCTCGGCCTGGACCGCTCGTCCTGCTGCGGCCTCGGCGTGAACCGCACCGGCAGCTCCAGCAGATGGCGGGAGGCGATCGACTCCGTCCAGCGCAGCTCCGTCTCCTCGCAGTCGAGCCGGAGGTCCGGCAGCCGGGTCAGCAGCATGTCGACGCCGACGTCGGCGATGGCACGCCCGACGTCCTGGCCGGGGCACTCGTGCGGGCCGCCGCCGAAGGCGAGGTGGGAGCGGTTGCCCTGCATGTCCGCCGTCGGACCTGGCCGCACCCGGGGATCGGCGTTGCCCGGCGCGATGCCCAGCAGCAGCCCGTCGCCCCGTCGGATGCGCCGGCCACCGAGTTCGGTCTCCTGCTTGGCGAAGTAGCCGAAGATGGTGCTGAACGGCGGCTCGTCCCACAGGGACTGCTCGACCGCCTCCGGCACGGTCATCTGACCGCCGTTGAGCTGGGCCCGGAAACCGGGCTCGGTCAGGACCCGGCGCACGGTGTTGGCCAGCAGGTTGGCGCTGGCCTCGTAGGTGCCGATGAGTACGACGCGCAGATGCTGGCCGACCTCCTCGTCGGTCAGGCCCGCCGGCTGGTCGATGAGGTGGCTGGTGAGGTCGTCCTCGGGCCGGGCCCGGCGGCGGACCGTGAGCCGCAGCAGGCAGTCCATGATGTACTCGTTGCTGGCGATCGCGGTCTCGGTGCCCTTGAGCATGTCGCGGGCGGCCTGCACGATCCGGTCGTCGTACTCCTCCGGCATGCCGAGGACCTGGCACATCACCGCCATGGGCAGATGCTCGGTGAACCGGGCGACGAGGTCGGCGCGGCCCGTCTCGCAGAACCGGTTGACCAGGCGCTGGGTGGCCCGGCCGATGTGGCGGCGCAGGGCGCGGAAGTCGATGAACTCCAGGGCGCCCTGCACGGCGCCGCGCAGCCGCCTGAGTTCCTCGCCCTCGGCGTGGGCGCAGATCGGCTGCCAGGCGATGTGCGGCATGAGCGGGTGATCGGGCTTGACCGTGCCGTCCCTGAGCGGCGTCCAGATGCGGCTGTCCTTGGTGAACTGCGAGGGGGTGCTCACCATGTGCAGGTTCTCGGCATGGCCGAGGACCACCCACATCGGCACGTCGTCGTGGAGCAGTACGGGCGCCACCGGGCCGTACTGCTCGCGGAGTTGCTCGTAGAGCACTCTCAGGTCCCGCGCCTCGTGGAGCCGGTGCAGTCCGCCGGGCCCGGTGCCGTGCGCGGGGCAGCCGGGCAGCGGGGCGGGGGCGAGGTCGTCCGGACGGGTCGGGGAAGGGGGTTCAGGCGTCACGGCGGTCGCTTTCCGGGAACGGAGGAGGTGTGGGTGCGCGGGCGGGCAGGCGCGGATCAGAGGGGCGAGCCGGTCACGGCGAGGGAGTGCAGGAAGCGTGTCAGCGTCAACAGAACGTCACGGCTGGAGGAACGGAGCCGCGCGTCGCACTCGACGATCGGGATCTCCTCGGACAGGTCGAGCGCGGCACGCAGCTCCGCCACCGGGTGACGGGGGGCGTCCGGGAAGGAGTTGACGGCGACGACGAAGGGCACGCCGCGCTCCTCCAGGCGGC
Source organism: Streptomyces sp. NPDC088817 (assembly GCF_044750345.1). NCBI lineage: Bacteria > Bacillati > Actinomycetota > Actinomycetes > Kitasatosporales > Streptomycetaceae > Streptomyces > Streptomyces sp. NPDC088817. Next base: position 229,098 of record NZ_JBIVJN010000007.1, read on the forward strand.
CCATGACGTCGAAGCTGACCTCCAGCCGGCGGGTGTCGGCCAGTACCACCGCGCCGAGCGCGCCCTCGAACAGCCCGTTCCACAGGAACCAGAAGCGCTGCTGGCCGGGGGTGCCGAAGAGATAGAGCACCAGGTGGTCGCTGACGGTGATGCGGCCGAAGTCCATCGCCACGGTGGTGGCCGACTTGGACTCGGAGCCGTAGTCGTCGTCGACGCCGATCCCGGCCTGGGTCATCGTCTCCTCGGTGGTCAGTGGTCTGATCTCGCTGACCGAGCCCACCATGGTCGTCTTGCCGACCCCGAAACCGCCGACGATCACGATCTTCGCCGCGGTCCTGACCGTGTGCGGCAGATGGTCCTCGGTGCGCGGGCCGGGGAGGGTGTCAGAGCCTTTGAAGTCCATGCATCACCGCTTCGAGGAGGTGTCGGTCGGGGACCACTTGGCGGGCGATCGGCGCGCGGGCCTGCACGAGGCCGGCCGCGAGCAGCTCGGTGATCAGCGCGGTCGTCGCGCTGAACGGCAGGCCGAGATAGGCCGACAGCTCGGCCACGGACAGTGGGGCGGCGCACAGCCGCACCAGCGCCACCTGCTCCGGGGCGGCGGACGGCGGCGGCTCCTCGCGCGCCACGATCAGGGTCACCAGGTCGACGGCCGCGCGGGCGCCGTCCTCGCCCGCCCCGGCGACCACGTACAGCCGCTCGGGGTTCCTCTCCTCGCCCTGCCCGGCGGGTTCGGGGGACGTCGGGGGCGGTCCGTGCCCGGGGGAACGCCTCTGGCGCCGTGGAGGGCTCATTCGGTCCGCCCGCCCCGCCGCGGCGGACTGGTCAGGTGGGCGCCGATGCGGACCACGAGGTCGCGCATGCGGGCGCTCATCAGTCCGGGTTCGGTACGGACGTCGGCGAGCACCGCGAGATAGGCGTTGGCCCCGGCGGACATGAGGTAGAAGTAGCCGCCGTCGATCTCGATGACGACCAGCTTCATCCGGCCGTCGCTGCCCGGGATCTCCACGGCGACGGCGGACGCGAGGCTCTGGAGTCCGGCGCAGGCCGCGGCGACCCGGTCGGCGGCGTCGCCGTCACCGCCGTAGCGGGCGATGCGCAGGCCGTCGGCCGAGAGCACCACGATCATCCCGATGCCGGGCACGCTGTCGTGGAGCTCCTTGAGCATCCAGTCGAAGTTGGCTCGCTGCTGGATCACTTGAGGTCCCCCTCGTCGTCGGCCCGGACGTCGGCCTCGGCACGGGCCGGCTCCTCGATCAGGTGGAGATACGCGGTCGGTTCCCGGGTGAACGCGGTCGGGTCCGGGCCCGGGTTGTCCTTCTTCAGCCCGTCCCAGAAGGCCTCCACCCACAGGCCCGGTTCGGGGTCCTTCCTGCTGGGCGCGGTCCCGGGTCCGGACGCGGCCCGCACCGCACCGCCCTCACGCTCGGCCCGCTCGGCGGCGGCCTGCTCGGCGACACGCCGGCCCAGCGGGGCCCTGGCCCGGCTACGGCGCTGCGGCAGGCCGCCCGCCGTCCACTCGGTGACCTCGGGGATCTCGTCGTCCGCCGGGGAGACCGCGGCGGGGACGCGGGGGCTGGTGGGCCGGCGTCTCTTCGGGGCGCGCTCGGGGCCCGCCACCGCGTCCTCCCCCGGTCGCGGCATGGAGGTGGCGCCGATGCCGTGGGCGAGACCCGGAGCGGGTTCGGTGGTCGTCATCTCGCCGGGCACCACGAGGACCGCGCGGACACCGCCGTACGCGGAGGCCCGCAGGGAGACCCGCATCCCGTGCTTCGCGCACAGCCGTCCCACGACCGCGAGGCCCAGGCGGGGGGTGTCGCTGAGGTCCAGCGGGTCGACACCGGCCTTCGCCGCCTCTAGGAGCCGCTCGATCCGGGCGCGGGTCTCCTCGTTCAGGCTGACCCCGCCGTCCTCGATCTCGATGGCGACGCCGGTCTGCACCTCCACGGCCGTGACGTGCACTTTGGTCTGCGGCGGCGAGTAGCGGGTGGCGTTGTCGAGGAGTTCGGCCGCGGCGTGGATGACGGGCTCGACGTCGACGCCCCTGATGTTGACCTTGGCGATGGAGTGCAGCTCGATCCGCCGGTACTCCAGGATCCGGGACATGGCGCCGCGCAGCACGCTGTAGAGCGTGACCGGGTTGGGCCACTGGCGGCCGGGGCGGCCGCCGCCGATGACGGAGACGGAGTCGGCCAGCCGGCCGATCAGCGCGGTGCCGTGGTCGATACGCAGCAGATCGTCGAAGACCTCGGGGCTGCGGCCGTGGTCCTCCTCCATCTCCCTGAGTTCCCTCGCCTGTTGGTGCACGATCGCCTGCACGCGCCGGGCGATGCTGACGAAGGCGCGCTGGGTGGAGTCCCGGATGTTCTCCTCGTCGTCCACGATCTTGAGGATCATGCGCACCACCGCGCGCTGCGACTCGGGGATCCCGCGCCACTCGGGGTGTCCGTCGACGATGTCGCGCATCACCTCGGCGGGTGTGTGGCTGCCGCGCAGGTGGTCGATGGCGGCGGGGAGGACGTCCGAGGCGAGACGGTGGATCTCCCGGTCGTGGGCGGCCAGGCGCTCCTCCAGGTCCGCGGTGCGCCGGACGTACTGAGCCCGCTGGTCCAGGACGGCGCGCCCGCGGCGTACCGCCTCGGCGCCCGTGGTGAGCACCAGCAGGGTGGCGACGGCGCCGCAGCAGGCGACGGCGAGGCGGGCCGGGTCCGGCACCAGGGCGACGGCGGCCCCGGTGGCCGCCGCCATCACCAGGGCGGGCAGCAACAGCACGCGCGCGTAGGGAAGTTCACGGCCACCGGGGGGCGATTGAACACTCACCATGTAAGCCCTCTGAGGAGAATCGGCTGGGTTCGGGCAGCTTCCAGTGGGGGTACGTCATGAAATCGACGCGGATTTCGGCGCGTTCGAGGACGCTTGGGAGCAAGCTCGCGAACAACCTCAACTCGCTGCGCCGCGGGCGAGCATAATCCGGTCGGATCATCGCCATGTCATATTCAGCAAGGGCCTGAAACGGGGCGCACGACGGGAGTACGCTCGGGACATTTGCACGCCCCGGCACGATTCGAACACGTACGGTGACGCGGTACGGGCATACGAAAACCACATGGCCCCGGCGGCACTCGCCAGGGCCATGTGGTCGATGCGTTCGTCCGGCTCCGCCTACCCGACCGAGGAGTAGGCGACGACGCCCCGGAGCAGCCCGTCGACGGCCTTGCGCGCGTTCCTGGCCACCGAGGAGCCCTCCACCGGCGCCGCCGCGGAGATCTGGCCCAGTACGTCGATCACCTGCTTGCACCAGCGCACGAAGTCGCCCGCCGGCATCTCCACCTCGCGCAGCACCTCGTCCAGGCCCTTGCCCGAGGCCCACATGTACGCGGCCCAGGCGAAACCGAGGTCGGGCTCGCGCTGGCCGACCCCCTCGGTCTGGTTGATGCGGAAGTCCTCCTCCAGCGCGTCGAGACGGCCCCAGATCCGCACCATCTCGCCGAGCGCCGCCTTCGCCTTCCCCGAGGGCAGCTTGGGCGCCGTCGCGTCGTCGCTGACCCGTGCCTCGTACACCAACGCCGAGACGCAGGCGGCGAGTTCGGCCGGACCCAGTCCCTCCCAGACTCCCTCGCGCAGGCATTCGCTGGCCAGCAGGTCGAGTTCGCCGTACAGCCGGGCCAGCCGCTTGCCGTGCTCGGTGACCTCGTCGCCGCGCAGGTAGTCGAGCTCCGTCAGCAGCGCGACGATCCGGTCGAAGGTTCGCGCGATGGTGTTCGTACGCCCCTCGATGCGGTGCTCCAGCTGCCTGGTGTCGCGCGTCAGCCGGTGGTAGCGCTCGGCCCAACGGGCGTGGTCCTCGCGGTCGTCGCACCCGTGGCAGGGGTGGGCGCGCAGCGCGGCGCGCAGCCGGGCGATCTCGCGGTCGTCGGCCGCCTGGGAGCGCCGCTTGCGGTGCCGCTCCGCCGAGATGTGCCCGGCCTTGGTGCGCAGCGCGGAGGCGAGGTCGCGGCGGGACTGCGGGGAGCGCGGGTTGAACGACTTCGGGATCCGCATCCGCTCCAGCGGCTCCACGGGCACCGGGAAGTCGATGGCCGCCAGCCGCTTGACCTGACGCTCGGCGGTCAGCACCAGCGGGCGCGGGCCGTCGTGGTACTCCAGGCCGCGGTGGCCGTTGGAGCGGCCCGCGGGCAGGCCCGGGTCCAGCACCAGCGCCAGGCCCGCGAACTTGCCGGTGGGGACATGGATGACATCGCCCGGCTTGAGCTTCTCCAGGGCGACGGCGGCCTCGGCACGCCGCTGGACCGCCCCCTGCCGGGACAGCTCGGTCTCACGGTCCTTCAGTTCCCGGCGCAGCCGCGCGTACTCCGTGAAGTCGCCGAGGTGGCAGGTCATGGAGGCCTTGTAGCCTTCGAGGCCCTCCTCGTTGCGCTGCACCTGCCGGGAGATGCCGACGACCGACCTGTCGGCCTGGAACTGCGCGAAGGACGTCTCCAGCAGCTCGCGCGAGCGGTGCCGGCCGAACTGGTCGACCAGGTTCACCGCCATGTTGTACGACGGCCTGAAGCTGGAGCGCAGCGGATAGGTGCGGGTGCCCGCCAGGCCCGCCAGGTGCTCGGGGCTCATACCGCGCTGCCACAGCACCACCGCGTGGCCCTCGACGTCGATGCCGCGGCGGCCGGCGCGGCCGGTGAGCTGGGTGTACTCGCCGGGAGTGATGTCGGCGTGCTGCTCGCCGTTCCACTTCACGAGCTTTTCCAGGACCACCGAGCGGGCCGGCATGTTGATGCCGAGGGCGAGGGTCTCGGTGGCGAAGACCGCCTTGACCAGGCCCTGCACGAACAGTTCCTCGACGACCTCCTTGAAGGTCGGCAGCATGCCCGCGTGGTGGGCGGCGATACCGCGCTCCAGGCCCTCCAGCCACTCGTAGTAGCCGAGGACGTGCAGGTCCTCGGCCGGGATGGCGGCGGTGCGCTCCTCGACCAGGGCGCGGACCCGCTCGCGCGCCTGCTCGTCGTTGAGTCTCAGGCCCGCGTACAGGCACTGCTGGACGGCGGCCTCGCAGGCGGCGCGGCTGAAGATGAAGGTGATCGCGGGGAGCAGGCCCTCGGCGTCGAGGCGCTCGATGACCTCGGGACGGCTCGGGGTCCAGATCCGGGACCGCTGTCTGCGCTCCCGCTCGCGATCGGCCTCGCGCATCGCACGGCCGCGCCGGCGGTCCTGGTAGGAGGGGCGGGCGGCCTCCATGCGGGCCATCCGCGTGAGGTCGGGGTTGACCGCCCTGCGGTTGCCCTCGCCCTCCTCGAACAGGTCGTACATCCGGCGCCCGGCCAGCACGTGCTGGAACAGCGGCACGGGCCGGTGCTCCGAGACGATCACCTCGGTGTCGCCGCGGACGGTGTCCAGCCAGTCGCCGAACTCCTCGGCGTTGGACACCGTCGCCGACAGGGACACCAGGGTCACCGACTCCGGCAGGTGGATGATCACTTCCTCCCACACGGCGCCGCGGAAGCGGTCGGAGAGGTAGTGCACCTCGTCCATGACCACGTAGCCGAGGCCGAGCAGGGTCTGCGAGCCCGCGTACAGCATGTTCCGCAGCACCTCGGTGGTCATCACGACCACCGGAGCCTCGGAGTTGACGCTGTTGTCGCCGGTCAGCAGGCCGACCTTGCCGCTGCCGTAGCGACGGCACAGGTCGGCGTACTTCTGGTTCGACAGCGCCTTGATCGGCGTCGTGTAGAAGCACTTCCGGCCCTGCTGGAGGGCGAGGTGGACGGCGAACTCGCCCACGATCGTCTTGCCGGAGCCCGTGGGCGCGGCGACCAGTACGCCCTTGCCCGCCTCGAGCGCCTGGCAGGCCTCGATCTGGAACGGGTCGAGGCCGAAGTCGTACATCTCGCGGAAACCCGCGAGGGCGGTGGCCTGCTCGGCAGCTCGCCTGCGCGCTGCCGCGTACCGCTCGGCCGGTGAGAGGTCCTCTGTCATCGTGCTTTCGAGCGTACCGGGCCGCACCGACAACAGGACGATCATTATCGCGATCGTCCCTGGCATGGAAAAGGCCGGCCGCTCGCGGTGCGAGCGGCCGGCCGGGGAATCCGTGGTGGTGATCAGGTCGCGTCGTCGTACCCGTTGACCCGGTCCCCGTCGGTCTGCTCGGGCAGGGCGCGGCGGGAGTTGACGGGTTCGACCTCGCCGATGTCCTCGGGGGTGAGGTCGAGTTCGGAGGCCTCGTCGTCCGACGGTCCCAGCGCGGCCAGCCGGTCCTTGCGCCGGTCATTGAGCAAGGAGATGGCCACCGCGACGAAGTACAGTGCGCAGATCGGTGCGGCCAGCGCCAGCATCGTCAGCGGGTCGGGGCTCGGCATGGCGACCGCCGCGAAGGCCGTGATGCCGACGACCATGCCCCGCCACCAGCCGAGCATGCGCTTCCCGGACAGGATGCCGGTGAGGTTGAGCATGACGAGCAGGAGCGGCATCTCGAACGAGAGCCCGAAGACGACCACCATGCGCGTGATGAGGTTGAGCAGGTCATCCAGCGGGAGCAGGTTGTCGACCCCGCTGGGGGTGAAGTCGATCAGCACCCTGGCGGTGGTGGGCAGCACGTGGTAGGCGAAGTAGGCGCCCCCGAGGAAGAGGGGGAAGCCGGCGGCGACGAACACGTAGCCGTACTTCTTCTCGTGCTTGTGCAGTCCCGGGGCGACGAACGCCCACAGCTGATAGAGCCAGACCGGCGAGGCCAGCACCACGCCCGTCATCAGCGACACCTTCAGCGCCAGCGTGAACGGCTTCAGCAGGCCGTTGATCGTGAGGTGCGCGCAGGCGCCACCCTTCTCCGACTTGGCCAGGTCGAGGAAGGACTGCCCACACCCCACCGAGTCCAGCACCGGCTTGGTGATGAAGTTGACGATGTCCTTGTAGAAGAAGGCGGCGACGATCGTCACGAGCAGGATCGCCAGGACACCTTTCCCGAGCCGGTTGCGCAACTCACGGAGGTGATCCGCGAGCGACATCCGCCCCTCGGGGTCCTTCTCCTTCTTGCGGGCAGACTTCAGCAACCCACACCCTCATCTCGTGCAGCGGACCGGAACGCCTCCGGTCGTCCGGTCAGCGCTGAGTCGTGTCCGTCGGCTCGTTGACCGGGCGCGAGCTGGTCGTGTCGCCGGGCGCGGCCTGAATGGTGCGCTGGGCCGGGGACTGCTGCTCCTCACCGGCCGGAGTCGCCGAGCCCGCCGCAGTGGTCGACTTCTCGTCCTTCATCGCCTTGGCCTCGCTCTTCAGGATGCGCGCGGACTTGCCGAGCGAGCGCGCCATGTCCGGAAGCTTCTTCGAGCCGAACACCAGGACGATCACCAGAACCAGGAGCACCAGATGCCACGGCTCAAATGCGCCACGGAACATAAAGTCTTCACCTTCTCACTGAGGCGGGGTGGCGGACATGTCCGACCACTCGGACAGGTGTCCGGCCATCGTGCCGGCTAGCAATCCTAACGCCCGGGGATGAACGCTGAGCGATCCCCATGCGTACTCCTGCTGGGGCGGCCCATGCCTCTTACGCGGGCCATGACCAGCAGCGTACCCGGCCACAGGGGCAGGATGGCAGGGCGTGTCGATCGAAAAGACCACGACGCTCGGGACTTCCGGGACTTTCCCGGCGGGCCTCACCTCGGATCCATCGCCCGGGCGGCGCTCAGGCTCGCCCGCTCCAGGTCCTCGGCGGCCCGGTTGATGCGCCGCGCCGACTCCGTGACCTGACGGCCCAGGCGCTGCGCCTCGACGAAGACCCGGACGGCGAGCACCGCGAGCACGGCCATTCCCACGAACCCCACGGCCACCGCGGCCATCGCCCACACCATGACGCCGAGCCTAGAGGGCCGAGTGCAGGCGCAGGGTACTGACCCCGCCGCCGGTGAGCAGTTCCACGATCCGCTCGCCGGCCGGCTTGCGGACCGCGGTGCCGCAGTCGGGGCAGGTGAAGGAGTAGAAGGTGGTGCGGCTGCTGGCGCCGATCACCAGGCGCAGCGCACTCGCGGTGAGCTCGAACCTGCCCCGGCAGTCGGGGCAGCCCGCCCGGAAGACCACCGGAGTCACGCTCCGCATCCCGGCGAACGCCGCCGCCACCGACATCTCACGCACCCCAGCCGTCGCCGACTCGCTCAAAGCCCCTGCTCCTGCCTGTCGTACCGACCGTCGTGAACCACGTCCGCACCCCGGGGCTCCCCCGCCGTCACGCGGTCCGCGGGGGCCCGGGCTCCGTCGTGGGCCGCCTCGTAGGCCGCCAGGGCCTCACGGGCCGCCTGCCGGGCGCTGTCGGCCAGCTCCCGCGGGGCGACGATCCGGCCGTCGCGGCCCAGACGCAGCGCCAGCCGTCGCAGCGACGCCGGATCCGGGGTGCGCAGAGTGATACGCAGCCCGCCGTCGGGAAGCTCATCGGCGCTGTCGTGCGGGTAGTACTCGGCGACCCAGCGGCCCCCGGGACCGACCTCGACGACCACCTCCGGGTCCTCCGCGGCCGGCTGCACCAGGGCCTGGGACAGGTCGCGCAGCTCCATCTCGGGCGGCGCCGAGGGCTCGTCGAGGATCTTGATCTCGGCGACCCGGTCGAGCCGGAAGGTGCGCCGCGCCTCCGAGCGGCGGCACCAGGCCTCCACGTAGGTGTGCCCGACGCTGACCAGGCGGATGGGGTCGATCTCGCGCTCGGTGACCTCGTCACGGGCGGGCGAGTAGTAGCGGATCCACAGCCGGCGACGCTCGGAGATCGCCCGGTCCACGTCGGCGAAGACCCCGCCCTCGGACTCGAACGTCACCGACAGCCGGGAGCTGGCGCCGGCGGCCTCGCCCGCCGCGGCCTCCACCTTGGCCGTGGCGCGCAGCAGCGCCTGCCGGTCGCTCTCCCGCAGTCCGGGAAGCGTGGCCACCGCACGGGCCGCCACCAGCAGCGCGGTCGCCTCGTCGGCGGCCAGCCGCAGCGGCTCGGCCGCCTCCGCGCCGAGCGCGGCCGGGTTGTGCCACCAGATGCGCTCGCCGTCGGTGTCGATGTCGAGCAGGTCGCCGCCGCGGAAACTCGTACCGCACATGGGCAGTACGTCGAGGTCGGAGACCAGCTCGTCCTCGGTGATGCCGAAGGCGCGCGCCACGTCCTCGATCCGGGCGCCGGGACGCTCCCTGAGATACGTCACCAGGGAGAGCATCCGCCGGGTCTGGTCGATGGCGCTCGTGGGCCTGACCGGTTTGCCTGCCACTGTGTCGCTCCGCTCCCCCTCAGCCCCTGGCCACGGCACGCAGCCGGTCCAGCACGTCCGCCCGCAGCTCGGCCGGCTCCACGACCACCACGTCCGGCCCGAACTCCACCAGCCAGGCGTCCAGCCCGTGCCCGTACGGGATGTCCAACTCGTCCCAGCCGTCCCCGAGTTCCCGAACGGCGGTGGCCTTCGCCCGAAGGGGGTAGCCGGCGTCCGCGCGCAGCCGGATCCGCGCGGTGCGGTCGGCGCTCTCGCCCGCCCAGCTCGCCACGGTCTCGCGGACCGTGACGACGTCCGGGACCGGCGCGGTGAAACCGCTGCCCCGGGAGCGGACCCGGCCGGTGATCCTGGACAGCCGGAAGACCCGCTCGGCGCCGCGGTCGCGGTCGAAGCCGGCCAGGTACCAGTGGCCGCGCCAGCACTCCAGCGCCCACGGTTCCACATGCCGGGTGCCGGGCTGCGCGGCGTTGGCCTTGCGGTAGTCGAAGGCGACCGGCCGGCGGTCGCGGCAGGCCAGCATCAGCGGCTCGAAGGCGGCCTCGTGCACCGGGATACGGGGCTCCAGCGCGCTGTGCGCCTCGTAGGGGTCGACGTCCTCGGGCAGCCCGGCCGCGCGCAGCTTCTGCAGGGCGCCGCTGGCCGCCCCGGCCAGCCGGGCCTGCTGCCAGACCTTGGCGGCCAGACCGAGCGCGGCGGCCTCCTCGGCGTCCAGGGTGATGGGCGGCAGCCGGTTGCTGTCACGGCGGGCCAGATAGCCGACCTCGCCGTCCAGGCTCTCGACGGTCTCGATGACCAGCCCGAGCTCACGCAGGTCGTCCTTGTCCCGCTCGAACATGCGGTTGAAGGAGTCGTCCGACGCGGCGGCGCCCTTCTCCGCCCCGGAGCCGACGCCCCTGTCGCGGCCGGAAGCCACGCTCCTGTCGCGGCCGGAGGCCACGCTCCTGTCGCGGCCGGAGGCCTCGACGTAGGCCTCGATGGATTCCCGCAGCTCGCGCTTGCTCAGCGGCCGCCGCGTCCCGAGCAGGCACAGCGCCAGGTTCATCAGCCGCTCGGCCTTGGCAATGGCCATCGACGCCCTTCACCTTCCCTATGGTCCTTACGCCCGATGACCGTACCGCCCCGCGGCGTACGGACAAAAGCCGAGGCCCATGCCCGAACAGGCATGGGCCCCGGATGATCGGATCCCGCGCGGATCCGGTGCGGGACGATCAGACCGCGACCAGGTCGCAGACGAAGATCAGCGTCTCACCGGGCTTGATCCGGCCACCCGCGCCACGGTCGCCGTAGGCGAGGTGCGCCGGGATGGTCAGCTGGCGGCGGCCGCCGACCTTCATGCCCTGAACACCCTGGTCCCAGCCGGCTATGACCTGGCCGACACCGAGCTGGAAACGGAGCGGCGTACCGCGGTTCCAGGAGGCGTCGAACTCCTCACCGGTGGAGAAGGCCACGCCGACGTAGTGGACGGAGACGGTGTCGCCCGCCTTGGCCACCGGTCCGTCGCCCTCCCAGATCTCCTTGATCTCGAGGTCAGCCGGGGGCTCGCCGCCCGGGAAGTCGATCTCGGGCTTCTCGATGCTCACGTGTTTCTCCTGCTCATCTACAACAAGACAACCTGCACAGTCTTACACCCCGCCGGGTGCGCGCCCGCGCCGGGAGACTGCCGCGCGACGCTACATCGCCGCCAGGATGTCCACCGTGAAGACCAGCACGGAGTCCTTCTTGATGCCGCTGTTGGGGGGCGGGTTGTCGCCGTAGCCCAGAGCCGGCGGGACGACGACCAGGACCCGGCTGCCGACCTTCTTGCCGGCCAGTCCCTCGGCCCAGCCCTTGACGACCTGCTGGAGGGAGAACGAGGTCAGCGAGTCACGCTTGTACGTCGAGTCGAACTCCTTGCCGTCCGCCCACAGCACGCCCTTGTACTGGACGAGCACGGTGTTCTCCGGCTTGACCACGGGGCCGTCGCCCTCGATCACGTAGTCGGCCACGAGCTTCGTGGGCGCGGCCTTCTTGGGCACGGTGATGGACGGAGCGGCGCCGTCGGTGTTGGTGCCGACCTTGGGCAGGTCCGCGTTGTCCTGGGCGACCGTCCTGCCCTTGGCCGAGCTCTTGGAGTTGAAGGTGCCCTGGAGGTCGACGACGAACACCAGCGTGTCGGTGCCCTTGATCCCGGCCTGGGAGTTGCCCTGCGTGCCGTATCCCCAGGTGGGCGGCACGGAGAACAGGACGCGGCTGCCCACCTTCTTGCCGGCGAGGGCATAGCGCCAGCCGTCGATGATCGTGCCCTGGGCGAGCTGGATGACCAGGGGGGCCTTGCGGTCGTAGGAGTTGTCGAAGAGCTTGGCCGTGTCCCAGATCTGGCCCAGGTAGTGCGCCTGGACGTAGTCGTTCTCCGCGATGGTGCGGCCGCCGCCCGCGATCACCGTCTTGACGGCGATGTCCTTCGACGGGTCACCGCTGCCCTTGGCGACGGTCGGCTTCTCGCCGAACTTCGTGCCCGCGGTGATCTCCGGCAGCGGCCCGGAGACGATCTTCGGCGACGGCGCGGCGGACGGCTCGGTGGGGGACGGCGTCGCGCTCTCGCTGGCCTTGCTCGAAGCGGCCTTGTCGTTGCCGCAGGCGGCCAGGGTGACAAGTCCCGCGGGTACGGAAAGAAGAAGTGAGCGTCGGCGCACGGTGGGGGCCTCGTAATCGGTCGATCTTCTGATGGCGTGCGCGCAACTCTACGGTGTGAGCGGGGCGCCGTACGGGGAACGTACGGCGCCCGTGTGGCGTTCCGGGGCCTTCGAACCGGCAATCGCGTTTCGCCGGGCTCACATTCCGGCGATCAGCTTCTCCACCCGGTCGTCCACCGAACGGAACGGGTCCTTGCACAACACCGTCCGCTGCGCCTGGTCATTGAGCTTCAGGTGCACCCAGTCGACGGTGAAGTCCCTGCGCTGTTCCTGCGCCCGCCGGATGAAGTCGCCGCGCAGCCGTGCCCGAGTGGTCTGCGGGGGCACCGACTTGCCCTCGAAGATCTTCAAGTCGTTGCAGATCCGGGTGGCTTGGCCCTTCTTCTCCAGCAGGTAGTACAGGCCACGACGGCGGTGGATGTCGTGGTAGGCGAGGTCTATCTGGGCGACCCGCGGATGCGACATGGTCATGTTGTGCTTGGCCCGGTACCGCTCGATGAGCTTGTACTTCATCACCCAGTCGATCTCGGTGCCGATGCGGTCGAGGTCCTCGGTCTCGATCGCGTCCAGCGTGCGGCCCCACAGCTCCAGCACCTGCTCCACGGTGCCGGTGCGGATGCCGCGCCGCTCGCAGAAGTCCACGGCCTTCTCGTAGTACTCCCGCTGCACCTCCAGCGCGGAGGCCTCGCGGCCGCTGGCCAGGCGCACCTTGCGGCGGCCCGTGATGTCGTGGCTGACCTCGCGGATCGCCCGGATCGGGTTCTCCAGGGTCAGGTCGCGCATCACCGTGCCCGCCTCGATCATGCGGAGCACCAGGTCGGTGGCGCCCACCTTGAGCAGCATCGTCGTCTCGGACATGTTGGAGTCGCCGACGATGACGTGCAGCCGGCGGTAGCGCTCCGCGTCCGCGTGCGGCTCGTCGCGGGTGTTGATGATGGGCCGCGAACGGGTGGTCGCCGAGGAGACGCCCTCCCAGATGTGCTCGGCCCGCTGGCTTACGCAGTACACCGCCCCGCGCGGGGTCTGCAGGACCTTGCCCGCCCCGCAGAGGAGCTGCCTCGTGACCAGGAACGGGATGAGGATGTCCGCGAGGCGGGAGAACTCCCCGTGCCGTGCCACCAGATAGTTCTCGTGGCAGCCGTACGAGTTGCCCGCCGAATCGGTGTTGTTCTTGAAGAGGTAGACGTCGCCCGCGATTCCCTCCTCGTGCAGGCGTCGTTCGGCGTCCACCAGGAGTCCCTCGAGAATGCGCTCGCCGGCTTTGTCGTGGGTGACCAGTTCGGTCACATTGTCACACTCGGGTGTCGCGTATTCCGGGTGTGACCCCACGTCGAGATAGAGCCGGGCGCCGTTTCGCAGAAAGACATTGCTGCTGCGGCCCCATGACACGACACGGCGGAAGAGGTACCGCGCCACCTCGTCAGGCGACAGACGGCGCTGTCCCCTGAACGTGCACGTGACGCCGTACTCGTTCTCCAGCCCGAAGATGCGGCGGTCCATGACTGAACATTACGCCCGATCCTCTGCGCTCAAACGAGGTTCGGCGGCACGATTTGGATCATTTTCCGATGAAGCGGCAACCACCGCCCCCGCGGCGGGAGCTGTGAGGACCCGCCCGGTGAGCAGCAACACCAGCAACGACACGGCCCCGGCGGCGCCCGGCACCGCGAAACCCCACAGCGCGCCGCCCGCCTGGACCACCGGGCCGGCGGCACCCGTTCCGACGGACGCGCCCACGGTGAACGTCGTCACCAGCCAGGAGAAAGCCTCCGTCACCGTGCCGGCCGGCGCGTGCCGGTCCACGATGATGAACGCGCAGGCGATGCAGGGCGCCAGGAAGACCCCGGCCAGCACCGTCAGCGCCACCATCGGCACCGCTCCGGGCATCAGCATCAGCGGCAGGTAACACACCGCCAGCAGACCCACCAGCAGCCGCAGTCGCCGTTCGGGCGCGCCCGCCCACTGGCGGGCGCCGTAGACGGTGCCGCCGACCAGCGCGCCCAGTCCCAGGGCGGCCATCAGCCAGCCGTACACCGCGTCACCGCCGTGGTCGTCGGCGTAGGGCACCGCCGCCACCGTGATGGAACCCATGGCGACGCCGACGAAGAGGAACGCGCCGAGCAGCGCCAGCAGGCCGGGCGAGCGCAGCGCGCCCAGCCAGTGCGCCTCCCGGGGCGCCGAACGCCAGGCCCGCGAAGGGGGCGAGACGACCACGGACAGCGCGCCCAGCACGCCGATGCCGTTCAGCACCACCAGCGCCGCCTGCGCCGACCACAGCGAGACGCAGAGGGTCACGAGCAACGGGCCGACGGTGAACATCACTTCCTGTGCCACGGCGTCCATCGCGTACGCCGTGTGGACCTGGTCGTTCCTGCGCAGCACCGAGGGCCACAGGGCCCGCAGACCGCCCTCCAGCGGCGGGGTGAAGAGCCCGGCCGCGGCCACGGAGGCGTACGCGAGGGCGGCCGGCTGCGTGCCGGTCAGGGCGAAGGCCGTCATCGCCAGGGCCGCGGCGAGCGCGGCGGGCAGCTGGACGCGGGGCTGTCCGTGCAGGTCCACCAGGCGTCCGAGCACCGGCTGGCCCACCGCGTTGGCGACGCCGTACACCGCCGCCAGCGCTCCCGCGAGGCTGTACGTGCCGCCCTCCGCGCGGACGAACAGCACGATGGCGATCGCCGCGGTGGCGTTGGGCAGCCGGCCCACGAGCGTGCCGGTCAGCAGCCGGGCGGCGTGCCTCGCCCTGAGGATCTCCAGGTATCCCCCGAACCCCACAGCCATCGCCCCGCCTTCCGTCGGTTCCCCCGAGGCGCTGGAGCAACCTCCGGTGTTACGTATAACGTACTCGGTCATACGTACCATGTGCGCTGTTCACCAGTCCAGACGAAGGAGCGTCCCCGCGGTGGCCCCAAGCAGCACGCGCCCCACCAGCCGTGACGTCGCGCACGCCGCCGGGGTCTCCCAGGCCGCCGTCTCCCTGGTCCTGGGCGACAAGTGGCGCGGCCGGGTGTCGCAGGCGACCGCCGAACGGGTGCGCCGCGCGGCCGAGGAACTCGGCTACCGGCCCAATCTCGCCGCCCGCAACCTGCGCCTGGGCCACACACGGACCGTGCTCCTGGTCGTCCCCGTGCTGACCACCGAGTTCTTCGCCGGCGTCTACACCGGTGCCGCACGCGTCGCCGCCGAGCACGGCTTCGGCGTCGTGCTCTACCCCTCCCCCGAGGGCATCGGCCCGGCGCGCAACCCTTTCGCCTCCGCCCGGGCCGCGCTGGACGGCGTGATCGCCTCCTCGATGGCCGCCGACGCGCTGACGGCGATCCGCGGCGACCAGCTCCCGCTGGTCATGCTGGACAGCGACCCCGCGGGCAGCCTGGGCGCCGCGACGGTCAACCTGGACATCGCCGACGGCGTACGCCAGATCGCCGACCACCTTCTCGGGCTCGGCCACCGGCACTTCCTGCACCTCGCGGCGGACGTGGCGTCCTGGACCTTCGAGGTGCGGGCGAGGGAACTCGGCGCCCGGGTGGGCGCGGTGCCCGGCACCTCCGTGCGCACCGCCCGTGCCCCCATCTCCATCGAGGACGCCAGGGCCGCCACCGAGGCCGCCCTGAGCGCCCCCGGGCCCCGGCCCACCGCGCTGGTCTGCGACGACGACAAGCTCGCCGCCGGTGCGTACAAGGCGCTGCGCCGCCTCGGCCTGCGTGTGCCCGACGACGTCTCCGTCACCGGCCTCGACGACCTCGCCCTCGCCACCGCCATCGACCCCGAGCTCACCACCGTGCGGCTGGACGCCGAGCTGTTCGGCGAACGGGGCATGCACGCCCTGCTGGCCGTCCTCGAGGGCCGCACTCCGGTCGGCGGGGACATTCCCGTGGAGCTCGTGGTACGGGGCTCCACGGCGCCGCCCAGCCCCTCCTGAGGCCGTCCCGCCCTCCTGAAACGCCCGGGGCCCCGACCCACTGGAGGGCCGGGGCACCCGGGGACGGGGCTGCGGGGATACGGGACTACTTCTCCTCGGAGCCGTCCTCGTCGGCGCTCTCCGCCTCGGTCGCCGCGCCGTCGGCCTCCAGAAGCCGGCCCAGCTGACGGCCCACGATGCGCTTGAACTTGCGCTTCTGCGGGCGCGTACGGTCCAGCACCGCCACCTCCAGGCGCTCGGCGGGGATCTCCCGCTCGCTGCCGTTGGTGTCGCGGGACAGGGCCTGCACGGCCAGCTTCAGCGCCTCGGCCAGGGACATGCCGTCCCGGTGACGCTGGTCCAGGTAGCCGCTGATCTGCTCGGCGTTGCCGCCGACCGCGACCGAGCCGTGCTCGTCCACGATCGAGCCGTCGTGCGGCAGCCGGTAGATCTGGTCGCCGTCCGGGGTCTCCCCCACCTCGGCGACCACCAGCTCCACCTCGTAGGGCTTCTCCGCGGCGCTGGAGAAGATCGTGCCGAGCGTCTGGGCGTAGACGTTCGCCAGGCCGCGGGCGGTCACGTCGTCCCGGTCGTAGGTGTAACCGCGAAGGTCGGCGTAGCGGACGCCGCCGATGCGCAGGTTCTCGTACTCGTTGTACTTGCCGGCCGCCGCGAACGCGATCCGGTCGTAGATCTCGCTGAACTTGTGCAGCGCGCGGGACGGATTCTCACCGACGAACACGATTCCGTCGGCGTACTGCAGCACGACCAGGCTGCGGCCACGGGCGATGCCCTTGCGGGCGTACTCCGCCCGGTCGGCCATGGCCTGCTGAGGTGAGACATAGAACGGCGTCGACACCGGTTATCCGTCCCTTTCTGTAGAAGTCACTGGATCATTCCGGACAAGAACCGGCTCCGGCTACAGCAGCGCGGCCCGCGGGCCGTCCGGCTGCTCCAGGCGCCGCTGGAGCACCGAGCGGGCGATCTCGGAGCACTCGTCGTCGGTGAGCCGGCGGAATCCGTCCTCGGTGATCACGGTGACGATCGGATAGATCCGGCGGGCGACATCGGGACCACCGGTCGCCGAGTCGTCATCTGCCGCGTCGTACAGGGCCTGCACCACCAGTGTCGTGGTCTCGGCCTCGGTCAGGTCGTCCCGGTAGAGCTTCTTCATCGCGCCGCGCGCGAAGATCGAGCCGGAGCCCGTGGCCGCGTAGCCGTACTCCTCGGAGCGGCCGCCCGTCACGTCGTAGGAGAAGATCCGGCCCTTGTCGCGGTCCACGTCGTACCCCGCGAAAAGCGGGACCACGGCCAGTCCCTGCATGGCCATGCCCAGGTTGGAGCGGATCATGGTCGACAGCCGGTTCGCCTTGCCCTCCAGCGAGAGCTGCGTTCCCTCGACCTTCTCGAAGTGCTCCAGCTCCAGCTGGAACAGCTTCACCATCTCCACCGCCAGACCGGCGGTGCCGGCGATGCCCACGGCCGAGTACTCGTCTGCCGGGAACACCTTCTCGACGTCCCGCTGCGCGATCATGTTCCCCATGGTGGCGCGCCGGTCACCGGCCAGGACGACGCCGCCCGGGAAGGCCGCGGCGACGATGGTGGTCCCGTGCGGCGCCTCGATCACCCCCTGGGTCGGCGGCAGCTGCCGCTTGCCCGGAAGCATCTCCGGCTGGTGCTCGGAGAGAAAGTCCATGAACGAGGAGGACCCGGGCGTCAGGAAGGCGGCCGGCAGACGCCCGGTGCTACGAGTGTTGGCTTCCACGCGTTTCCTTCCAGGTGGTCGGCAGCTCGGTCCACCGCTTCGGGATCGTCCCTCAACAGGCCGAGGCCGGAATTGCAGTTGATGCACATTACGCCACGGACCCTACCCGTCCGGCGGGGGTGATCCACATGAAGAACGCAAGCCCTGGGGCGGCTCGCGCGGAGCCTCTCCTCGGGCGCCCGCGCGGCGGCCGACGCCCGGAAACGAAGGCCGCGCGCGGCGCGGTCCCACCGCACCGCACGCAGCTCCTCGTCAACCGGCTCGTCCGTCACCGCCACCGTTTCTCAGGCGCTCACTGACCGCCCTTTTGCACGAAGGAGCGCACGAAGTCCTCGGCGTTCTCCTCCAGGACGTCGTCGATCTCGTCGAGGACGGAGTCCACGTCGTCACTCAGCTTCTCGTGGCGTTCCTTGAGGTCGTCCGCGGCCTGCGTGTCCTGGGACTGCTCTTCGACCTCCTCGGTGGAACGCGTGGCCTTCTGCTGCCCGCCGCCGGTGTCCTTCGTTGCCATAACCCTCACCCCGCTCAGTTCGCCCGACATGGTCGGCATTACGGCCGATCGGTGATGTTCCGACCCTACAAGCCGGGTCCGACATCGGCCCCGCACTTTGTCCAACGTACGAGGGCCACCTCGATGATTCCCGGCACCGGGCATTTCCACCCTGGAAAACCCGCCCGGTCCGGAATCCGCTCAGCTGCCGGAAAGCACCCTGACCAGGTCTTCGGCGGTACGGCAGCGGTCGAGGAGTTCCTTGACGTGATTACGCGTTCCGCGAAGCGGTTCCAGGGTTGGGACACGCTGCAGCGAGTCGCGGCCCGGCAGATCGAAGATCACCGAGTCCCACGAGGCCGCGGCGACGTCGTCGGCGTACTGCTCCAGGCAGCGGCCGCGGAAGTACGCTCGTGTGTCCTCCGGCGGCTTCCTGCGGGCCCGGTCCACCTCGGCCTCGTCCAGCAGGCGCTTGACGCGTCCCCGGGCCACCAGGCGGTTGTACAGGCCCTTGTCGGGGCGTACGTCCGCGTACTGGAGGTCGACGAGGTGGAGGCGGGCGGCGTCCCAGTCGAGGCCGTCACGGCGCCGGTAGCCCTCCATGAGTTCCCGCTTGGCGACCCAGTCCAGCTCGCCCGCCAGACTCATCGGATCGTTCTCAAGACGGTTGAGGGTGTCCTCCCAGCGGGACAGCACGTCCTTGGTCTGCTCGTCGGCGTCCGCGCCGAACCGCTCCTCCACGTACTTGCGCGACAGCTCGTAGTACTCCATCTGGAGCTGCACCGCGGTGAGTGTCCGGCCGCTGCGCAGCGTGATCAGACGCTTGAGGCCCGGGTCGTGCGAGACCTGGTGGAGCGTGCGGACGGGCTGGTCGACGGCCAGGTCCACGGCGATGAAGCCGTCCTCGATCATGGACAGGACCAGGGCGGTCGTGCCCAGCTTGAGGTAGGTGGAGATCTCCGAGAGGTTGGCGTCGCCGATGATCACGTGCAGGCGGCGGTACTTCTCCGCGTCGGCGTGCGGCTCGTCGCGCGTGTTGATGATCGGCCGCTTGAGCGTGGTCTCCAGGCCGACCTCGACCTCGAAGTAGTCCGCGCGCTGGCTGAGCTGGAAGCCGTGCTCGTGGCCGTCCTGGCCGATGCCGACGCGTCCCGCGCCCGTGACGACCTGACGGGAGACGAAGAAGGGCGTCAGGTGGCGCACGATGTCGGAGAAGGCGGTCTCCCGCTTCATCAGGTAGTTCTCGTGCGTGCCGTAGGAGGCGCCCTTGTTGTCGGTGTTGTTCTTGTAGAGGTGGATCGGCTGGGCGCCGGGCAGCTGGGCCGCCCGCTCCGCCGCCTCGGCCATGATCCGCTCGCCGGCCTTGTCCCACAGGACGGCGTCGCGCGGGTTGGTGACCTCGGGCGCGCTGTACTCCGGGTGGGCGTGGTCGACGTAGAGCCGTGCGCCATTGGTGAGGATGACGTTGGCCAGGCCGATGTCCTCGTCGGTGAGCTGGCTGGCGTCGGCCGCCTCGCGGGCGAGGTCGAAGCCCCGGGCGTCCCGCAGCGGATTCTCCTCCTCGAAGTCCCAGCGGGCCCGGCGGGCCCGGTGCATGGCCGCCGCGTAGGCGTTGACGATCTGGGATGAGGTGAGCATGGCATTGGCATTGGGGTGGCCGGGGACGGAGATCCCGTACTCCGTCTCGATGCCCATTACTCGCCGTACGGTCATGCGGCCCTCCTTGCCCGGCGGCGCCCTCGGTCGTGGGCGTCGCTCAAGTACCGCTCGTGCCCGGGTGCCTGTGCGGTGCCCGTCCCCGCACTGCGCGACCCGGCGGTACGAAAGAGCCTAGAACGCCTTTGCGCTGGTGGGGAGATCATTTGCGTCATTGCCTGCTCCATGCGGTGGCCCCGGAAACAGCCGACTGCGGGTACCCCCTGGAGGGCACCCGCAGCCACCCCGCTTTTACAGGTACTGTCCCGTATTCGCCACCGTGTCGATGGAACGTCCGGTGTCCGCGCCCTGCTTTCCGGTGATGAGGGTGCGGATGTAGACGATCCGCTCGCCCTTCTTTCCGGAGATCCTGGCCCAGTCGTCCGGGTTGGTGGTGTTCGGCAGGTCCTCGTTCTCCTTGAACTCGTCCACGCATGCCTGGAGCAGGTGGGAGACGCGGAGGCCCTTCTGGTTCTTCTCGAGGAAGTCCTTGATCGCCATCTTCTTGGCGCGGCCCACGATGTTCTCGATCATGGCACCGGAATTGAAGTCCTTGAAATACAGGACTTCCTTGTCGCCGTTGGCGTAGGTGACCTCCAGGAAGCGGTTCTCCTCGGTTTCGGCGTACATGTGCTCCACCGCGGTCTGGATCATGCCCTGGACCGTGATGTCCTTGTCGCCGCCGTGTTCCGCGAGGTCGTCCGAGTGCAGCGGAAGGCGCTCGGTGAGGTACTTCCCGAAGATGTCCTTCGCCGCCTCGGCGTCCGGACGCTCGATCTTGATCTTCACATCGAGGCGGCCGGGCCGCAGGATGGCCGGGTCGATCATGTCCTCGCGGTTGGAGGCGCCGATCACGACCACGTTCTGCAGGCCTTCCACACCGTCGATCTCGGCGAGCAGCTGGGGGACGATGGTGTTCTCCACGTCCGAGCTGACGCCGGAGCCGCGGGTGCGGAAGAGGGACTCCATCTCGTCGAAGAAGACGATGACGGGGGTGCCCTCGCTCGCCTTCTCGCGGGCCCGCTGGAAGACCAGGCGGATCTGCCGCTCGGTCTCGCCGACGTACTTGTTCAGCAGCTCCGGGCCCTTGATGTTGAGGAAGAAGCTCTTGCCCGCCGCCTGTCCGGTGACCTCGGCGACCTTCTTGGCGAGCGAGTTCGCGACGGCCTTGGCGATGAGCGTCTTGCCGCATCCGGGAGGCCCGTAGAGCAGGACGCCCTTCGGCGGGCGCAGCTCGTGCTCCTTGAACAGGTCCGGGTAGAGGTACGGCAGCTCCACGGCGTCGCGGATGGCCTCGATCTGGTTGCCGAGGCCGCCGATCTGCTCGTAGCCGATGTCGGGCACCTCTTCGAGGACGAGTTCCTCGACCTCGCTCTTGGGCACGACCTCGTAGACGTAGCCGGACCTGGGTTCGAGCAGCAGCGCGTCGCCGGGCCGGATGGTGACGTCCAGCAGCGGCTCGGCGAGCCGTACCACCCGCTCCTCGTCGGTGTGCCCGAGCACCAGGGCCCGCTCGCCGTCCTCGAGGATCTCCTTGAGGGTGACGATGTCGCCGACCCGCTCGTACTCCATGGCCTCGACCACGTTGAGCGCTTCGTTGAGCATCACTTCCTGGCCGCGCCTGAGCTCGTCGAGCTCGACGCTGGGGCTGACGTTCACCCGGAGCTTGCGGCCGCCGGTGAAGATGTCGGCGGTGCCGTCCTCGTTGGCCTGCAGGAAGACTCCGAAGCCGGCCGGGGGCTGGGCGAGCCGGTCGACCTCCTCCTTGAGGGCCACGATCTGGTCGCGGGCCTCGCGGAGCGTGTTCGCAAGCCGTTCGTTCTGCGCGGAGACGCCGGCCAGGTTGGTCTGCAACTCGACGATCCGCTCTTCGAGAATCCTCGTGTGACGCGGAGAGTCGGCGAGCTTGCGGCGCAGGACGGCGATCTCCTGCTCAAGGTAGGCGATCTGCCCGGCCGGGTCGTCGGACCCGCGTCCCGGGCGGATGCCGCGGTTCATGTCGTCGTCGTGGGCTGCCACGGTCCTCACCTCCTCCAAGGGGAGCTGGACGCTTCCAGACCCTACCTGGGTGGGTGTCGATTGAAACCCCTAGATCACAAAGACTGTCGGGGTGTGTCCGATCTTCACCCTTGCGCTCTCCCTCACGCCAGGGGAATACCCACCGAACATGATTGGAAAGCGGGCGGAGGTAGGGTCGACATGTTCAACACCCGTCAGAGCTGGCCGGATTCCCGTACGGCTCGACGTGATACGGCAGGAGAGATGACCGTGCAGCAGCAGACCTCGGACGGTGGCGAGGCCCTGGAGGTCTGGATCGACCAGGACCTGTGTACCGGCGACGGCATCTGCGCGCAGTACGCGCCCGAGGTGTTCGAGCTGGACATCGACGGTCTGGCCTATGTGAAGGGCCCGGACGACGAGCTCCTTCAGGAGGCCGGAGCGGCAACGCCCGTGCCGCTTCCGCTCCTCACGGACGTGGTGGACTCGGCCAAGGAGTGCCCGGGCGAGTGCATCCACGTACGCCGCGTCGCGGACCGGGTCGAGGTGTACGGACCTGACGCGGAGTGACAACCTCGGCGCGAGGCGTCACCTTTGTCTGTTTTCTCACATTTCCAGGGACTCTGGTCCGGGATGCGGTCAGATACCGCGCGCACCGGCGTCCGTGGAGCGGACGAACGCGCCGTTCTGCCACCGCCACTTCACGTTGTCCTTGAGGTCGGGGCAGCAATTGGGCACGTCGGGCGAGGAGTAGCCGAGCAGGGTGGCGGTCACCGCGCCGTCGCGGACGGCGAAGTCCGTGACCGAGTACCGGTCCTTGGCCTCGACGAGGGTGGCGACCACGCGCGGCTCGGCGGCCTGGGTCAGGACGTAGACGGCGTCGGGCGGGGTGCCCATGGCGGCGTCGCAGTGCACGACGGCCACGGTCTCCGGCCGGCCGTCCCCGTCGAGATCCCCCGATGCCTTCTTCGCCACCACGGCACGCACCGGGCCGCAGTCGATCGGGAAGGTCACGCCTGTGGTGCTCGGGGCCGCCGCGGTGGCGGGCGCGGAGTGCGGGCGGGTGCCCTGCGGCTGGGCGGCCGTGGCCGCGCCGGGCTGCACGAGCGAGGAGAGGGCCACCACACCGGCGACCGCGGTGGCGGTGGCCATCCAGTGGATGGGGCGGGTGTGCGTGTGGGCCAGTTCCGGAACGGCGGACTGCTGCACTAGGAGCATCTCCTGCGAGGGCTGTGCCGGTGGGGTGGCCAGCATCGTGCCACACGTCACAGTGCGGGGGAACGGCGGGGTGGAGGTCAACGCGAGGGCGCCGTGGTGGAGTTCCCCGTGCTCGTCGGGAACTCCACCACGGCGCCCGTGTGTTGCGCGTGGTGGTGGGCCGTGTCAGCGGGTGGCGCCGCCGTCGGCGTTGGGGCCCTCGTAGTCCTCGCCGTAGGCACCCTTGGCGGGCCGGCGGCGGCGCATGGGCGGCTCGACGCCGTCCGCGAGCCGGCGGGCCGTGAGCAGGAAGCCGGTGTGGCCGATCATGCGGTGGTCCGGACGGACGGCCAGGCCCTCGATGTGCCAGTTGCGGATCATCGTCTCCCAGGCGGTCGGCTCGTTGAAGCAGCCGATCTCGCGGATGGACTCCACGGTCCGGGCGAGCTGGGTGGTGGTCGCGACGTAGCAGCACAGGATGCCGCCGGGGACGAGCGCCTTGGAGACGCCCTCCAGGCACTCCCAGGGGGCGAGCATGTCGAGGATGACGCGGTCGACGTCCGCGTCGGACAGGTTGTCCTGGAGGTCTCCGACGGTGAGCTGCCAGGCGGGGTGCGGGCCGCCGAAGTAGCGCTCCACGTTCGCCTGGGCGATCTCGGCGAAGTCCGCGCGGCGCTCGTAGCTGTGCAGCATGCCCTGGTCGCCGATGGCCCGCAGCAGGAAGCTGCTCAGCGAGCCGGAGCCGACGCCTGCCTCCACGACGCGTGCGCCGGGGAAGATGTCGGCGAAGGCGAGGATCTGCCCCGCGTCCTTCGGGTAGACGACGGCTGCCCCGCGGGGCATGGACAGGACGTAGTCGGGGAGCAGGGGGCGCAGCGCGAGGTAGGCGACGTTGCCGGTGGTGCGGACAACGC
Source organism: Streptomyces sp. NPDC088817 (assembly GCF_044750345.1). Taxonomy (NCBI): domain Bacteria; kingdom Bacillati; phylum Actinomycetota; class Actinomycetes; order Kitasatosporales; family Streptomycetaceae; genus Streptomyces; species Streptomyces sp. NPDC088817. Next base: position 252,948 of record NZ_JBIVJN010000007.1, read on the forward strand.
TGCCCTCGGGTGCGCCGATCAGTTCGTCGTGCGGGAAGGAACCTTTGTGGGTGTGGAAGTTCTTCCCGGCCTCGAGCGTGAACGTGTAGTGGCGGCCCTTGGGGTCGGTCAGCTGTACCTGGTCCCCGACCTTGAAGGGCCCGCGGCGGCGGGCGGCACCGGTCGGTTCGGACATGTGACCAGCCTACCGGTCCCCGGCGGGCCCTCCGACCACGCGGAGGCGCCCGCCAGGAGCCCTATGCGGAGGCCGAGGGGCGGGCCATGGCCTTGACGAAGGCGCGCTCCACGTCGGACGCGGACAGCACCCCGTAGATCTCGCCGCTGTCCTCGACCACGAGGTACTCGGTGGCCGGGGTGGCGCGCAGCACGTCCAGGAGGTCCTCGCCGGCGAGTTCGGCGGAGACGCGCATGCCCTCGGTGAGCTCCTGGGCGAGTTCGCTGGCGTAGACCCAGGGGCGGCGGTGCTCGGGTACGCCGACGATGGCGGACTCGCGGACGAGGGAGAGCGGCTCGCCGTGGCCGTCGACGACGACCAGGGCTCGGGCGCCGGCGGCGTTGGCGCGGCGCAGGGCCTCGGCCAGGGAGGTGTTGGTCTCGACCGGGACGGCGCGGCGGGTGAGGGCGCGGGCGCGCAGCTCGGGGAGGTGTTCGCGCAGCCGGGCCATGCGCAGGCTGTTGCCCGCGCCGGTCCAGATGATCGCGGCCAGGATGGCGGCGAGCAGGGCGTTGGTGACGGTGCCCACGCCGACGCTTTCCTCGGCGGGGGCGCCGAGGGCGCCGGACTGGGTGACCAGGGGCAGTCCGATCAGCACGGCGACGGCGAGCGCGCGGCCGACCCAGGCGGCGGCGACGGTGCCGCTCATCGCTCTGCCGGTGATCTTCCAGACGACGGCGCGCAGCATGCGGCCGCCGTCGAGGGGCAGTCCGGGCAGCAGGTTGAAGGCGGCGACGATGAGGTTGGAGATCATCAGGCCGGCCAGCAGGACACCGACGACCGTGCCGCGTTCGACGGGCCGCAGGGCGGCGTAGAAGACGCCGGCGAGGATCAGCGAGAGCAGCGGGCCGACGAAGGCGAGGACGAACTCGCGGCCGGGGGTCTCGGCCTCCTTCTCGATCTCGGAGACGCCGCCGAAGAACTGGAGCTGGATGCGGCGGACCGGGAGCTTGAAGCGGAGGGCGGCGATGGTGTGGGCGAGTTCGTGGACGAGTACGGAGCCGTAGAAGGCGACCGCGAAGAAGAGGGCCACGAGGTAGCGGGCGGCGCCGAGCTCGGGCAGCACCCGGTCGAGCTGCCCGCCGAACACCCAGGTGATGAGCGCGGCCACGAGGAACCAGCTGGGCGCCACGTAGACGGGCACGCCGAAGGGCCGCCCCATGAGGAGCCCGCCTCTGGTGTCGCTCGGGCGCCGCGGCGGCTCCTGCCCGGGCCCGGAACGGGCCGGAGTGCGGTCGGGGTGGGTCTCGGGGCGGTCGCGGTCGCCGGACACGGGGGCCGTGCTCCCGGCCTCGCGTCCGGCGGCCGGGTCACCGCTGTGGGCGTAACCGCGCTCGGGGTGGTCGCCGTGGTGGACCTCGCCGATGCCGGACGGCTGCGGAGCGTCCTCGGTGGCGGACGGCTGCTGCGGGGCTGCGGCGGTCGCGTGCGGCTCCTGCGGGGCGTCGTGGGTGGCGGGAGGCTGCTGCGGGGCGTCGGAGGTCGTGGGCGGTTCTTGCGCGGCGTCGGGGGTGCGTTTCGACTCCTCCGTCCCCTGTGCCTCCTGCGCCTCCTGTGCCTCCTGCGTCGGCTCCTCCGAGCCGCCCTCCGCTCCGGTTGCGGGGGCCGGGTCCACCGGGCCCGTGCGACGATCTGCCGACTCGTCCTTGCCGGAACGCGGCTGTCCGCTCCCGCCGCTCACGTCCACGGTGTCCCCTCGTTCGAAGCAGTCTCCCGGGCCTGACGACCGGAAGGTCTCGGGTCGATGGTATGCGGCCGTGACGACCGCTCACGCCCGGCACCCCATGTGTTTTCCCCTCTTCGCGCGCAACATGACCATCCCCGGGTCACCGTCAGTGGCGGGCCGTAGGGTCTGGGGCATGGAGACGAGCACGGAGGGCGAGCCCGGCACCCCGCACAACACCGTCGGACCGGCACCCTCACGCAACGACGCGCCAGGGGCCGCCGAGCCGCGCCCGCCCGCACCGGCCCCGACGGTCCCCGCACAGCCGGGCGCGGTGGGGGCAGGTGAGACGGGTGCGACGCCGAGCGGGCGGGCTGTCGTGCCGCCCAGTTCCTTGTCTCCCTCCCGGGCCGGGGACTTCATGCAGTGCCCGCTGCTGTACCGGTTCCGGGTGATCGACCGGCTGCCGGAGAAACCGAGCGAGGCGGCGACGAGGGGCACGCTGGTGCACGCCGTGCTGGAGCGTCTCTTCGACGCTCCGGCCGTGGAGCGGACCGCGCCGCGGGCCAGGGCGCTGGTCCCGGGCCAGTGGCAGCGGCTGCGCGAGGCACGGCCCGAGCTGGTGGAGCTGTTCGCCGACGACGCCGACGGCGAGCGGATGGCTCGCTGGCTGGCGGAGGCGGAGCGGCTGGTGGAGCGGTGGTTCACGCTGGAGGACCCGACCCGTCTCGAACCGGCCGAGCGGGAGCTGTTCGTCGAGGCGGAACTGGACTCGGGGCTGACACTGCGCGGCATCATCGACCGGGTGGACGTGGCGCCCACGGGCGAGGTGCGGATCGTCGACTACAAGACGGGCAAGGCGCCCCGCCCCGAGTACGCCGAGGGCGCGCTGTTCCAGATGAAGTTCTACGCCCTCGTGGTGTGGCGGCTGAAGAAGGTCGTCCCACGGCGGCTGCAACTGGTGTACCTGGGCAGCGGCGACGTACTGACCTACGACCCGGTCCCCGCCGACCTGGAGCGGGTGGAGCGCAAGCTGCTGGCGCTGTGGGAGGCGATCCGGCTGGCCACCGAGACCGGTGACTGGCGGCCGCGCCCCACCAAGCTGTGCGGCTGGTGCGACCACCGGGCCCACTGCCCGGAGTTCGGCGGCACTCCCCCGCCCTATCCGCTGCCGGTGAGGGCGGAGGAATCCGGCAGCACGGCGCAGGGCAGAATGGGGCCGGACTAGCGAAGGAGACTCACGTGGCCATCCGCGTCCTACTGGTCGACGACCAGCCGCTGCTGCGCACCGGGTTCAGGATGATCCTGGAGGCCGAGCAGGACATCGCGGTCGTGGGCGAGGCCGGAGACGGTCTGCAGGCCCTGGACCAGGTGCGGGCCCTTCAGCCCGACGTGGTGCTGATGGACATCCGCATGCCGCGGATGGACGGCGTGGAGGCGACCCGGCAGATCACAGGACCGGAGCGGAACGGTCCGGCGAAGGTGCTCGTGCTGACCACCTTCGACCTCGACGAGTACGTGGTGGAGGCGCTGCGCGCCGGCGCGAGCGGCTTCCTGCTCAAGGACGCGCCCGCCAACGAGCTGGTGCAGGCGATCCGGGTGGTCGCGGCCGGCGAGGCGATGCTGGCGCCGAGCATCACACGTCGGCTGCTGGACAAGTACGCCACGCACCTGCCCTCCGGCGAGGAGCCGGTGCCGGACACGCTGCACACCCTCACCGACCGTGAGGTGGAGGTGCTGAAGCTGGTGGCGCGCGGCCTGTCCAACGCGGAGATCGCCGCGGATCTGTTCGTCAGCGAGACGACGGTCAAGACGCATGTCGGGCACGTGCTGACGAAGCTGGGGCTGCGCGACCGCGTGCAGGCCGCGGTGTACGCGTACGAGAGCGGGCTGGTACGCCCCGGCGCGCAGTAGCGGACGGCCCAGCGGCCCGACTCGACGACGAAGGGCGCCCCTTCCCGGTCTTCCGGGAAGGGGCGCCCTTCGTCGTGGACGTGCTCGCGGATCAGCCGCTCACACCGCGGCCGAGCTCCCACAGCTGGAGCGTTGCCGAGGAGTTGAGGGCGTACGCGGTGCCCGTGATGTTGTCGCGGGAGGCGACGTACTGCTTGCCCTGCCACAGCGGGATCAGCGGGACCTCGCTGGCGACGATGTCCTGAATGGCCGTCAGGCTGGTGGACGCCGTGAGCCGGTCGGCCTGGCGACGGGACTGCGGGATCAGGGTGTTGCGGACGTCAGCGTTGGCGTAGGGGCTGTTGAGGATGTTGCCCTTGTCGAGGAACGGCGCCAGGTAGTTGTCGGCGTCCGGGAAGTCAGGGAACCAGCCCATGCCGTAGACGTCGAACTGACCCTTCTTCTCCGCCGGGCGGAAGGTGTCCCAGGGGGCGCCCTGAATGTCGATGTCGAACAGGCCGCTGTTGTTGAGCTGCTGGCGAAGGACCTCGAATTCCTTCTTGGTGGCCGAGCCGTAGTGGTCGGTCGTGTAGTGCATCGTCAGCTTCACCGGGGTGGTGACTCCGGCCTTCTCCAGCAGCGAGCGGGCCTTGGTCACGTTCGGGTCGCCGTACCGGTTGAAGAAGGCGTTGGAGTGGCCGGTGATGGTGGCCGGGACCAGCGAGTACAGCGGCTCGGCCTGGGTACCGTAGACCTCGGAGACGAGTTCGCTGCGGTTGATGATCTGGGCCATGGCCTCACGCACGGCCTTGGTCTTCACCGTGGGGGCGTCGGTGTTGAAGGCCAGGTAGCGGATCTCCAGGCCGGCCGTCTCGACGATGCCGACCTTGCTGTCCTTGTTGGCGGCCGACAGCGTGCGGATCTGCTCGGGCGACATCGTGCGGGTCATGACGTCGATGTCGCCCTTTTCCAGAGCGACGCCCATCGCGTCGGCGTCCGGGAAGGAGCGGATCTCCACCTTGTCGTTGTTGAGCTTCAACGTCCCCTGGTAGTTGGGGTTCTTGGTGAAGACCGCGTCGACCATCTCGCCGTTCTTCACGTCGGCCTTCATGGTGTACGGGCCGGAGCCGTCCACGGCGAAGCCTGCGCGGAGCTTGCTCTTGTCGTAGTCCTTGGGGTTGACGATGCCCGCGACGGGCGTCGACAACTTGTACGGGAAGATGGCGTCGGCCGTGTTGAGGTGGAAGATGACCTCACGGTCGCCCTGGGTCTCCACGGTGTCCACGGTGGACAGCAGGCCGGCCGGACCACCCTCGACAGGGATGGTGAGGGCGCGGTCGATGGAGAACTTCACGTCGGCCGCGGTGATGGGCTCGCCGCTCGCGAACTTCAGGCCCTCCCGCAGAGTGCAGGCGTAGCGCTCGTTGCCGCTGTCCGTGAAGCCGCACTTCTCGGCCGCCTCGGGGACGGGGTCGCCGTCGCCCTTGGGCTGGACCATCAGCGTCTGCACGGTCTGACGCAGGATGTTCCAGGTGCCGACGTCGTAGGCGTACGCCGGATCGATGGGCGCCGGGGCTTCCTCGTCAGCGATGAACCGGTCCGTGGTGCCGACGACGATCGCGTCGCCGCTCTTGCTGCCGCTGTCGGAACCGCCGCACGCGGCGAGTACCGGCGCGAGCAGACCGACCACGGCCGGCAGCACCAAAGTCTTGCGGTTCATGCTCGAGTTTCTCCAGAGCTGTCATGTCTGTGTATCCGGCATGCAGAGTGTTGCGACGGATCACAGAGGGCAGGGGCGATGTTCTCGCGACGAGATTAGTCCTCCTTCGCAGGAGCGTTCGCGTTCACCGGAGTTGAGTTCCCATCACGCTGCGGAACCGGGCGTGGACGGACCGGAAACCCGTCACCGGAAGGATTCGTGCAGCGTTCCACCAAACGGGACACAAGGACCCGCGCACGACGCCCGAAAGGGGGCGGAGAGCACGCTGTGGCGCCTCTTGTCGACCCCCCGGCAAGTGGGGAACGTCACACCCACATGTAGGGAGACGGGTGCCGGAATTCGGCCATACGGCGAGCTGCGAATTCGTTCGGACATCCGGGCAGGGTTTTTCCCGCGCGACGCGGCACGCTGGGTGAACGGTTAGCGCATTTCTGTCATCAGGCCGCGCAGAAATGGCAGGTCCACGTCCTCGAGGGTGGGGACGACGGTCCGCCGGAAGGCCGGGGGGATGGGGGCGACCGAGGGGACGGCGACGACCCGGCAGCCTGCGGCTTCCGCGGCGGCGACGCCGGTGGCGGTGTCCTCGATGACGGCGCACCGGGCCGGGTCCGCGCCGAGTCCGGCGGCGGCCAGCAGGTAGGGGTCGGGGTGCGGCTTGGTGCGCGAGACCTCGTCGCCCGCCACGGACAGGGCGAAGTGCTGCGGGCCGAGCGTGGTCAGGACGCGGTCGATGATGCGGCGGTGCGAGGCGGAGACCAGGGCGGTCGGGATCCGCTGCTCGGACAGCTCGGCCAGCAGCCGTGCGGCGCCGGGCATCAGGGGCAGCGCGCCGTCGATACGGGTCTCGAAGCCCTCGTTGAGCAGGGTGGTGACCTCGGCGAGGGTGACCGAGGCGCCGGTGGCCTCGATGAGGAAGCCCGCGCTGCGGGTCATGGGGCCGCCGACGACGACGTGTCTCCAGGAGTCGTCGAGCGTGTGTCCGAGGGCGGCGAAGACCTCCACCTCGACGTCCCACCAGAAGCCCTCTGTGTCCACCAGGGTTCCGTCCATGTCCAGGAGCACGGCCTGCAGAGCCGAGCCTTCGGCCATACGGGTTCCGAGCGCCGGTACCGTGCTGGTCATCCGCGCATACCTCCTCGAGGGACGATCAGGCCGGTTCCCGCACGGGGAACCGGCCTGCGATGGACCGATAATTGTACGACGCCCACAACCGGAACGCGCGCGCGAACCGCCCGCGGCTCGGGTCCGCGGGCCGCCCGCCGCGCCGGGTACCGGCGCGGACCCGGCTCAGCGGGCGTTGAAGTACTTGGCTTCCGGGTGGTGGATGACGATGGCGTCGGTGGACTGCTCGGGGTGGAGCTGGAACTCCTCGGAGAGGTGGACGCCGATGCGTTCGGGCCGCAGCAGGTCGGCGATCTTGGCGCGGTCCTCCAGGTCGGGGCAGGCGCCGTAGCCGAGGGAGAAGCGGGCGCCCCGGTACTTCAGGGCGAACATGTCCTCCATGTCGGCCGGGTCCTCGCCGGCGAAGCCGAGCTCGGCGCGCACGCGGGCGTGCCAGTACTCGGCGAGCGCCTCGGCCAGCTGCACGGACAGCCCGTGCAGCTCCAGGTAGTCGCGGTAGGAGTCGGCGGCGAACAGCCGCGCGGTCTCCTCGCCGATCCGGGAGCCGACGGTGACCACCTGGAGTCCGACCACGTCCTGCTCCCCCGACTCCTCCGGGCGGAAGAAGTCCGCCAGGCACAGCCGGCGGCCGCGCCGCTGGCGGGGGAAGGTGAAGCGGGTGCGCTCGTTGCCCTGCTCGTCCAGGACGATCAGGTCGTCGTCCTTGGACACGCAGGGGAAGTAGCCGTAGACCACCGCGGCCTCCAGCAGGTTGTCCGTCTGGAGCCGCTCCAGCAGGCCCCGCAGCCGGGGCCGGCCCTCGGTCTCGACGAGTTCCTCGTAGGTGGGCCCGTCCCCGGTGCGGGCCTGCTTCAGCCCCCACTGGCCCTTGAACAGGGCGCCCTCGTCCAGCCAGGACGCGTACTCCTTGAGCTGGATGCCCTTGATCACCCGTGTGCCGCGGAACGGCGGCTCGGGGACCGGGTTGTCGGTGGCCACGTCGGAGCGGACGTGCCCCTCCTCCGGCCGCTGCTCCTCCACGACCTGGGCGGTGGCCGTCCGCACCCGGCGCTGTCTGAGCTCGGGCAGCTTCGCGCCGGGCACGCCCCGCTTGACCCCGATCAGGGCGTCCATCAGGCGAAGGCCCTCGAACGCGTCACGGGCGTAGCGGACCTCCCCGTCGTACAGCTCGTACAGGTCCTGCTCGACATAGGCACGGGTCAGGGCGGCGCCGCCGAGGATGACCGGGTAGCCGGTCGCCAGGCCGCGGGCGTTCAGCTCCTCCAGGTTCTCCTTCATGATCACCGTGGACTTCACCAGCAGCCCGGACATGCCGATCACGTCGGCCTTGTGCTCCTCGGCGGCCTCCAGGATCGCCGAGACCGGCTGCTTGATGCCCAGGTTGACGACGTTGTAGCCGTTGTTGGACAGGATGATGTCGACGAGGTTCTTGCCGATGTCGTGCACATCGCCACGTACGGTCGCCAGCACGATCGTGCCCTTGCCCGCCTCGTCGGTCTTCTCCATGTACGGCTCCAGGTGGGCGACCGCGGTCTTCATCACCTCGGCCGACTGGAGCACGAACGGCAGCTGCATCTGGCCGGAGCCGAACAGCTCACCGACCACCTTCATGCCGTCCAGCAGGGTCTCGTTGACGATGTCCAGGGCCGGGCGTGTGCTCAGGGCCTCGTCCAGGTCCTGCTCCAGGCCGTTCTTCTCACCGTCGATGATCCGCCGCTTGAGCCGCTCCTCCAGCGGCAGCGCGGCCAGCTCCTCGGCCTTGCCCGCCTTCAGCGACTTCGCCGTGGCGCCCTCGAAGAGCTGCATGAGCTTCTGCAGCGGGTCGTAGCCCTCGCGGCGGCGGTCGTGGATCAGGTCGAGCGCGGTGGTGACCTGCTCCTCGTCGAAGCGGGCGATCGGCAGGATCTTGCTCGCGTGCACGATCGCCGAGTCCAGGCCCGCCTTGACGCACTCGTCCAGGAACACGCTGTTCAGCAGGATCCGCGCGGCCGGGTTCAGGCCGAAGGAGATGTTCGAAAGGCCCAGCGTTGTCTGCACCTGCGGGTGCCGCCGCTTCAGTTCCCTGATGCCCTCGATGGTGGCCACACCGTCGCCCCGGGACTCCTCCTGGCCGGTGCAGATGGTGAAGGTCAGGCAGTCGACGAGGATGTCCTCCTCGCGGATGCCCCAGTTGCCGGTCAGGTCCTCGATCAGCCGCTCGGCGATCTCCACCTTCTTCTCGGCGGTGCGGGCCTGGCCCTCCTCGTCGATCGTCAGCGCGATCAGCGCCGCCCCGTGCTCCCGCGCCAGGGCCGTCACCCGCGCGAACCGCGAATCGGGCCCGTCGCCGTCCTCGTAGTTCACCGAGTTGATCACCGCGCGGCCGCCGAGCTGTTCGAGGCCGGCCCGGATCACGTCGACCTCGGTGGAGTCCAGCACGATCGGCAGCGTCGAGGCCGTGGCGAACCGGCCCGCCAGCCGGCGCATGTCCGCGACGCCGTCCCGGCCGACGTAGTCCACGCACAGGTCCAGCATGTGCGCGCCCTCGCGGATCTGGTCGCGGGCCATCTCCACGCAGTCGTCCCAGCGGCCCTCCAGCATGGCCTCGCGGAACTTCTTCGAGCCGTTGGCGTTCGTCCGCTCGCCGATCGCCAGGTAGGAGGTGTCCTGCCGGAAGGGCACCGTCTGGTACAGGGAGGCCGCGCCCGGCTCCGGGCGCGGGCTGCGCTCGACCGGGGTCAGGTCCCGCACCCGCTCGACCACCTGGCGCAGGTGCTCCGGCGTCGTGCCGCAGCAGCCGCCGACCAGGGACAGTCCGTAGTCGCGTACGAAGTGCCCCTGCGCGTCGGCCAGTTCCGGAGCCGTCAGAGGGTAGTGCGCGCCGTCCTTGGTGAGCACGGGGAGACCGGCGTTCGGCATGCACGACAGCGGGATGCGCGCGTGCCGGGACAGGTAGCGCAGGTGCTCGCTCATCTCGGCGGGGCCGGTCGCGCAGTTCAGGCCGATCATGTCGACGCCCAGCGGTTCCAGCGCGGTCAGCGCGGCGCCGATCTCCGAGCCCAGCAGCATGGTGCCGGTCGTCTCCACCGTCACCGACACGATCAGCGGGACCTCGTACCCGGCGGTCTCCATCGCGCGGCGGGCCGCGATGACGGAGGCCTTGGTCTGGAGCAGGTCCTGGGTGGTCTCCACGAGCAGCGCGTCCGCGCCCCCGGCGAGCAGGCCCTCAGCGTTCTGCCGGTAGGCGTCGCGGATGGCGGCGAAGGTGGTGTGGCCCAGCGTCGGCAGCTTCGTGCCCGGGCCCATGGAGCCCAGCACCCAGCGCGGGCGGCCGTCCGCGGCGGTGAACGCGTCCGCCGCCTCGCGGGCGATACGGGCGCCCGCCTCGGACAGCTCGGCGACCCGCTCGGCGATGTCGTACTCGCCCAGGGCGGTCAGGTTGGCCCCGAACGTGTTGGTCTCCACGCAGTCCACTCCGACCTCGAAGTAGGCGGAGTGGACCGAGCGGACGATGTCGGGGCGGGTGACGTTCAGAACCTCGTTGCAGCCCTCCAGCTGCTGGAAGTCCTCCATCGAGGGCTCCTGGGCCTGGAGCATGGTGCCCATCGCTCCGTCGGCGACCACCACACGGGTGGCGAGTGCCTCACGCAGGGCGGACGCGCGGGTCCGGCTGTCGGCGGAAGGGGTCGGCGGCAACGCGGCCATGAAGGGGCTCCCTTGAGGTGCGACGGCTGTCGGCTTTGCGCCTTCCCCGGACGCGAGCAGGGCTCGTCCCGGGCGAGGCGCACGCCGCCAGGGTAGCCGGGACCGGCACCTGACGGACGCGACGTCCACCAAGCGGACTGGGACGGCGGCCGGAACACCCCCGGGTGGCCGGGTCGGGCACCAGATGCCGGGCGAGCATTGGCGGGGGATCGGCGCGGACCGGTAGTGTTCGGCATTGCCGAACGGGCGCTACGACGGCAGTCGCGGCGTCGGCGGTCGAAGGGGACGGAGGCAGGACGGCGATGGCACGGAACATCCAGTCGCTCGAGCGGGCGGCCGCGATGCTGCGGTTGCTGGCGGGCGGTGAGCGGCGGCTGGGCCTGTCGGACATCGCCTCCTCACTGGGCCTCGCCAAAGGCACCGCCCACGGCATCCTGCGCACCCTCCAGCACGAGGGCTTCGTCGAACAGGACGAGGCCTCCGGCCGGTACCAGCTCGGCGCGGAGCTGCTGCGCCTGGGCACCACCTACCTCGACGTGCACGAACTACGGGCGCGCGCCCTGGTGTGGACGGACGATCTGGCCCGGTCCAGCGGGGAGAGCGTCTACCTGGGCGTGCTCCACCAGCACGGCGTGCTGATCGTGCACCACGTCTTCCGTCCGGACGACAGCCGGCAGGTGCTGGAGATCGGGGCGATGCAGCCGCTGCACTGCACGGCTCTGGGCAAGGTGCTGGCGGCGTACGACCCGGTGGCGCACAGCGAGGCGGTCGAGGCCGACCGCAAGGCGTTCACGGACCGGACCGTATGCGGGATCGACGACTTCGAGCACATCCTCGACATCACGCGTGCGCGTGGCTACGCGGCCGACGTGGAGGAGACCTGGGAGGGCGTCGCCTCCATCGCCGCCCCCATCCACGACCGGCGGCGCATGCCGGTCGGCGCGGTCGGCATCACCGGCGCCGTGGAGCGCGTCCGCCGTGACGGCGAACTGCGCCACGACCTGGTGGCAGCGGTACGCGACTGCGCCCGGGCGGTCTCCCGGGACCTCGGCGCGGGCCGCTTCTGACCCGACCGGACGGCGGGCCTGCGCGCGGGTCGCTTCCGACCCGGACAGGCCGCGGCCCCCGCACGCGAACCGCCTCTGACCCAGCCGGGCCGCAGACCCCCGCACGCGAACCGCGCCTGGCCCAGCCGGGCCGCAGACCTGCGTGCGCGGACCGCTTCCGACCCGGACGGGCCGCGGGTCTGCGCACGCGGACCACTTCTGCCCCGGACGGGCCGCAGAACCCCCGCACGCGGACCACTTCCGACCCGGACGGGCCGCAGACCCCCGCAAACGCGGACCACTTCTGCCCCGGACGGGCCGCAGAACCCCCACACGCGAACCGCCCCTGACCCAGCCGGGGCCGCCGGCGTCCTCGCCCGGCCCTCTGCCTCCCGTACGACGAGACCGGTACGCCGTTGGGCGCACCGCCCTTCGGCGTGCCCGCACGGCGAGGACCGAAGCCCTCGCGGCGGACAGCCGCGCCCGCGCGGCGAGAGGCGCCGGCCCCGCAGCCCCGCCGGGCGCGGTCCGCCGGCAGCCGGAGCGCACCGGCCCCGGCGGGTGTGACGGACGGTGATCGTCGTGGTTCCGGTGGTGAGAGGCCTTGACGGTTGGGAGACGTGGGGCGAGACTCCCGTCCAACGGTCGGCATTGTCGAACAGCTTGCGGCAATACGCGCTAGGGTGTGACAACGCCATGGGCCGGCATCGCCCTCACCCACGAGGGCGCGAGCCCCCGGCAGGAGGGACCCGGGGTTTCGGCCACCTCTGGACGAAGGACAAAGGAGTCGCGGGTGTCCAGCTCCGACATCTTCATCGGCGAGACCATCGGTACCGCCGTACTCATCCTGCTCGGCGGCGGCGTCTGCGCCGCGGTGACGCTGAAGGGCTCCAAGGCCCGCAACACCGGCTGGCTCGCCATCGCCTTCGGGTGGGGGTTCGCCGTGATGACGGCCGTGTACATCTCGGGCCCGCTCTCCGGTGCCCACCTCAACCCGGCCGTGACCGTCGCCCTGGCCATCAAGAACAGCGACTGGACGAACGTGCCGGCCTACCTCGGCGGCCAGATGCTCGGCGCCATGATCGGCGCGGCCCTGGTCTGGGTCGCCTACTACGGTCAGTTCCACGCCCACCTCACCGACCGGGAGATCGTCGGCGGCCCCGGTGCCCAGACCACCGCCGCCAAGGCGGTCGAGGCCCAGGAGAAGGGCGCGGGCCCCGTCCTCGGCATCTTCTCCACCGGCCCCGAGATCAGGCACGCGGTGCAGAACCTCGCCACGGAGATCGTCGGCACCGTCGTGCTGATCCTCGCCGTCCTCACCCAGGGCCTGAACGACCAGGGCAACGGCCTCGGCGTCCTCGGCGGTCTGATCACCGCCCTCGTCGTCGTCTCCATCGGCCTCTCCCTCGGCGGCCCCACGGGCTACGCCATCAACCCGGCCCGCGACCTCGGCCCGCGCATCGTCCACGCCCTGCTGCCCCTGCCCAACAAGGGCGGCTCCGACTGGGGCTACGCCTGGATCCCGGTGGTCGGCCCGCTCATCGGCGGCGCCGTCGGCGCGGGCATCTACAACGCCGCCTTCGCCTGACGGGCACCGCGCCGCACCGGAACGCCGTCCTCCCGCCCCATCGACCACGGACCACAGGAGCAGACAAGTGACCGACGCCCACACCGCCGGCCTCGCATCCCACGGCCAAGGGCCCTTCATCGCCGCCATCGACCAGGGCACCACCTCGAGCCGCTGCATCGTCTTCGACCGGGACGGCCGGATCGTCTCCGTCGACCAGAAGGAACACGAACAGATCTTCCCCAAGCCGGGCTGGGTCGAACACGACGCCACCGAGATCTGGACCAACGTCCAGGAGGTCGTCGCCGGAGCCATCGCGAAGGCCGGCATCACGCGCGACGACATCAAGGCCATCGGCATCACCAACCAGCGCGAGACCACCGTGCTGTGGGACCGCAACACCGGCGAGCCCGTCCACAACGCCATCGTCTGGCAGGACACCCGCACCGACGCCCTCTGCAAGGAGCTGGGCCGCAACGTCGGCCAGGACCGCTTCCGCCGCGAGACCGGCCTCCCCCTCGCCTCCTACTTCGCCGGCCCCAAGGCCCGCTGGCTGCTCGACAACGTCGAGGGCCTGCGCGAGCGCGCCGAGGCGGGCGACCTCCTCTTCGGCACCATGGACACCTGGGTCATCTGGAACCTCACCGGCGGCACGGACGGCGGCAAGCACGTCACCGACGTCACCAACGCCTCCCGGACCCTGCTGATGAACCTGCACACCATGGAGTGGGACCCAAGGATCGCCGAGTCGATCGGCGTGCCGACGCGGATCCTGCCCGAGATCCGCTCCTCCGCCGAGGTCTACGGCGAGATCAGGGGCGGCAGGCTGGGCGACCTGCTCGGCGGCATCCCGGTCGCCTCGGCGCTCGGCGACCAGCAGGCGGCCCTGTTCGGCCAGACCTGTTTCGCCGAGGGCGAGACCAAGTCGACGTACGGCACCGGCACCTTCATGGTGATGAACACCGGCGACAAGATCATCAACTCCTACAGCGGACTGCTGACCACCGTCGGCTACCGGATCGGCGACGACAAGCCGGTCTACGCCCTGGAGGGCTCGATCGCCGTCACCGGCTCCCTGGTGCAGTGGATGCGCGACCAGATGGGCCTGATCTCCACCGCCGCCGAGATCGAGACGCTCGCGCTGTCGGTCGAGGACAACGGCGGCGCCTACTTCGTCCCGGCCTTCTCCGGCCTGTTCGCCCCGTACTGGCGCTCCGACGCGCGCGGTGTCATCGCCGGCCTGACCCGGTACGTGACCAAGGCGCACCTCGCGCGCGCCGTCCTGGAGGCCACCGCCTGGCAGACGCGGGAGATCGCGGACGCCATGACCAAGGACTCCGGGGTCGAGCTGGCGGCGCTGAAGGTCGACGGCGGCATGACCTCCAACAACCTGCTGATGCAGACCCTCTCGGACTTCCTCGACGCGCCCGTGGTGCGCCCGATGGTCGCCGAGACCACCTGCCTCGGCGCCGCCTACGCCGCCGGACTCGCCGTCGGCTTCTGGAGCAGCACCGAGGACCTGCGCGCCAACTGGCGCCGGGCCGCCGAATGGACCCCCCGCATGGACGCGGACACCCGCGACCGCGAGTACAGGAACTGGCTCAAGGCCGTCGAGCGGACCATGGGCTGGCTCGACGACGAGAGCTGACGAGAGCCGACGAGGAGCAAGAACAAACGATGACCGGTCAGTCCACCCTGCAGTCCGTGCCCGCCCTGGGGACGGTGCCCTCCTTCGGCCCGAACCCGAGCCGTGCCGAGACCCGGGAACAGCTCTCGAAGGCCGCCTACGACCTCCTCGTGATCGGCGGCGGCATCCTGGGCATCTCCACCGCCTGGCACGCCGCGCAGTCCGGTCTCAGGGTGGCCCTGGTCGACGCCGGCGACTTCGCCGGCGCCACCTCCTCCGCCTCCTCCAAGCTGCTCCACGGCGGCCTGCGCTATCTGCAGACCGGCGCGGTGCGGCTGGTGGCGGAGAACCACTTCGAGCGCCGTGCGGTCTCCCGCCGGGTGGCCCCCCATCTGGCGAACCCGCTCACCTTCTACCTGCCCGTGTACAAGGGCGGGCCGCACGGCGCGGCGAAGCTCGGGGCGGGCGTGTTCGCCTACTCCGCGCTGTCGGCGTTCGGTGACGGCGTCGGCCACCTGCTCAGCCCGGCGAAGGCCGCGCAGGACGTGCCCGAGCTGCGCACCGAGAACCTCAGGGCCGTGGCCGTCTACGGCGACGACCAGATGAACGACGCGCGCATGGCCCTGATGACGGTCCGCGCCGCCGTCGAGTCGGGCGCGGTCGTCCTCAACCACGCCGAGGTGACCGGCCTGCGCCTCACCCGGGGCCGGGTCACCGGCGCCGAGCTGAAGGACCGGCTGTCCGGCGAGGAGTTCGGGGTGAACGCCCGTCTGGTGCTGAACGCGACCGGACCGTGGGTCGACCATCTGCGCCGCATGGAGGACCCGGACGCGGCGCCGTCCATCCGCCTGTCCAAGGGCGCACACCTGGTCCTGAAGCGGACCTCGCCGTGGAAGGCCGCGCTGGCCACGCCGATCGACAAGTACCGGATCACCTTCGCCCTCCCCTGGGAGGACATGCTGCTGCTCGGCACGACCGACCAGGAGTACGAGGGCGACCCGGCCGATGTCGCGGTCGACGACAAGGACGTCGCCCAGATACTCGACGAGGCCGCGTTCTCGGTCCGCGGCCAGCAGCTCGACCGCGACCTGATCACGTACGCCTTCGCCGGGCTGCGGGTGCTGCCGGGCGGCCCCGGGAACACCGCGAAGGCCAGGCGGGAGACGGTGGTGACCGAGGGCCGGGGCGGCATGCTGTCCGTGGCGGGCGGCAAGTGGACCACCTTCCGGCACATCGGCCGTACGGTGATGAGGAAGCTGGAGTCCCTGCCGGGCGCCCCGCTGGGCGAGGACCTCGAACCGGTCTCCTCGCTGCCGAGGAAGCTGCCGCTGCCGGGCATCGCCAATCCGCGCGCGGTCGCCCACCGGCTCCTGGTGGACCGTCCGGCGCCCGGCCCGCGCATGGCCCCCGACACGGCGAGGCACCTGGCCACGCACTACGGCTCGCTGGCCTTCGACATCGCCCGGCTGGCCAACGAGAACCCGGAGCTGGGCAAGCGTGTCCACCCGGACGCCCCGGAGATCTGGGCGCAGGTCGTCTGGGCCCGCGACCACGAGTGGGCCCGTACGGCGGACGACGTGCTGCGCCGGCGAACGACACTGACGATCCGCGGCCTGGCCACCGACGAGGTCAGGGCGAAGGTGCGGGACCTGCTCGACGGGAGGTGACCCGGCCCGGCCACCGAGGGTGTTCGAAGGACTCGGACGGGGCAGTGATCCGTTCACTCCCCCGTGCAAGGGGGCTGCGGACGCCCCCGCCGAACGCCGTAAGGTTGGTGGGTCAGGCGAGGGCACGTCGGAAGGAGGCACTGGGTGATCGAGCTCGAGGGGGTTCCCGAGCTGATCGACCCGGTCATGGTGGCCGCGTTCGAGGGCTGGAACGATGCCGGCGACGCCGCCTCCACCGCGGTCGCGCATCTGGAGAGGGAGTGGAAGGGCGAGGTCTTCGCGGCGCTGGACGCCGAGGACTACTACGACTTCCAGGTCAACCGTCCCACGGTGTTCATGGACGGCGGCGTGCGCAAGATCACCTGGCCGACGACCAGGCTGTCGGTGGTGCGCGTCGGCGGGGACAAGCCGCGCGACCTGGTGCTGGTCCGGGGCATCGAACCGTCCATGCGCTGGCGCTCGTTCTGCAACGAGCTGCTCGGCTTCGCGCACGAGCTGGGCGTGGAGCTGGTCGTCATCCTGGGCGCGCTGCTCGGCGACACCCCGCACACGCGTCCGGTCCCGATCAGCGGGACCACGTCGGACACGGACCTGGCCCGCCGCATGGACCTGGAGGAGACCAAGTACGAGGGGCCGACGGGCATCGTCGGCATCCTCCAGGAGGCCTGCACGCACGCGGGTGTCCCGGCCGTGTCGCTGTGGGCGGCCGTCCCGCACTACGTGTCCCAGCCGCCGAACCCGAAGGCGACGCTGGCCCTCCTGAACCGGCTGGAGGACCTGCTCGACCTGCGCATTCCGCTGGGTGAGCTGCCGGAGGACGCGCGTGCCTGGCAGGTGGGCGTGGACCAGCTCGCCGCCGAGGACAGCGAGGTCGCGGAGTACGTCCAGACGCTGGAGGAGGCCCGGGACACCGCCGAGCTGCCGGAGGCGTCGGGCGAGGCGATCGCCCGTGAGTTCGAGCGGTATCTGCGGCGCCGGGACGGCGGCGGTCCGTCGCCGGGCGGCCACGCCACGGCGGACGGCGGCGACGGCGGCTCGTATCTGCGGGACGGCTCCGGTGGCCGGTCCCGGCCGCCGCGACCGCCGAAGGCGGAGTCGGACGACGGGGACGCCGGGACCGACTCGTCGGAGGAGTGAACGGATCAGGGGCGGTGCGCTTCGTGCGCACCGCCCCTGTTGCCGTGTCGGGCCGTTCGGGTCAGAGAGCCACACCCAGCAGGGCGTCCACGGCGCGCGAGACGAGGCCGGGGGCGCCGATGTCCTCTCCGCCGCGCTCCTGCTGGAGGGCCGCCCAGCGGTCGACCGCGGCGAGGGCCGCGGGGGCGTTCAGATCGTCGGCGAGGGCGTCGCGGATCTCCTCGACCAGCGCGTCCGCGGACGGGCCGTCGGGCCGGGAGACGGCCGAGCGCCAGCGGTCAAGACGCTCGACGGCGTCCTGGAGCACCTGGTCGGTCCACTCCCAGTCGGAGCGGTAGTGGTGGGCGAGGAGCGCGAGGCGGATCGCGGCGGGGTCGACGCCGTCGCGCCTGAGCTTCGACACGAAGACCAGGTTGCCCTTGGACTTGGACATCTTCTCGCCGTCCAGCGCGACCATGCCGGCGTGGACGTACGCCTTGGCCATGGGGAACTCGCCGGTGAGCACCTGGGCGTGCGAGGCGCCCATCTCGTGGTGCGGGAAGGCGAGGTCGGAGCCGCCGCCCTGCACCTCGAAGCCCATGCCGAGGTGGTCCAGGGCGATGGCGACGCACTCGATGTGCCAGCCGGGCCGGCCGCGGCCGAGTGAACCGCCGTCCCAGCTCGGCTCGCCGTCCCGTGCGGCCATCCACAGCATCGGGTCGAGCGGGTTCTTCTTGCCGGGGCGGTCCGGGTCGCCGCCGCGCTCGGCGGACAGCAGCCGCATGGCCGCCGCGTCCAGGCGGGAGACCTCGCCGAAGTGGGGGTCGGACTCGACGGAGAAGTAGACGTCGCCTTCGAGCTCGTAGGCCGCACCCAGGTCGCGCAGTCTCTCGACCAGCGGGACGATCCCGGGTATGGCCTCCACGGCGCCGATGTAGTGCCGGGGCGGCAGCATCCTCAGGGCCGTCATGTCCTCGCGGAACAGCGCGGTCTCCTGCTCGGCCAGCTCCACCCAGTCGACGTCGTCGCGCTGCGCCCGCTCCAGCAGGGGATCGTCGACGTCGGTCACGTTCTGGACGTAGTGCACCTGGCGCTTGGTGTCGAGCCACACGCGCTGTACGAGGTCGAACGCGTTGTAGGTCGCCGCGTGCCCCATGTGGGTGGCGTCGTACGGCGTGATGCCGCAGACATAGATACGGGCGACGGGACCGGGGTCGAGAGTGACCAGGCCGCCGGTCGCGGTGTCGTGGATCCTGAGGTCGCGGCCCTCACCAGGCAGGGCGGGGACTTCGGAAGCGGGCCAGGCATGCATGTCATGAGCGTAACCGGACCGCGGTCCCGTCTTCGAACCGGACCACCCCGAACGGCGGGTCGGCCATCCGTTCTCGGACAGTTCCCTCTGTTCTCGGACTGGTCCGCTCTCAGACGGGCGGCCATGGGATCGCGGGCCAGTCCCCGGCCGGCTCGGGGTGGGTGCCGGAGGCGAGCAGCGTGGTCACCCGTGCCCGGGTGGCCTCGAGTTCGGCGGGGGTGATCAGGGCGGCCAGCCGGGTCGCCAGCGGGGCGCCGTCGCGGAGGGCGTCCCACAGCACCTTGAGGACGGCCAGGACCTCCGGCGGGAGGGGGTCGCCCGCCCAGCCCCACAGCAGGGTGCGCAGCTTGTTCTCGACGTTGAAGGTGACGCCGTGGTCGATGCCGTAGAGGTGCCCGTCGGTGGTCGGCAGCAGATGGCCGCCCTTGCGGTCGGCGTTGTTGATCACCGCGTCGAGCACGGCGAGACGGCGCAGCCGCTCGTCGTCGGCGTGCACCAGCAGCGCCGTGCGCCCCTCACCGACCTCGGCGAAGCCGATCGCCCGCCATCCCGGGCCGGGTTCCTCGGCGTCCAGCAGCGCGAGCAGCTCGGCTTCCGGGGCCGCCTCGATCCACAGCTGGACCATGCCTTCGCCGTACGGGCCGTCGCGCAGCACGGTGGGCGGCACCAGGGACCAGCCGGTCGCCTCGGAGACCTCGTACGCCGCCACCTCGCGCGCGGCGAGGGTGCCGTCGGGGAAGTCCCACAGCGGCCGCTCACCGGCGACCGGCTTGTACACGCAGGACGCCTCACGGCCGTCCAGGGCGACCGTGCAGAACAGCGCCGCGTTGGAGGCCTCGCGGATGCGGCCGCGCACGGTCAGCTCGCCGTGGGCGAGCAGTTCGGCGGCCTCGGCGCCGGGCGTCACGCGCCGCGGCGGTATCCGTTCTGGCGCGGACATACGTGTCCTTCCGGGTCGAGCGGGAGGCTGCACAGCGGGCACGGCGGCCGCCCGGCGTTGACGACGTCGAGGGCGCGTTTGGCGAAGGCCCTCGCCTGCGCGCCGGTGAGCCGGACCCGCAGCATCGGGGGGCCGTTCTCCTCGTCCTGGAGCAGCCGTTCCTCGGCCTCGGCGAGGTCCTCCTCGGACTCCGCGTCGAGCTCGACGAGGGCCTGCGCCTCGACGATCATGCGCTGTTCCTCGCCGTCCCAGGCGAGCGCCATGGTGCCCACCCTGAACTCCTCCTCGATGGGAGTGTCCAGCGGGTCGCTGTCGGCGATCTCGTTGGGCGCCACGGCGGGCACGGAAGCGCTGCCGCCGCTGCGGCGCAACACCTCGTCCAGCAGCTCGTCCATGCGCTCGGCGAGCGCGGCGACCTGGGTCTTCTCCAGGGCCACGCTGGTCACCCGGGGGCCCGCGGCAGCCTGGAGGAAGAACGTACGGCGCCCGGGCAGCCCGACCGTGCCGGCCACGAAGCGGTCCGGGGGGTCGTAGAGGAACACCTGACGGGACACGTCCTGTCTCCATGGGAATCGTGAGAGCGTCTGAATGGGGAAGTCGGGGGCGACCGCTTCACCCTACTGCGGCCGAAGATCACGGTGCGCCCGCGCCGCCCCCGACGGGTGCGTCGCCGTCTTCCGGCTCCTCGCGCGGCGCCAGGGACGCGAAGTCCCCGGTGTCGCCGAGCCGCACCAGAAAGGGCCGCAACCGGGTGTAGCGGATCGCGGTGACGGAACAGGGTTCGACGGAGATCCTCTGGAAGAGGTCCAGGTGAAGTCCGAGCGCCTCCGCGACGAGGGACTTGATGATGTCACCGTGGGAGCACATGAGGTAGACGGCGTCGGCGCCGTGGTCGCGCTCCACGCGCGCGTTCCACTCGCGCACCGCCTCGGCGGCCCGGGTCTGCATCGCGCGCATGGACTCGCCGCCGGGGAACGCGGCGGCCGAGGGGTGCGCCTGCACCACCTCCATCAGCGGCTCGTCCTTGAGTTCGGCGAGCTTGCGGCCGGACCAGTCGCCGTAGTGGCACTCGCCGATCCGCTCGTCCGTGTGCGCGGTCAGTTCCGGCCGGGAGTCCAGCAGCGGTCCCACCGTCTCCCGGCAGCGCTGGAGCGGGCTGGTGACGACTTCGGCGATCGGCAGTCCGTCGAGCCGCCCCGGCAGCGCGGCGGCCTGTGCGGTGCCGCGTTCGTCCAGGGCGACCCCGGGGGTCCAGCCGGCGAGCAGCCCGGCGGTGTTGGCGGTGGAGCGTCCGTGCCTTACGAGGATCAGCGTGGGCATGCGGCCAGGGTAGGCGTACGGACGCTTCTGGTGGCGACCGGACGAAGGGAGAACGCACTCTGTGATCGTCGACTGCGCCGTCTACCGCGACGGCCACCGCACACCGGACTCCGGCGGACTCTCCGGTGCCCTGGCCGCGGCACGGGCCGCCGGGGGTTTCGTGTGGGTGGGGCTGCACGAGCCGAGCGAGGAGGAGTTCGCCCTGGTCACCGAGGAGTTCTCGCTGCATCCCCTGGCGGTCGAGGACGCCCTGAAGGCGCATCAGCGGCCCAAGCTGGAGGTCTACGAGGACTCGCTGTTCGTGGTGCTCAAGCCCGTGGTGTACGAACCGCGCGGCGACGCCGTCTCCACCGGCGAGATCATGGTCTTCCTGGGCGACTTGTTCGTGGTGACGGTCCGCCACGGCGAGGGCGACGGGCCGGCCGCCGTGCGGCACCGCCTCGAACAGGAGCCGGACATGCTCGGCCACGGTCCGACCGCCGTGCTGTACGCGATCGCCGACACCACCGTCGACCACTATCTGGACGTGGCCGCCGAGCTCCAGACGGACCTGGAGGAGTTGGAGGCGGAGGTCTTCTCGCCGGACGGGGCCGGCTCGCGGAACTCCGCCTCACGGATCTACGCCTTCAAACGCCGGGTCACGGAGTTCCGGCGGGCGACGGGCCCGCTGGCGCTGCCGATGTCCCGCCTGGGCGGCACCGGCACGGGCCCGTTCACGCCCGCCGTGCCGTTCGTGGACGACCGGGCGCGGCCCTTCTTCCGGGACGTCGGTGACCATCTGACCCGGGTCAACGACTCGGTGGAGAGCCTGGACCGGCTGGTCTCGGACATCCTGTCGGCGCACCTCGCGCAGACCGGCGTCCAGCAGAACGACGACATGCGGAAGATCTCCGCGTGGGCGGCCATGGCCGCGGTGCCCACGATGATCGCCGGCGTCTACGGCATGAACTTCACGCACATGCCGGAGCTGCACTGGCTCTGGTCCTACCCGGCCGTGATCCTGCTGATGGCCCTTCTGGAGATGCTGCTGTACCGGCTGTTCAAGCGGCGGGGCTGGCTGTGAGACGTACTGCTCCGAACGGAGGAACACGCGGTGACCGGAACCGGACCGGACGCGGGCGTAACCGCGCGGCGGCCGCCGCGTTGTTCTCCGTGACGGCCGTGGCGGGGAAGACCCCCGAGCCCCCACCACGGCCGCGAAAAGCCCCGGACGTGCCGCCCGCCCCTGTCGCGGCGGGCGGTCATGCCAGTCCCGCGCGCTCCAGGGCCTCGGTGCCGGCCCGGAGCGAGGCGAGCCGCTCCTCCAGCGTGAACCCCGCGGGGGCGAGCGTCAGCGTGGTCACCCCGGCCGCCGCGTAGGCCTTCATGCGGTCCGCGACCCGGTCGACGGAGCCGAGCAGCGTGGTCTGGTCGATGAGCTGCTGCGGTACGGCGGCCGCGGCGCCCTGCTTGTCGCCGGACAGGTACTTGTCCTGGATCTCGGCGGCCTCCTTCTCGTAGCCCATGCGGCGGGCGAGCTGGTTGTAGAAGTTCTGCTTGCGGCTGCCCATGCCGCCCACGTACAGCGCGGTGTAGGGGCGGAAGGTGTCGGCGAGAGCGGACACGTCCTTGTCGTCGCCGACGGCCAGCGGCAGGGTCGGGCAGACGTCGAAGCCGTCCAGGGTCAGGCCCGCCTTCTCGCGGCCCGCGCGCAGGTACGTGACGGCGGTCTCCTCCAGGTGGTCGGCGGAGGGGAAGATGAGCAGCGCGCCGTCGGCGATCTCGCCGGTCTGTTCCAGGTTCTTGGGGCCGATGGCGGCGATGTAGAGCGGGATGTGCTCGCGCTGCGGGTGCACGGTCAGCTTGATCGGCTTGCCGGGGCCGCCCGGCAGCGGCAGCGTCCAGTGCTCGCCGTCGTACGTCAGCCGCTCCCGCGTCATCGCCCTGCGGACGATCTCGACGTACTCGCGGGTGCGGGCCAGCGGCTTGTCGAACTTCACGCCGTACCAGCCCTCGGACACCTGCGGTCCCGAGACGCCGAGGCCGAGCCGGAAGCGGCCGCCGGACAGCGAGTCCAGCGTGGCGGCCGTCATCGCCGTCATCGCGGGCTGCCGGGCCGGGATCTGGAAGATGGCCGAGCCCACGTCGATGCGCTCGGTCTGTGCGGCGACCCAGGTGAGCACGGTGGCCGCGTCCGAGCCGTAGGCCTCGGCGGCCCAGCACACGGCGTATCCGAGCCGGTCCGCCTCCTGCGCGACGGCCAGGTTGTCCGCGTCCATGCCGGCACCCCAGTAGCCGAGGTTGATCCCGAGCTGCATGCCGTTCCCCTTACCGATCAGTAACGTCCGTTGTGCGGGGAACACTAGCGCGGCCCCGCGGCCCACGGCAGTGCGCGACCTGCGGTACGACCGGTTCGCGGCGCCGGCCGGAGGGCGGAAACCGGGTTGTCCACAGGTCACCCACGTGTCGGCCGTGGCCAGTAATCTCGCGACCATGGAGCAGAGGCATCTCGGCCGTACGGGCCTGCGCGTGTCCCGCATCGGCCTCGGCACCCTCACCTGGGGCCGGGACACCGACGAGCACGACGCCGCGGACATGCTGAAGGTGTTCTGGGAGGCGGGCGGCACCCTCGTCGACACGGCGGACGTCTACGGCGACGGACAGGCCGAGTATCTGCTCGGGCGGCTCATGGAGGGCCTCGTGCCCCGCCGCGACCTGGTCCTCTCGACCAAGGCGGGCAGCGTGCCCGACCCGGACCGGCGCTTCGACGGCTCCCGCGGCCATCTGCTGGCGGCGCTTGACGCCTCCCTCGCCCGCCTCGGCACGGACTACGTCGACGTGTGGCACGTCCACGCCTTCGACCCGCACACGCCGCTGGAGGAGACCCTGCACGCGGTCGACCTCGCCGTCGGCAGCGGCCGGGTGCGCTACGCGGGCGTCTCCAACTTCTGCGGCTGGCAACTGGCCAAGGCGGCGACCTGGCAGCTCGCGGCGCCCGGCGCCCGGACGCGGCTCGCGAGCACGCAGATGGAGTACTCGCTGCTGCAACGCGGCGTGGAGCGCGAGGTGCTGCCCGCCGCGCTGGACCTGGGCGTCGGTCTGCTGCCGTCCTCACCGCTGGGCCGGGGCGTGCTGACCGGCAAGTACCGCAACGCGACACCGCCGGACTCGCGGGGCGCCTCGGAGCACCTGGCGCCGTTCGTCGAGCCGTACCTGGACGACACCGCGGCCCGCATCGTGGACGCGGTGTCCACGGCGGCGGACGGGCTGGCGGTGACCCCGCTCCAGGTGGCCCTCGCCTGGGTGCGGGACCGGCCCGGCGTGGCCGCGCCGATCGTCGGCACCCGCAACGCGCAGCAGCTCACGGCGGTGCTGTCAGTGGAGGCGCTTAGTCTTCCTGACGAGATCTGCCGGGCCCTCGACGACGTGTCGGAGCCCGTGCACCGCTATCCCGATCACGACTGGAGCACGCTGTGAGCACGGAGCCGGAGACCACGGAACAGACCGGGCCTGGCACCCCGGACCCCGGGGCGGACAACGGCCCACGCCACGACGACCCGGTCGCGGAGGGCGACACGTCGGGCGGCGGTACGGAAACCGACGCGGGCGGCGCGGACTCGGGAGCGGACACCGCTCCGGATGCTGGCGGCGGCCCGGAGGGCAGCGTGGGCGTCGAGGGCGATGACGACTCGGTGGACGACGGGCAGTCGGATGCCGGGACGGACGGGCGGGCCGCCGCGTCGGCGAATGGCGCGGACGGATCGGGCGACGGCGGCTCGGCGGACGACGGGCAGTCGGGTGCGGCGGGCTCGCGGACTGACGCGGAGGACGGACGCCCCGGCACGGAGGCGGACGAGCGGGTCGGCGCCTCGGCGGACAGCGCGGACGGATCGGACGCGGACAGCGCGGGTGACGGCGGCTCGGCGGACGACGGGCAGTCGGGGGCGGCGGACGGGCAGGCCGGCGCGGAGGCCGGCGGTTCGGGTGGGGACAAGAGGTCCGAGGCCGAGGCCGAGTTGGCGGCTCAGCGGATGGAGCGGGCGCGGATCGAGCAGCGGAAGGCCGAGCGGAAGGGGCCGATCGAGAGCGGCGGCAGGCTCAGCGGCACCGCGGCCGACCTGCTGGCCGCCGTGCGGGCCGTGGAGAGCGGTGAGAAGCCCGCGGCCACCGTCTTCGCCGAACCCGAGCCCGCACCGCGCCGTCCGGCCCCCGAACCGGCACGGCGGCCGATGACCGAAGCCCCCGAGCCCGTCACCGCGCCCGCCGCCCCGGCGCCCCTGACCGTCGAGGGGGTGCGCCGGGTACTGGCCCGGGGCGGTGCCCCGGAGACGCTCGCCCCGCAGGTCGCCACGGCCCTCGGCGAGGGCGCGGAGGAGCGGCTGCAGGAGGACCCCTGGCAGTTGCTGCACGTCACCGGCGTGCGACCGGAGCAGGCCGACGGATTCGCGCGCGCCCTGCTCGGCGCGGAGTGCGGCCCGGACGACGAGCGCCGCGGCCGGGCCTTCACCGTGTGGCTGCTGGAACAGGCCGCCCTCGCCGGGCACACGGCCCTGGAGGCCCCGGCGTTGACCGCCGCCCTGGCCCAGCGGGCGGTGCCCGACCCCGAGGCTGTCCTGAACGCCACGCTGACGGAGGGCGAGGCCCTGGTGTTCCAGGACGCCCTGGAGGACGCCCCGGCCACCGAGGATGCGGACGAGGACGGCGAGCGCCCGGTGCGTGTCCTCGTCGGTCTCGAGCGGTACGCGCTCGCCGAGGAGAGCCTGGCCGACGGACTCGCCCGCCTGATCAACTCCACGCCGAAGGAAGGCGGTTCGGCCCCGGACTGGGAGCAGGCCGCCGCCTTGGCCCAGGGCTCGGCCGCCGAGCTGCTCCGCGCCGTCGCCGGGCACGGCCTGGTGCTGCACACCGGCGGGGAGGCGTCCCGCGTGGAGCCCGCGCGGCTGCTGGCCGAGGCACGGCGTCTCGGACTGCGCGCCTGGGCCGCCGCCCACAGCCCGCTCGGCCGGGACGGCTTCGGGCAGCTCCTCCGGCGGCTTCCGCAGGCCCAGGAGACGCAGGAGGCCCAGGAGGCGCAGGAGCCCCCTCAGCCGCCCGCGCTCCCCGTCGCCACAGTGGCCGGACTGCTGTCCGGCGCCGAGGGCCCCGGCCGGGACGAGGACGGTTCCCTCGCCCTCGACCTCCTCGTCGTGCTCGACGCGCCCCAACTGGACGTCGAGACGGCGGCCCTGCTGGTCGAATCGCTGCCGGACGGGGCGCGGCTGGTGGCGGCCGGGGATCCGGCGGTGCTGTGGTCCGTGGGGCCGGGCCGGGTGTTCGCGGATCTGCTGGCCGCGCGGGTGTGCCCGCAGATCGCCTCGCGCGTTCCGGATCCGGGCCCGCTGGGCGAGCTGGTCTCCGGTATCGGCGTGGGCGAGCTGAACCAGGTGGCGGCGCCCGGCAAGGAGGTCGTGATCGTCCCGGTGCGGGACGCGGGCGAGGCCGTGCACCGGACCGTGCAGCTCGTCGCGGACTCGGTGCCCCGGGCGATCGGCGTCCCGGCGGAGCAGACCGTGGTGATCACCCCCGGTCACGGCGGCGCGGCCGGTACGCGTGCGCTGAACACGGCGCTGAAGGAGCGGCTCAACCCGGGGCCCGGCCGCTTCGGCGGTTTCGACCCGGGCGACCGTATCGCCTACTCCCCCGCCCCGGGCCGTACGCTGCCCGGTCATGTGGTGAAGGCCGACGCCGAGGGGCTGCACCTGTCCTGTTCGGGCGCCCACGTGGTGGTACCGAAGGAGTGGGTGGAGACGCGTCTGCGGCACGGATGGGCACTGACCGCGTACCAGGCCGTGGGCGGCCGGTGGCCCGCGGTGGTCGTGGTGCTGCCCGGCGACGCGGCACAGGCACTCAGCCGCCCGTGGATCTACACGGCGTTCAGCCGGGCCTCCCGGCATCTGTCCGTGGTGCACGGCGTGGAGCAGGCACTCCCGCGGGCGGTCGCCGAGGTCGCGGCCAAGCCCCGTACGACCCGTCTGCCCGCCCTGCTCCAGCCTCCGGCGCAGGACACCCGGACACAGGAGGGGACGGCCGGCTGACAGCCCGGAGGACACGCCTCGGCCGTCGCGGACCCACCCGGCGCACGGCCCGGCCCACCGGCACGCGGCCGGGCGGGCCGGCCGGCCGCCGGGCCGCCCGAGGCCTCAGCGGTCGTTCGCGTCCAGCGGTTCCAGGTCCTCGTCGTCGAGCGGCGCGTTGAAGTCGTCCTCGTCGAGGTCCTCGTCCTCGTCCCCGTCGAGATCGCCGTCGTCCAGCTCCTCGTCCTCGTCGTCGAAGACCGCGCTGACGTCGAAGCGGCACACGACCCGCTCCGGGTCGACGTGCTCGAAGGGGGCGTCCAGCCAGTCGCCCGGGTCGGCGGGCTCGTCCGCGGCGGTGACCCACAGCGTGGAGTCGCCCTCCTCCAGGCCGAACTCCTTGTGCCGGGAGGCGATCTCGTCCGGTTCGAACTCGCCGAACAGGATGCCGATCGCCCCGTGCACCGTGCCGGACGCACCCTCGGCGGTGCCCAGGACGGCGTCGGAGTCCGCGGCCTCCACCCGCTGGGCCTGCGCCAGCAGCCGCTGCGGCTCGGCCACGGCGTAGTCGCGGCGGATCAGCACGCTGATCGCGTTCGGTTCCTCCGGGCCCGTGTACGGCGGCAGCGAGTCGTCACCGGGGATCTCGAAGGGCGTGACCTCGTCGTAGCGGTCGTAGAGCAGCTCGTCGTACGCCTCCGCGGCCGCGGCCAGCTGGTTGAACGCCTCGTAGACGGCCGGGTCTTCGTCCCCCGACCGGCGCTCGACCGCGGCCAGGTGGCGGTCGAGCGCGGTCTTGACCGCCTCGGCGGCGGCGCGTACCTCGGCAGCGGTGGGCTGCGCAGCATCAGACATAGTGCAGACGCTATCCGTACCGGGCCCCAGCCCGCACAATAGATGCGATGCCGGAATACGAATTTGTCGACGTGTTCGTCCCGCGCGGGGTGTCCCGCAAGGAGACGGCACGTCTGCTGACGGACCACGCCGAGTACGGACACTGGGAGTTGTACCGACTGAGCCTGCTGCGCGACGGCAGCCGCAGGGTGCGGCTGCGCCGGCGGATCATCCGCCAGGTGCGCGCCACGTGGTGAGCTGAGGCGGTCCGAGCCGTGGCGGGCCCCGCTCGATGCGAGGCCCGCCTTGTCATGCGCATAGCCGTCCATGCGCACAGCCGTCAGGCCGTGTGGCACACGGCCGTCGTCGGACTACCTGGCCGAGGCCCGTGCCTTGCGGTACAGCACGGCACCCGCGAGCAGCGCGCCCGCGCCCACCGGCAGGACGGTGCCCATGGGCAGTTCGCTGCCGGTCTGGGCGAGTTGCGCCCGGCTGTCGGTCGCGGCGACGGACTGCGCGGCCGGATGGTTCACCCGCGTCGAGCCACCGGGGGTGCCGCTGCCGCCACCCGC
This sequence comes from Streptomyces sp. NPDC088817, assembly GCF_044750345.1. Classification (NCBI taxonomy): domain Bacteria; kingdom Bacillati; phylum Actinomycetota; class Actinomycetes; order Kitasatosporales; family Streptomycetaceae; genus Streptomyces; species Streptomyces sp. NPDC088817. The sequence goes on from NZ_JBIVJN010000007.1 coordinate 281,277, forward strand.
GGAGGGAGGCGTGGCCGGCGTGCCAGGAGTCTCGGGAGTGCCCGGAGTGCCGGGGTTTCCGGGAGTCTCCGGAGTTCCGGGAGTGCCCGGCGTTCCAGGAGTGCCAGGGGTTCCGGGCGTACCCGGGTGGCCCGGGTGACCGGGGTGGCCCGGGTGACCGGGGTGGCCCGGGTGTCGGGGTGTGCTGGGCGGGTCCTCCCGGTCGCCGCCCGGAGGCGTGGTGTGGCTTCCGCCGCCGTTGGCGCAGTGGTTGCCCAGGGCCGGGTTGGCCGCACCGATCACGTCGACGCTGTTGCCGCAGACGTTGACCGGCACGTCGACCGGCACCTGCACCGTGTTGCCCGAGCCGACGCCCGGCGAGCCGCTGGTGCGCCCCTCGGCGTGGGAGCCGCCGTTGTTCCCGCCCCCGTGGCTGCCGCCCCGCTGGACGCAGGTGTTGCCCGCCGCCGGGTTGAGCAGCCCGACGACGTTGATCGTGTTGCCGCAGACGTTCACCGGCACGTGCACGGGCACCTGCACGGTGTTGCCGGACAGCACGCCCGGTGAACCGGACGCGGCGCCGGACGCGCCCGCGTCGGCGTGGGCGTAACCGCCCGCCGCGGCGATCACGCCGGTGGCCGCGACCACCGTCATCAGGCCCTTGCGGGTGACCTGTCGCATGTTGCTGAATCCCTGCCTTCGACCTTCTCGAACCTTCCGGAACGCGCGATCGCGACCGTCGGAGTTCCGACGTCGGGACCGCGCCTGCAAACCGGTCGGCCCCGGAGCGCATGGCGGGCGCTCCGGGGCCGACGGGTTCAGACCCCCCACGGAGTCGATGGAGTCAGACCCTCACGGGGCGGGGCACAACGTCAGTGGTTGACGCAGGTGTTGCCGAAGGCGGGGTTCAGCAGCCCGATCACCGAGATCGTGTTGCCGCACACGTTCACCGGCACGTGAACGGGAACCTGGATGACGTTGCCGGAAAGGACACCCGGGGACTGCACCGCAGCACCCTGCGCGCCCGAGTCGGCGGCGGCCATACCGGCGCCCGCGAGAACCAGTCCACCGGTGGCGACCGCGGCAGCGACGACCTTCTTGATCATTATTCCTCCTCGTTGGCAAAAGGCGATCTCATATTGCTGATCGCATCACCTGTAACGAGGAGGAACTAATCGGGATACGAGCTTATGGTCGCATTCACCCGTCCCGGTCATTTCCGCACGTGCGGGCGATTACCGGGGTCAAGCCGGTGATGACGGACGGGACGGATCGCGGGACACGCCTCACAACGCGCCCCACTACGCGCCTCAGGACGCGTCGATGAACCGGTCGAGCACTCGCACCCCGAACTTCAGACCGTCCACCGGCACCCGCTCGTCCACGCCGTGGAACATGCCCGCGAAGTCCAGCTCCGGCGGCAGCTTCAGCGGCGCGAAGCCGAAGCCCCGGATGCCCAGGTCGTCGAAGGACTTGGCGTCGGTGCCACCGGAGAGCATGTACGGGATGGCCTTCGCGGCCGGGTCCTCGGCCAGCAACGCGGACTGCATCGCGTCCACCAGGGCCCCGTCGAAGGTGGTCTCGACGGCCTTGTCGGCGTGCACGTCCTCGCGCTTGACCCTCGGACCCAGGATGCGGTCCAGGTCCGCGAGGAACTCCTCCTCGAAGCCGGGCAGGAACCGCCCGTCGACGTGCGCGGTCGCCTCGCCCGGGATGACGTTGACCTTGTAACCGGCTCCGAGCTGCGTGGGGTTGGCCGTGTTGCTCAGGGTGGCGCCGATGAGCTTGGCGATGCCGCCGAGCTTGGCGATCGTGCCGTCCATGTCCTCCGGGTCGAGCTTGGTGCCGAGCGCGTCGCCCAGTTCGTCCAGGAAGGCGCGGGTGGTCTTGGTCACCCGCACCGGGAACCTGTGCCGCCCGAGCCGGGCCACGGCCTCCGACAGCTCGGTGATCGCGTTGTCCCGGTGGATCATCGAGCCGTGCCCGGCGGTGCCGGCCACGGTCAGCTTCATCCAGTGCATGCCCTTCTCGGCCGTCTGGATCAGGTACAGCCGCCGCTGTTCGCTGACGGTGAAGGAGAACCCGCCGACCTCGCTGATCGCCTCGGTGACCCCCTCGAACAGATCCGGGTGCCGGTCCACCAGGTACCGGGCGCCGTACGTGCCGCCCGCCTCCTCGTCGGCGAGGAAGGCGAGCACGATGTCCCGCGGGGGCCTGCGCCCGCCGCGCAGCCGGTCGCGCACGACCGCCAGCGTCATCGCGTCCATGTCCTTCATGTCGACCGCGCCGCGGCCCCACACGCACCCGTCCGCGACCTCGCCGGAGAAGGGGTGGTGGGTCCAGTCGTCGGCGTTGGCCGGTACGACGTCGGTGTGGCCGTGGATCAGCAGCGCGGGCCGGGAGGGGTCCTCGCCCTCGATACGGGCCACCGTGGAGGCCCGGCCCGGGTGCGACTCGAAGATCTTCGGCTCGAGGCCCACCTCGGCGAGCTTCTCGGCGACGTACTCGGCCGCCGCGCGCTCACCCGGCCCGGAGTGGTCGCCATAGTTGCTGGTGTCGATCTGGATCAGCTCGCGGCAGAGGTCCACGACCTCGTCCTCGCCGGTGACGCCCCTGGCCGTGCCCGTCTCGCTCACGCTGCTTCCTCCCGCTGTGCGCTGGTGGCCACCCCGTGTGCCGGTGGTCCACTCATCCTCCCCCTCCCCCGCGCCAACCCCAAGAGAGCCTCCCCGCCCCGGCCCGCCCCCGCACGGCCTGCGGGCAGAGCGGGTGATCGGACCTGCCCGAAAGCCTGGTAATGTTTCCTTCGTCGCGGCGGGAAGCCCCGCACGACAGACACCTGGTCCGGGTGGCGGAATGGCAGACGCGCTAGCTTGAGGTGCTAGTGCCCTTTATCGGGCGTGGGGGTTCAAGTCCCCCCTCGGACACCGGCAGAAGACGGTGTCGACCGCTTGTCGGTCGACACCGTTTTCGCGTTCCCCTCGCACAGTCGTCACCACACACCACATCAGCCCCGGGCTACACGTGCGCCGCCGCCATGTGGTCCGTGAACCAGTCCCGGGCCAGTCCGGTCACCGTCTCCAGGGCGCCGGGCTCCTCGAAGAGGTGGGTGGCACCGGGAACGACGCTGAGACGGCTCTCGCAGCGCAGAAGGGCCTGCGCCTCGCGGTTGAGGTCGAGGACCACGTCGTCGGCCCCGCCGACGATCAGCAGCGTGGGCGCGGTCACGTCCGGCAGGCGCGGCCCGGCGAGGTCGGGACGGCCGCCGCGGGAGACCACGGCGGCGATGTCCGCGCCGCGTTCCGCCGCGGCCCGCAGGGCGGCGGCCGCGCCGGTGCTGGCGCCGAAGTAGCCGACGGCCTGCCGCCCGGTGCCGGGCCGGCCGCGCAGCCAGTCGGTCGCGGCGGTGAGCCGGGCGGCCAGCAGCGCGGTGTCGAACACGTTGGCCCGGTCCCGCGCCTCCTCCGCGGTGAGCAGGTCGAACAGGAGGGTGCCGAGGCCGGCCCGGTTCAGGCCCTCGGCGACGAACCGGTTCCGCGGGCTGTGCCGTCCGCTGCCGCTGCCGTGGGCGAAGACCACGATGCCGACGGCGCCGGGGGGCACGGTCAGGTGGCCGCCGAGCCGCACGGAGCCGGCCTCCACCTCCACCTCGCGGTCGACGGGGACCCCGTGGGCGCGTGCCGCCGCCCGGCGGAGGCAGGCGACGACGTCCTCGTCGTCGAGCTGGGCGAAGTCGGCGTAGAACTGGCCGACCGCGAAGAAGTCCGGCGGGGTGTCCAGGCACACCAGCTCGTCCGCCTCGCCGCCGATCCGGTACGTCCAGTCCGGCGGTGCGACGGGGACCGCCAGCACGGTCCGCGCGGCGCCACGGGCGCGTACCGTCCGGCAGGCCGCGCGTGCGGTCGAGCCGGTGGCCACGCCGTCGTCGACGACCACGACGGTCCGGCCCGCGACGGCGACCGGCGGCCGTTCGCCCCGGTAGCGCGCCGCACGCCGGTCGAGTTCGCGGCGTTCGCGCTCCTCGACGCGCGCGAGTTCTCCGGGTGTGACGCGTGCCTCGCGCAGCACGTCCTCGCCGAGGACGCGTACGCCGTCCTCGCCGATCGCCCCCATGCCCAGCTCCGGGTGGGAGGGGACGCCCAGTTTCCGTACCAGGCACACGTCCAGCGGTGCGCCGAGGGCGTCCGCGACGGCCTCGGCCACGGGGAGGCCGCCCCGGGGCAGGCCGAGCACCACGACGTCCTGGCCGGTGAGGTGGTCAAGACGGGCGGCCAGTCGCCGTCCCGCCTCGACACGGTCCGTGAAGAGCACCGTGCGGCTCCTTCACTCCCTGGAGGTCCACAGGGGAGCGGGAGGGATCGCCTCGGGCGCTCCCACCGCGTCGATGTCGCCCGCGGCGGCGCGCAGCAGCTCACGGCCGAGCGCGATGAGCGCGCGGCCGGCCGCGAGTTCGTCGCCGATCTCGGGCACCGCCATGTCGTACGGATTGCGGCGGGCCTCCGCGCGGGTCTCCAGCACGTTGTCGCCGGTGTCCAGGACGATCCGGGCGGTGGTGTCCGGGTCGTGCTCGGACAGGTACAGGCTGAGCCGCCACTCCTTGACGGACGGAGGCCGGCTGCCGATGGGTCGAGTCATCGTCCGTGTCTCCTCAACTCCGGTGGGAGGCAAGGCCACGGCGTCGGGGCGACGGGTGCCCCGGCGAGGCCTCCGTCTTCCACTGTGCCTCCCCCGCGCGCGTGCCGCACGGGCGCGAGGGAGGCAGGGGCGACCGGGAAGCGGGTGAACCGGGGCGGCGGCCGTACCGGCGGCGGGCGGGCGCGCCGCCGCGGGCAGAATGGGGGCATGACCACGCGTTCCTGCCCGTGCGGGCTGCCCGAGCCGTACGAGAGCTGCTGCGGCCGCTATCACGGCGGTCCTGCCACCGCCCCGACCGCCGAGGCGCTGATGCGCTCGCGGTACTGCGCCTTCGTGCGGCGGGACGCGGGGTATCTGCTGCGGACCTGGCACCCGCGGACCCGGCCGGCGCGGCTCGACCTCGATCCCGGGATGCGCTGGACGGGGCTCGAGATCCTCGGCGCGACGGACGGTTCGGCCTTCCACGGCACCGGGACGGTGACGTTCCGGGCGTCCCACCGCGGCGGCTCGCTGCTCGAACGCAGCCGGTTCGAGCGGGTCGACGGGGCGTGGGTGTACGTGGACGGGGACTTCCCCGAGCAGTGAGGCGAGCGCGGGGCTACGGCGCCAGGACGTCCAGTTCCTGGAGGGCTCCCGTGGTGATCTCGCGGGTCAGCCGCTCGGCGAGTTCCTCGTCGCGGGCCCGGACCGCCTCGGCGAGCTGGACGTGGAGGGTGACGGCCGCGGGATCGGGCTCCTCGAACATGACCTCGTGGTGGGTGCGGCCCGCCAGGACCTCGGCGACCACGTCGCCGAGGCGGGCGAACATCTCGTTCCCGGAGGCGCTGAGGATCACCCGGTGGAAGGCGATGTCGTGGACCAGGTACTCCTGGAGCCGGTGGTGGCCGCGTGAGTTGGCCACCATGCCGAGGGCGCACTCGGTGAGTTCGGCGCACTGCTCGGCGGTGGCGAGCCGGGCGGCCAGGCCCGCGGCGACCGGTTCGACGGCGGAGCGCAGCACGGTCAGCGACCGCAGTTGCCGTGGCCGGTCGGCGCCGGCCAGGCGCCAGCGGATGACCTGCGGGTCGTAGACGTTCCACTCGGTCTGGGGGAGCACGGTCACGCCGACGCGGCGGCGGGAGGCGACCAGGTGCATGGACTCCAGGACGCGCACCGCCTCGCGCATCACGGAGCGTGACACGTCGAAGCCCTGGGCGAGTTCGTCGGTGCGCAGCACGCTGCCCGGCGGGTACTCACCCGCGGTGATGGCGGGGCCGAGGGTGTCCAGTACGCGGCCGTGCAGCCCTCGGCCCGGTGTGCTCATGCACTCAGCGTACGGGGCGGGTCACGATCTCAAAAAGTCAGACTTATATGCCACACACCCTTGAATTAGTCGTACCTATGGGTTTCAGTGTGGCGAATGCCGGATGTCGGCGTTCCATGTCGAGGAAGACAGCGAGGCAGTGATGCGCACCCCCCACGTCGTCGTGGTGATGGGCGTCGCCGGCACGGGCAAGACCACGATCGGTCCCCTGCTCGCGGCCCGGCTCGGCGTTCCGTACGCCGAGGGCGACGACTTCCACCCGCAGGCCAACATCGACAGGATGACGGCCGGGATCCCGCTCGGCGACGAGGACCGGTGGCCGTGGCTGGATGCCATCGGCGCCTGGGCGCACGGGCGGGCGGGTCTTGGCGGGGTGGTGAGCAGCTCGGCGCTGAAGCGGTCGTACCGCGACCGGCTGCGGGCCGCGGCTCCCGGCGTCGTCTTCGTGCACCTGACGGGCGACCGGAAGCTGATCGAGGACCGGATGGCGCACCGCCAGGGGCACTTCATGCCGACGGCGCTGCTGGACTCGCAGTTCGCCACGCTGGAGCCGCTCCAGCGGGACGAGCGGGGCGTCGCCGTCGACGTCGCCGGGTCGCCCGAGGAGATCACCGCACGCGCGTTGTCCGCGCTGGACGGCCTCGACAGCTCCGCGCGGTCCCCCGAGGAGCAGCGGCCCTGAGCCGCGGCGCCTCACCCCCACGCCCGCCGACCGCGGCACACCTCTCCCCACCGTCCATCTTCACCAGCAAGGGAACACCGTGACCAGACTCAGCGTCGAGATGCTGGCAGCGGACGCGCCCGCGCCGATCACCTCGGCCGGCCATGCCCAGCTCGGCATCGCCGCCCTCGCGGGCATCGCCGTCATCGTCCTGCTCATCACCCGGTTCAAGCTGCACGCCTTCCTGTCCCTGACCATCGGAACGCTCGTGCTCGGCGCGGTCGCCGGGGCACCGCTCGACAAGGCGATCGCCAGCTTCACCGCCGGCCTGGGCTCCACCGTCGCCGGCGTGGGCGTGCTCATCGCCCTCGGCGCGATCCTCGGCAAGCTGCTCGCCGACTCCGGCGGCGCCGACCAGGTCGTCGACACGATCCTGGCGAAGGCCAAGGGCCGTGCGATGCCGTGGGCGATGGTGCTCATCGCGTCCGTGATCGGTCTGCCGCTGTTCTTCGAGGTCGGCATCGTGCTGCTGATCCCGGTCGTGCTGATGGTGGCCAAGCGCGGCAACTACTCCCTGATGCGCATCGGTGTGCCGGCGCTGGCCGGTCTGTCCGTGATGCACGGCCTGATCCCGCCGCACCCCGGCCCGCTGGTCGCCATCGACGCGGTCAAGGCCAACCTGGGCGTGACGCTGGCGCTCGGCATCCTCGTCGCCATACCCACGGTGGTCATCGCGGGTCCGCTGTTCGCCAAGGTCGCGGCCCGCTGGGTGGACGTCCCCGTCCCGGACCGGATGCTGCCCCAGCGCCCTTCGGAGGAGCTCCAGCGGCGTCCGGGCTTCGGCGCCACGCTGGCCACGGTGCTGCTCCCGGTGGTGCTGATGCTGGCCAAGGCCCTGGTCGACATCGTCGTGGACGACCCGGCGAACATGACCCAGCGTGTCTTCGACGTCGTCGGCTCCCCGATGATCGCGCTGCTTGCCGCCGTGCTCGTCGGCGTCTTCACGCTGGGGATGCCGGCCGGGTTCAGCAAGGAGCGGATCTCCTCCACCGTCGAGAAGGGCCTCATGCCCATCGCCGGCATCCTGCTGATCGTGGGCGCGGGCGGCGGCTTCAAGCAGACACTGATCGACGCCGGTGTGGGTCAGATGGTCCTGGACGTCTCCAAGGACTGGTCGATCCCGGCGCTGCTCCTCGGCTGGCTGATCGCGGTGGCGATCCGGCTCGCGACCGGTTCCGCGACGGTGGCGACCATCTCGGCGGCCGGTCTGGCCGCCCCGCTCGCGGCCGACATGTCGTCCACCCACGCCGCTCTGCTGGTGCTGGCCATCGGCGCGGGCTCGCTGTTCTTCAGCCATGTCAACGACGCCGGGTTCTGGCTGGTGAAGGAGTACTTCGGGCTGAGCGTCGGCCAGACGATCAAGAGCTGGTCGGTCATGGAGACGATCATCTCGGTGGTGGCGGGCGCCGTGGTGCTGCTGCTGTCCCTGGTGATCTAGGGGTACGCGGTCGGCGGCGGCCGTGGCCGGGGCATCGCCCGGTCACGGCCGCCGCTTCCGTTCGTTCCCGTGCCGCCACCGGTCCTCGCGCCCGCGTGGTGGTTCTACGGACGCCACAGCGGGTGTTCTTCGTCCGCCCACGCGCGGCTCACCAGGCCGGTGCGCATGCCTCGGCGGGCCTCCGGGTCGCCGAGGGCCATGCCGATGTGGCCGCCCAGGACGACGCCGATGGTCAGGGCGAGCCAGTCGTGGACGAAGGTGGCGCTGGTGCGCCAGGCCACCGGGGTGAGGTGGGTGAACCACATCATCAGGCCCGTGCCGAGCATGACCAGTCCCGCCCCGGCGATCCAGGCGGCGTAGATCTTCTGGCCGGCGTTGAACTTCCCGGCCGGGCGGGAGGCGGACCCGCGGTCCCGGCGCAGGGCGGCGCGCAGCCAGACCCCGTCGTGCCGGCCGAAGCGGTTGAGGAAGCGCAGGTCGGCGCGGAAGGCGCGGGAGGCCAGGCCCAGCAGGACCGGTACGGGCAGGGCGAGGCCCGCGCACTCGTGGACGCGGACGACCAGTTCGCGCCGGCCGACCAGTTCGGCGAGCTGGGGGATGTAGAGGCAGGCCGCCGTCACCACGCACACGCCCATGAGCGCGGCGGTGGTGCGGTGCACCCACCGCTCGGCCCGGGTGAAGCGGCGGACGCGGGTGCCGGACGTGCCGGGCGGCGCCGGGGCGTCAGCTCGTAGGGACATCGCCGCGTCCGTTCGAACGGCCGACCCAGGCGTCGACGTCGTAGCCGAGGTTCTCCCAGTAGCCGGGCTCGACGCGGTCGGTGACGGTGATGCCGGAGAGCCACTTGGCCGACTTGTAGAAGTACATGGGGGCCACGTACAGGCGGACCGGCCCGCCGTGCGCGTGGGCCAGGTCCTTGCCCTGCATGCGCAGCGCGACGAGCACGTCGGGGCGGCGGGCCTGGGCGAGGGTGAGGCTCTCGGTGTAGGTGCCGTCGAAGCAGGTGAAGCGGACGGCCCGGGCGCCCGCCCGCACTCCGGCCGCGTCGAGCAGCCGGGAGAGCCGTACGCCCTCGAAGGGGGTGCCTGGCACCCGCCAGCCGGTGACGCACTGGACGTCGCGGACCAGCCGGGTCCGGGGCAGGGCCCTGAGGTCGTCCAGCGTGTAGGTGGCGGGGTGGTCGACGAGGCCGTCGACGGTGAGGCGGTAGTCCGTGGCGTCCTTGTGCGGGACCGAGGCGGCGACCGAGTAGTAGCGGAAGCCGCCGCCGTTGGGCAGCAGGCCGGTCAGGCCGGTGGGGTCCTTGCCGGACACCGCGCCGAGCAGGCCCTCCATGCCGCGTTGCAGCGTGGGCGCGGTGGCGACGCCGAGGGCGCCGAGGCCGAGGGTGGCGAGGAAGACGCGGCGGCCTACGGGGCGGCCTTCCTCCTCGGGCCGGCCCTCCTCCTGCGGAAGTTCGGGGTTCACGTCTTCATTCGAGCACCCGCGCTCCCTGCGGGCCAGGGATCGCGGATGCTCGTCAGACTTCCGTCATTGTTTTCCGTGCCCGGGGTTTTCCGTACCCGGGCCTAGGACGCCGCCTCCGCCGTCTCCGCGGCCTCAGCGGTCTCCGCCGCCTCGGCCGCCTTCTCCAGTTGGAAGGCCTCGTTGCCGAGGCCGATGCGGGCGTGCGCCTCCGGCCGGCGGGAGCGCAGGACGGTGCCCTGGACCAGGCCGACGACAAGGGCGAGGCCGATGATGCCGGGCAGCACACGGCTCAGGAGCGAGCCGGGGCCGGCGTCGACCAGGACGTCGAAGTCCTTGACCGTGTAGGTGGCGATCACCAGCAGGGCCAGGCCGGCCACGGCGGAGGTGACCAGCCGCCAGGCCTGCGCCGCCGCGGCGCCGCGGCGCACGAAGAAGACGATCACCGACACGCTGGCCGCCGCCATCAGCACGATGACGCCGAGCGCGCCGAGGTTGCCGAACCAGGTGAACAGGTGCAGCACGGGCGCGGTCGGGTCGCCGGTCGGCTTGTCGTCGGTGACGGCGAAGGCGATCACGATGACCAGCGAGACGACGGTCTGCGAGAGGGATCCGGTCGCGGGCGCGCCGCTGGAGCTGGAGGTGCGTCCGAAGGCGGCCGGGAGCAGGCCCTCGCGGCCCATGGCGAAGGCGTACCGGGCGACGACGTTGTGGAAGCTCAGCATGGCCGCGAACATGCCGGTGACGAACAGGACGTGCAGGACGTCGGTGAAGGTGCCGCCGAGCCGCGACTCGGTCAGGGTGAACAGCAGTCCGGCGCTCTCCTTCTGCGCCGTGCCGATGATCGCCGCGGGGCCGGTGGCGATGGTGAGGGCCCAGCTGCTGATCGCGAAGAAGACGGCGACGCCGGCGACGGCGAGGAACATCACGCGCGGGACCAGGACGTGCGGGCGGCTGGTCTCCTCGGCGTACACCGGGGCCTGCTCGAAGCCGAGGAAGGCGGCGATGCAGAAGCACAGCGCGGTGCCGATTCCGGCGCCGGCGAGCGTGTCCGGGTTGAAGGCGTGCAGGGACAGGCCCTCCTTGGCCGGGTCGGCGATCGCGGCCACGTCGAAGATCACGACGAGTACGACCTCGATGACCAGGAGTACGCCGAGCACGCGCGCGTTGACGTCGATCTTCAGCCAGCCGAGCGCGCCGACGACGGCCGCGGCCACGAGCGCGGGGATCCACCAGGCCACGGTGAGGTCGGCGTAGGTGGCGAACAGGTTGGAGACCTCGAAGCCGAAGATCCCGTAGATGCCGGCCTGGAGCGCGTTGTAGGCGACGAGTGCGACGAGCGCCGCGCCGGCGCCCGCCGTGCCGCCGAGGCCGCGCGAGATGTACGCGTAGAAGGCGCCCGCGTTGTGGACATGGCGGCTCATCTCGGCGTACCCGAAGCTGAAGAGGATCAGTACGGTGCCGAGGAGGACGAAGAGCAGCGGCTGTCCGACGATCCCCATCACCGCGAATGTGGTGGGCATGACACCCGCGACCACCATGAGCGGGGCGGTCGCGGCAAGCACGGAGAGCAGCAGCCCCCCCGTGCCGAGGCGGTCGGCGCGCAGGGCGCGCTCCTGCCCCTTGAAGGTGCTGATGCCGCCACCGTCGGCGGTGGTTCTGCTCGTGCTCGAACTGCCCGTCGTCATCGGGGGTTCGTCCTTTCGGGCGTCGGGGTCGTGGTGCGTACGGGGTTGCTGGGCACTACACCGCACCGAGCGCGGCGGCGCGCGCGATGCGGAAGGCGGTGTACGGATCTCGGTCGGGGTACGCCCACGGCGCCTGGGTGGGATGGTCGCCGATGCGGTGGAACAGGGCGGCGGCCTCGGCACCCCGGCCCTCGCAGTGCTTGGCGTGGGCGAGGAGGTTCAGATCGACCAGGCGACGGGGATGGCCCTCCTGCTCCCACTCCAGCCACCAGTCGAAGGCGGCCTTCATCACCTGCCGGGCCCTGCGGCCCGTCCAGTGTCCGGAAGCGGCCGGGTCGGCCTGTACGTGGCCCGCGCCGGCCAGGACGCGGTAGCGCTCGGCGTGCGCGACCACCGGGAGCATGGCGAGAGGCGAGTCGGCGGGCGCCTGCTCGGCGGCCCAGTTGGCGAAGTCGTAGACCTCGTGCAGCGGGTCGGGGCCGGCGTCGGCCTGCCGCTCGGCCAGCTGGGCCACCATCAGATGGTGGGCGTGGTGGTGGTCGGGGTGGCGGTGGCGGACCCTGTCGAAGAGGCGGACGACCTCCTCCTCGTCGCCGAGGCCCCGCTCCAGCAGGAGCAGGCCGAACCAGGGCGTGGGGTCGGCGGGCGCCAGCGCGGCCGCCGCACGGCAGGCCTCACGGGCCCGGTCCGGCTTCTCCCTGCCGGACAGGGCGCCCTGCACCAGGGACATGCCGAGCAGGACGGAGGCGTCGGCGGACTCGGGCTCGGCGAGCAGCCACTCACGGGTCCAGGCCGCGGTGTGGGACTCCTCCGCGAGGACGGTGACCCGGTGGCCTCGGCGGTCCCAGTCGTCCTTGGTGCGCACCAGCAGCGAGCGCACCGCCTGCCACCTTCCCTGCGCCAACGCCGCGCGTGCCTCGCGGAGTTCGGTGTCGTCGAGCGCGGTGTCGAAGGCCTGGGCGGCGCGCTTGCGGCCGCGTCCGAGGGGAGGCGGGGGTGGGGACACCGCGGAACTTCCTCACGCGCTCTTTGTTTCGTGGCCCGGCGCGCGCCCCGGGAGCGGCCCCCCGTTCGGCTCACCGGCCTCGGCTTGCTCGTCGGTCATCGGCTTGCCATCGGCTGATCACGGACAGCAAACCCCCAGCCAACGCACCCCGTCAAGGGTCGGCCGTGCGTTACACGCGTCAACTGCCCTGGCCCAGGCGGCACTTGTGAAGAGAGGGGGTCACCGGGCCGTGGCGTCGGTCCCTGCGGCGGGACGTTCACTCCTATGGCCTACGCCATGGCGCGGCGGTCGCCGCGGATTCCACCACGGTCCGGAGCCGAGTCCGCGCCCCGGGCGCGGGGTGTCGTGACCGGGATGGCCCGCCCGAATCCGGACCATCCCGGCGGCGGACCGGGTCCCGGGACGCTACAGTCGGCCATTACGCACCCCGTGGCCCGGCCGGATGATCGAGGTACGCAGCGTGTCGGTTCTGGTTGTGATTCTCGCCGTGAGCGCCGCCTGCTGTCTGGGCTTCGGTTTCGTGCTCCAGCAGAACGCGGCCCAGCGGGCACCGCTCAGCGACTTCCTCTCGCCCCGGCTGCTGCTGGACCTGATCCGGGTGCCACGCTGGCTGGGCGGTCTGGGGCTGATGATCGGCGGCATGGTGCTGGGCGCCCTCGCCCTGGGCCGGGGTGAGATCTCGCTGGTGGAACCGCTGCTGGCCACGAACCTGCTGTTCGCCCTCGCGCTGTCCCGGCGGCAGACCAGACAGCCCCTGGGCGGACAGGGCTGGGCGGGGCTCGCCCTGCTGGCCGGCGGCGTGACCGCGTTCATCGTGGCGGGCCGGCCGCGCGCCGGCAGCGCCGTCACCGACCCGCTGCGGCACTGGCTGATCATCGGCGTGATGGTGGGCGTGGCCCTGCTGCTGACGGCCTACGCCAAGCGCTCCCGGCTGAGTTGGGGACCGGTTCTGCTGGCGGTGGCCGCCGGGCTGCTCTACGGCGTGCAGGACGCGCTGACCCGGGTGAGCGGGCAGCGGTTCTCGGCGGGCGGCTGGGCGGAACTGTTCACCGGCTGGCAGCCGTACGGGCTGCTGGTGATCGGCGTCACCGGGCTGCTCCTGGTGCAGAGCGCGTTCGAGACGGCGCCGCTGCGCATGTCCCTGCCGGCGCTGACCGCGGCCGAGCCGCTGGCCGGGATCGTCTGCGGGGTGGGCTTCCTCGGCGACCGGCTGCGCACCGACACCGGGGCGCTGGCCTGGGAGGCCTCGGGGCTCGCGGCGATCGTGACGGGCATCGTCCTGCTCGGCATGCACCCGGCGATGCCGTGCGGCGCGGTACCGGAGCAGAAACGGGACCTGCAGCCACGCTGAGCCCCACGCGGCGCCGACGGTGACGGCGGACTGCTTGGATGGCCGTATGAGCGCTGAAGACGAGATCCTCGACATCGTCGACGAGCACGACCGCGTCGTCGGGCAGTCCCCGCGCGGCCGGGTGTACGCGGAGGGGCTGCGCCACCGCTGTGTCTTCGTGCAGGCCCGGGACGCGGAGGGCCGCCTCTTCGTCCACCGGCGCACCGCCACCAAGCTGGCCTTCCCCTCGCTCCACGACATGTTCGTCGGCGGGGTGGTCGGCGCGGGCGAGGCCTACGACGACGCGGCCCTGCGCGAGGCCGAGGAGGAACTGGGCGTGACGGGGCTGCCCCGCCCCGAGTACCTCTTCAAGTTCCTGTACGACGACGGCGCGGGCCTCACCTGGTGGTCGGCCGTCTACCAGGTGCGCTGCGAGCTGCCGGTGAGCCCGCAGGCCGAGGAGGTCGCCTGGTACGACTTCCTGCCCGAGGACGAGGTGGAACGCCGCCTGGGCGAGTGGCAGTGGGTGCCGGACGGGCTGGCCGCCTACGAGCGCCTGAAGGCGCACCGGTCGCCGGGGTGAACCGGCGGCGCCGCGCCCGCTACGGCCGCAGTGCCCGCAGCAGCAGGTCTGCCAGATGGTCCGCGAGTTGCTGGGGGCCGAGCGGGCCGTCGGGGCGGTACCAGGTCGACAGGTGGTGGACGGAGCCGAAGTGGTAGTCGACCACCAGGTCGGCCGGGGTCGCCGTGGAGAAGACGCCGGCCCGCTGGCCCTCCTCGATGAGCGCGCGGAAGCGTTCGTGGTAGCGCCGCCGCTCGGCGCGCACCTGCTTGTTCTTCTCCGGGCCGAGGTGGTGCATCGAGCGGAAGAAGATCATGGCGTCGTCGAGGTTCTCGATGGTGGTGACCACCACGTCCGCCGCCGCGTCCCGCAGCCGCTTCTCCACCGGTTCGTCGGCGTCCGCGAAGGCGTCGAGGCGCTCCTGCTGGACGCGCAGCACGCGCGCGTACACCTCGTGCAGGAGGTCGTCCTTGGAGCCGAAGTAGTGGTACAGCGCCCCCTTGGTGACGCCGGCCGCCTCGACGATCTCCTGCACCGAGGTGCGGTCGTAGCCCTGCTCGGCGAAGAGCCGGGTGGCGGCGGCCAGGAGCCGCTGCGGCACCGGCGTGCCGCCTGAGTCCGTCGTCCTGGGCACCTGCCGCCACCTGCCTTCCGTGTTCCTGCTCGCTGTGCTGCCTGGGGGAACGCGGTTCCCGACGGAGGATCCTCCCATTTGCCGCCGCCGGCGCGTCCGGCAGGATCCCGGTCGGCCCCGCCCCCGGTGTCACCCGGTCTCCTCCCAGGTGCGCTGGATGTGGTTCATGTTCGTCAGCCAGCGGTCGGGATCGGCGGCCCTGGCCCGGTAGAACCCGGCGACCTCGGGGTGCGGCAGGATCAGGAAGCGGTCCTGGGCGATGCCCTCCAGCAGGGCGTCGGCCACGTCCTCCGGTGCGATCGCGGTGGGCCGGAGCACCAGGTCGCCGGCGCTGCCGGTGGCGGCCAGCATGTCGGTGCGCACGCCCTGCGGGCAGATCGCGTGCACCTTGATCCCGCGGTGGCGGTAGGTCAGCGACAGCCACTCGGCGAAGGCGTACGCGCCGTGCTTGGTGACGCTGTAGGGGGCGGCGCCGATCATGGTGAGCAGCCCGGCCGCGGACACGGTGGAGACGAACCGGCCGCTGCCGCGTTCCAGCCAGCCCGGGAGCAGCGTCTCGGCCGCGCGGACGTGGGCCATGACGTTGACGTCCCAGGCCTTGGCCCACATCTCCTCGCCCGCCGCCTCGGAACCGCCAGCGCCGAGGCCCGCGTTGGCGCAGTACACGTCGACCGTGCCGCCGAGCGCGTCGCGGGCCGCGGCGACGACCTCGGAGGCGTCGCCCGGGAGGGCGGTGCCGCCGATCTCCGCGGCGACGGCCGCGGCCCGGTCGGCGTCGAGGTCGTTGACGACGACGCGGGCGCCCTCGGCGGCGAACCGGCGGGCCAGGGCGGCGCCGATCCCGCCGCCGGCTCCGGTGACCACCACTCCCGCACCCTGCACGGCTTGCACCATCGGTCTCCTTCGGCCTGGCTGCGACATGACACGGAACGGCTCCGCCGCTCCAGACTAACCAGTCGGTATGTGGTGCCGGAAGACATGTTCCGCGGGAGGCGCCGTCCGCTTCGTTCCCTGGGGGACGGGCGCACGCTAGCGTGCGTGGACATGACACCCGCAGCGATCACGGAGGTCACTGTATGAAGCTGTCCAGACGGAGCCTGCTCGCCACCACCGCCGCCGCGGCGGCCTCCGGAGCCGTGGCGGGCCCGGCCCAGGCCGCTCCCGGCGGCAACCGCCCGCTGCGCACCGGTTTCGAGCGCCTGGACGCCGAGGGCTACGCCTCGCTGCGCGGGCAGCGGGTCGGGGTGGTCACCAACCCGACCGGCGTCACCCGGGACGTGCGGCACATCGTGGACGTGATGCACGCCGACCGCCGGGTGAACCTGGTGGCCGTCTTCGGCCCCGAGCACGGCTTCCGCGGCACCGCGCAGGCGGGCGGCTCCGAGGGCCGCTACGACGACCCGGCCACCGGGCTGCCGGTGTACGACACGTACCTCAAGAGCGGGCAGCCGCTCGCCGACGTCTTCGCGGCCTCCGGCGTGGACACGGTCGTCTTCGACATCCAGGACGCGGGCGCCCGCTTCTACACCTACATCTGGACGCTGTACGACTGCATGGAGGCCGCGGCCCTCGCCGGCAAGCGGTTCGTGGTGCTCGACCGGCCCAACCCGGTGAGCGGCCGGGACGCGCTCGGCCCTGTGCTGCACCCGGAGTTCGCGACCTTCGTGGGACGGCAGCCGATCGCGCAGGCGCACGGCATGACCGTCGCCGAGCTGGCCCGGCTGTTCAACGGCGAGTTCCTCACCACGCCGGTCCCGCTGGAGACCGTTCTGATGACCGGCTGGCGTCGCTCGGACTTCTACGACGCCTCCGGTCTTCCCTGGGTGCCGCCGAGCCCGAACATGCCGACCCCCGACACCGCCCTGGTCTACTCCGGGACGTGCCTGTTCGAGGGCACCAACCTGTCGGAGGGCCGGGGCACCACCCGCCCCTTCGAGCTGCTCGGCGCGGAGGGCGTCGACGGGCGCTGGGCGGCCGCGGCCGAGGGGCTGCACCTGCCGGGGGTGTACTTCCGGGAGGCGTACTTCGCGCCCACCTTCTCCAAGTTCCAGGACAGGACCGTCGGCGGAGTGCAGATCCATGTGCACAACCGGGACGCCTTCGATCCGGTGCGGACCGGGATCGGTCTGCTCGTGACCGCCAAGCGGGTCTGGAGCGGCTTCGCCTGGCGCTCGGACAACTGGATCGACAAGCTCACCGGCTCCACCCGGGTGCGCACGATGATCGACGTGGGGGCGGACACCGACGAGGTGGTGGCGGCCTGGCGGCAGGAGCTGGCCGCGTTCCGGAGGATGCGGAAGCAATACCTCCTCTACTGATGTGCCGTGACCCCTGGCCCCTCCGCCCCGTTGGCAGGACGATGCGCGACACATCGCTGAGCCTGTGGGGACGAGGGGGCCGGTCATGGCGGATCCGGACATCGGTGTGGCGCCCTACTGGGAGCTGACCTTCGACGCCGACGGGGACGTGGACGGCACAGAGCGGGACCGGCTGCTCGCCGGAGCCGGACGGCCGCCGGTGCGCGACCTGATCGTCTTCGCGCACGGCTGGAACAACGACCGCTCGGAGGCGACCCGGCTCTACGGCGGCTTCTTCGCGCCGATCCCGCGGCTCGCCCCGGCGGCCGGGATCGGGTACGTCGGGGTGGTGTGGCCGTCGATGCGGTTCTGCGACGAGCCCATCCCCGACTTCCCCCGCTCCACCGCCGCGGGACCGGCGCCGTCGACGGGGCTCGACAAGGACACCCGCAGGGCGCTGCGGGGCACGTTCCCCGGGCGGGCCGCGGTGGTCGACGCGCTCGCGCGGATGCTGGACGGCCCCGTGCGGGAACCGGCCGCGCTGGAGGAGTTCGGACGACTGGTGGGGCGGCTGACGGAGGACGTGTCGCCGGGACCGGCTGCCCGGTTCGCGGCGGACACCGTGACGGAGGGCGTGCCGCAGCACGGGCCGGCGATGTTCGCACGGCCCGCGGCGGACGTCTGCGCCGAGTTCGCCGGCGCCCTCGCCGGACTCCAGGACCCGGGCGGGCAGCGGTCGTTCACGCTGCCGAACCCGTGGAACGGCGCGAAGGAACTGCTGCGGCAGGCGACGTACTACACGATGAAGCGGCGCGCGGGCGTCGTCGGCGAGCGGGGGCTGGGCCCGGTGCTCGGGCGGCTCGCGCAGGCGGCGCCCGGGGTGCGGGTCCATCTGGTGGGGCACAGCTTCGGCGGGCGGCTGGTGTCGTTCGCGCTGAACGGGCTGCCCGAGGGGGTACGGACGGTGAAGTCCGTGACACTGCTCCAAGGCGCCTTCTCCCACTACGCGTTCGCGTCCCGGCTGCCCGGCGACCCGCGCGCGGGCGGAGTGCTGCGGGGCCGGGAGCGCCGGGTCGACGGCCCCCTGGTGTGCTGCCACTCCCTCTTCGACACGGCCCTCGGCACGCTCTATCCGCTGGCCTCACGGATGGCGGACGACGACCGGTCGGTGCTCGGCGTCGACGTGGGCGCCCTGCTCGGACCCGCCTGGGGCGCGATGGGACACGACGGTGTGCAGGCGGTGACCGGCACACGCGCGTGCACGCTCGCCACGGCCCTGGCCGGGCCGCTTCCGGTGTCGGGATGCGTCAACGTGGACGCGTCCGAGGTGGTCAGGCGCGGCGGCCCGCCGGCCGGCGCGCACAACGACATCCTGCACCCGGAACTGGCGCAGGTGGTGCTGGCGGCGGGCCGCGTCCACTGACACCGGCCCGCCGCCTGGCTCGGACCCCGCGTTCGCGAGCCCCTAACGGTGGCCGGTGTACTCCACGACCTGCTGGAAGGTCGGCCGGTTCTGCCAGCTGATCTTCCCGTGCTTGATGCCGCCCAGGGCACGCTGGACGATCGAGTCGGCACACCACTGGTCGCCCGCCGAGCACTCGTCGTCGCCGGGGTAGACCTGGGCCGCCTTCGCTCCCGCCGCCTGCTTCAGCGTGCCGATCAGGGTGTCACGGCAGGCGCTCTGAGTGCCGCCGCCGCAGAACGTCCGGCCCAGCGGACCTTGCACCGACTCGCCGAGCACCGCCCGGATGTCCTTGTCGACATAGCTCCACCAGCCGTACTGGAAGGAGCTGCCCGCGTGCGAGCCGGTCGGGCCGTGCCCGGCCGAGGGTGACTCGTCGACCGGCAGGTTGGCGGTGAAGGCGCCGTAGAGGTCGCTGCCGAGCCCCGGTTCGAACTCGGCCTTCACCAGCAGCGGCCACCAGGCGTCGAGGATCCTGATGGCCTCGGCGTTGGCGTACGCCTTGGAGCCGGCCGAGGTCTCGGTGCGCTTCGCTCCCGCAGTCAGCCAGGCCTGGAGCTTGCCCACCGCCGCGGCGGCCGTGGAGTCGGTCACCGGCGAGCTGTTGATCAGCTTCAGCAGGTTCGGCAGCACGTCCTCGGCCCTGAGGTCGGCCACGGCCGCGTCCGCCATCGCCTTCACCAGCGAGGCGCGGTTCACCCCGCCGGCCGCGACCAGCTTCCTCACCCGGTCCTCCAGCAGGTCGCCGCGGTGCACGGAGCCGTTGCCCCAGGACGCCGCGGAGTAGTCGAGGGCCTGCTTGTTGTTCCAGGAGATGTAGTAGTCCTGGTCGACGGAGGCGGGGTGGGCGGAGGGCGGGGTGCAGTCCGCGGTGTTGGCCGCCGGGTCCCAGCCGCGCCACTCGTACGCCGGCTGCGCCCACACCGGGAACTCGGCGTCCACGCCGTTCGCCCGCACCGGGTTGTCGCCGCTGTTGTAGTACGCGGTGTGCCGGGAGTCGGCGTAGAACCAGTTGAACGTGTAGTTGATGTGTTGCGCGGCCTTCTGGAAGTCCTCCGGGCCCTTCACGAAGTCGGGGTCGTTGAGCATCTGGAAGCCGATGATCGAGTCGGCCTCGTGCAGGTAGGAGGAGCGCAGGGTGGTGTAGGCGACCTTCTTGCCGCCGACGGTGGCGCGGTACTCGACCGGGCCGTACTTCGTGCGCCACACGCGCATGGTGTAGGAGCCGGCCGCTGTTCCGTCGGCGACGGTGGGCTTCCAGGAGTTGGCCTGCTCGACCTTGTCCATGGCCGTGCAGGTGCCGCGGTACAGGTAGTGGAAGTCGTCCTGGCACAGTTCGACGGCGTAGGTGTCGATGATGTCCTGGCCGGAGGTCGTGGCGCTCCACGAGTAGTCCTGGCCCCGGCCGAGCTCGACGTACATGCTCAGGCCGGCGAAGGAGGCGCCGCGGGCGCTGATGCCCGGACCCTGGATCTCCTGGAGCATCAGCAACTGGGGCGCGAAGTAGCCGGTCTGCGGACCGAAGACGGCGACCGGGTGGCCGCTCGCGGTGTGCGCGCCGCCGACCACGAGGGCGTTGGACATGCCGCGCCGGGCGGAGGACAGGGCGCTCTTCGCGGCCGAGGAGGCGGCATCGCGCGCGGTCCTGGCCGTCGCGCTGCCCGTGCGGTCGTACACCAGGGGTTCCTGGGCCACCGAGCCGGCGTCGGGCAGGGCCCGGCCCCTGGGGTCGTCGGGCTTCCTCGCGTACGGGTAGCTCGTGCCGTCGTGGACGGTCAGGGCGGCCTCGGGGTCGTTGCGCTCGCGGAAGGACTCCCAGATCCTGGTGCCCTCCTCGACGCCGAACTTGGACTGGGCGGCCAGCAGGGACAGCGCGTTGTTCACCTCGCCCCCGCCGCCCGAGCCGAACAGGGCGCCGACCACGGAGCCCAGCGCGACCATGTCGGTGACCTTGAAGTGGGCGATGGTGCCGGCGTTGGTGATCGAGTCCTTGTGGCCGGTCAGGACGTACTCGCCCGGGAAGTAGCGGCCGGAGTCGGAGGCGTCGATGTAGGCGTTGATGCCGTCGAGGTAGGCGTTCACGTCGCCGAGCGCCTGCTGCCCGCGGGCGCCGTTGCCGGCCACGGCGCGGTCGATCTGCGCCTGGAGGTCGGCCTCGGAGTACGGGGCGTTGCGCCAGAACTCCTGCTCCAGGCCCTGGTTGGAGGCCGCGCCGCCGGCGAAGGAGGTCAGCTGCCCGCGGCCGACGTGCCGGAAGACGTCCATGAGCCACAGCCGGTCCTCGGCGGCGGCGTACCCGGCGCCGAACTCGGTGCCGTAACGGGTGGTGCCCGTGATGTGGGGTACACCGGTCTTCTTGTCGCGGACGATCGTCACGTCGGCGCGGCCCGCCGGTTTCTCGGTGGACGCGACCTGTCCGGAGGGGACGCCGAACGAGGCGTCGTTGAAGAAGGAGTTGATCTTCGCGTCGGTGAGCGCGGGGTAGCCCGTGGCCAGGTTCGCGTACGGGCCGAGCTGGTCCTCGGCGTGGTCGGGCTGGATGCCGAAGGCCTGGTTGAGGAGGACCTGGGCGAGGGTGGCGTTGCCGTTCTCGCCGGGCGGCAGGATGTCGGAGCACTGGCCGCCGCAGTAGTCGTTCGGGGCCGCGGCGGTCACGGCGGCGGCGCCGGCCGGGGTTCCGGCCGCCGCCGCTTGAGAAAAGGGTGACAAAAGACCGGCAATGAGAACGCATACCGAGGCGGTCTTCAGGAACCCGGGGATTCTGCGGGGAGTTCTCAGTCTGTCGAGCGCGTTGTGTGGGGTGCGCCGTGGCATGGCAACTCCTCCCGAGGGGTGGTGCCGGAGGTTACCGCCGGTATCCCCCCAGGGGGAAGATGAACGTGCGTCACTTTTCGGCGCCACCCCGTGAAGGTCAACCAGGGCGGCGTTATGGCGGGCATCGGAAAACGGATGGAGCCGGATGGGACGACGGCACGTCTATCCGGCGGAGCCGTCGTGACGGCTCCGCACGACGCCGCAGTGACCGAAGTGCGGATGCAGGTGTGACGGAGGTGCAGGGCGATGGCCGGTTTCCGGAGTCTGGCGAGACAGGTGAGGGACCCGCGGTGCGATCTGGCGCTGCGGCGTTACTCGCTCCGCAAGTGCCTCGAGCGGTTCGCTCCCTATGGGCACAGGGCGACCTGGGACCATCTCTGCTCGCGGGCCGGGTTCGGTCCCGAGGACAGGTCCCCCGATCCGGTGCGGCTCGTGGCCGCATTGGACGAACTGGAGGAAGCGCGTTCGGTGTGGCTCGACTACGAGGCCGGGTTCGCCAGGCGCCGCAAGCAGGAGAAGCACGACGGGCTGCGCAGGCCGGGCAGCGTGGACGACTGGCACCGGATGACCTGGGGCGGGTTCGGGGTCGCCTGGTGCGACGACCCGCGGGTGCACCCGCGTGAGCCGCTGGCCGAGGTGCTGCGCCGGCTGATCGCCGCACTGGAGCGCGAGCCGGGCGCGTCGTGCCCGGTGTGCGGCGGGGAGCGGCTCGGCTGGTCGCACGACCTGGATCACGAGCCGTCGTCCGGTCCGGTCTGCGCGGACTGCGGGATCCTGGTCCCGCTGCCCGTCCTCGGCCCCGAGGCCCTGGCGTACGCCAGGCGGGGCCGGCTGTTGATGTCCGCCTGACCACGACGTCAGACACACGAGGCAAGGCGCGCCGGCCCTGCCGGGCGGCAGCCGGGACCCCCGGCCCCCGCCCGGCGGCCGGAAACCGCCGGGCCGCCGGCGGGGTGCGAACCGCCGGGCCGCCGGCGGGGTGCGATCCGACGCGCCTCGCGGGGGCGGCGGACCGGCGCAGCCCGTGAGGTGGCGGACCGGCGCGACCGGTGGGGTGTTGTGCGGCGGTGGCCGGTTCCGTGCGAGAGGCCTCCGCGCGGCCGGGAAACCGCCGGCCCACCGGCAGGGTGCGGAGCGACGCGCCTCGCGGGTCCGGCGCAGCCCGTGCAGCGTTCCGGGAGGTCCGGCGCCGGGATTGCCGGTTCAGTGCGACGGGCCAACTCGCGACCAGGGGACCCGCTGCCCGCCGGCACGGTGCGGACAAGCGCGCCTCGCGGGGCGGCGGACCGGCACGGCCCGTGCCGCGATCCAAGAGGTCCGGCGCGGCAGTAGCCGGTCCGCGCGAGGGGCCAACGCAGGGCCAGGGGGCCGTCCGCCCGCCGGCATGGTGCGAAACGGCGCACCTCGCCGGGCGAAGGACCGGCGCAGCCCGCGCGGCGTTCCCGTGTGACGGGGCTACGCGCGGCTGGGGTCGCTGCCCCGTTCCGTCAGCAGGCGTGAGCCTGTCAGGTGGTCGCCGAAGATGTCGTCCGGGTTGGACAGTACGCAGGTGTCCAGGGAGAGGCAGCCGCAGCCGATGCAGTCGGTGAGGTGGTCGCGGAGCCGGTTGAGCTGTCTGATGCGCTCGTCGAGCTCGGAGCGCCAGGCCTCGGAGAGGCGGGCCCAGTCCTCTCGCGTGGGCGTGCGCTCCTCGGGGAGCCGGGCGAGCGCCTCACGGATCGTGGCGAGCGGGATGCCCACGCGCTGCGCCGCCCGGACGAACGCGACCCGGCGCAGCGTGTCGCGGGTGTAGCGGCGCTGGTTGCCCGATGTGCGGCGGCTGCTGATCAGGCCCTTGGACTCGTAGAAGTGCAGCGCGGAGACGGCGGCGCCGCTGCGCGCCGCCACCTGGCCGACGGTCAGCTCATGGATCTTCTCGGGGATCTGGGGCACCTCTCAGAGCCTACCCACCGCGCCACCCGCCCGGTCCGTTGACAGGGGTCACTCACCCGGCCATGCTAAGCAGTTGCTTAGACTTCATCCGCGAGGCGGGAGGCCGGACACATGGCGGAGCCGAGGATCTTCACGTCCCCCGACGACATCAGGGCCGCGGTGGGCGAGCCGCTCGGGTACACCGACTGGCTGGAGATCGACCAGAAGCGGATCGACCTCTTCGCCGACGCGACCGGCGACCACCAGTGGATCCACGTGGATCCGGAGAGGGCCGCCGCGGGCCCCTTCGGCACCACCATCGCCCACGGCTATCTGACCCTGTCGCTGCTCCCGGTCTTCGGGCCGCAGCTGATCGAGGTGCGGGGCGTGCGGATGGGCGTCAACTACGGCACCAACAAGGTCCGTTTCCCCGCCCCCGTCCCGGTCGGCTCACGGCTGCGGTCCACCGCTGTGATCACCGGTGTGGACGAGGTGACGGGCGGGGTGCAGGTGACCGTCGCCTTCACCGTGGAGCGCGAGGGCGGCGACAAGCCGGTATGCGTGGCGGAGTCGGTGGTGCGGTACTACCTCTAGGACCCGCCTTCAGGACCTCTCGGGCAGGTGCCGTCAGGCCCCGACCATCCGCAGCACGAGGTCGGCGTACAGCG
Organism: Streptomyces sp. NPDC088817; assembly: GCF_044750345.1. Lineage (NCBI taxonomy): Bacteria > Bacillati > Actinomycetota > Actinomycetes > Kitasatosporales > Streptomycetaceae > Streptomyces > Streptomyces sp. NPDC088817. The sequence continues at coordinate 305,189 of NZ_JBIVJN010000007.1, forward strand.
CGCCGACCTCGTCGGGTGTGCGGGGGCCGTCGACGTTGAACCAGCGGGCGACGTCGATGCACAGGGAGAGCACCGCCAGCGTGGTCCCGCGCACGTCCAGCACGTCGAACTCGCCCGAGGCGACGCCGTCCTCGATGATCCCGCGCACCTCGGCGTCGACCTGACGGCGCAGCGCGAGGATCTCCGCACGGGCGTCCGGGCCGAGTGAGTCCAGCTCGTACTGCACGACCCGGGCCGTGGTGCGCCCGCCCGCGTGCCAGCGTACGAAGGAGCTCACGGCGTCGGCGAGCCGCTCGGTCGCGCCGCCCTCGCGCCGGGCGGCCGTGCGCAGGATCTCCAGCGCCTTCTCGTGGCCGATCCGGCTGATGCGGTGGAGCAGTTCTTCCTTGGTGCGGTAGTGGATGTAGAGGGCGGCCGGGCTCATTCCGGCCCGGCCCGCGATGTCGCGGGTCGTCGTCGCGTGGTAGCCGCGTTCGGCGAAGGCCTCCACGGCGGCCACGAGCAGCCGCCGGGCCGCGTCCGGGGTGACCTCGCCCCACGGCTGCGGCTCGCCGCCGGCCGTCTCCTCCGCCGTAGTCATCGCTCGCCCCTCTTTCGCGTCAGGGGGACCACCATACCGCCGAGGGTGAGCGCTCGCTTAGCCTCGGCGGGGCCGGCGGTGTGCGGCGGCCCGCGGCATCACAGCTTCTCGAACGGATCGTGTTCGGAGAGCAGCTTCTCCAGCCGGGCCTGGTCGACCCGGCTGACGATCCGCCCGGCCTCCTGGCGGTCCCTGACCACCTTGGCCAGGGTGAACGCGGAGGTGACAAGGTACAGGACGGCGACGGCGAGGAAGGCGCGCACCCAGGCGTCGGCGTTCAGCCTGAAGATGCCGATGGTGGTGGCCGCCATGGCGATGGCGAACGAGGCGACCGACTGGCCGTAGAAGGCGGCGGTGTTCTGCTGTTTGACCGGTGTGTCACTCATGGCGACCAGCGTCGGCCCGCGGACCCGCCGCCGCATCCGTCGGGATACTCAGCTCACGTACTCAGAACTCCGGGTGCCCGAGGCGGGCCGGCCGCTCCCGCCCGCGCGGGCGCCGGCCGTTCGATCCCGCCCCTCTACGATGTGCGCCATGGCCCGGCCCCGCACCCCGCTCCTGAGCGCCGACCGCATCGTCGCGGCGGCGCGGGAGCTCGTGGACGCGGAGGGCCTGGCGGCCGTCTCCACCCGCCGGCTCGCCGCCGGACTCGGGGTGAGCGGGCCCTCGCTCTACAACCACTTCCGGACCAAGGACGAGATCCTGGAGGCGGTCGCGGACTCGGTGAGCGCGCAGGTCGATCTGTCGATGTTCGAGGACGGCCGGGACTGGCGGACCGCGCTGCGCGACTGGGCCGTGTCCTACCGGGCCGCCCTGCGCGACCATCCGAACATCGTGCCGGTCCTCGCCCGTGGCCCCGGCCGCCGCCCCGCCGCGCTGCGGCTGGCCGACGCCGTCCACGGCGCGATGACCGACGCGGGCTGGCCTCCGGCCCAGGCCACCTCGATCGGCGCGCTGATGCGGTACTTCGTCATGGGCTCCGCGCTCGGCTCCTTCGCCGGGGGCTTCGTGGACGACGCCGGCGCCTACGACCCGTCCGGCTATCCGCGCCTCGGGCAGGCCCATCTCCTGGCCGAGCGGCAGGAGAGGATCGACGAGCGGGCCTTCGAGACGGGTCTGGCGGCCCTGCTGGACGGGCTGGCGCGGCAGTACGAGCAGCTGGGGCGGGACGGGTGAGCACACTTCGGCGGGCGCCGAAGCGTCCGTGTTCCATGCTGGCCTCATGAGCACCGCAGAACGTACGTCGTCCGGGCGCGCGGACCCCGTGGCATCCCCACTGGCCGCGCTCGCCGGGCTGCTCGCCGACGAGACGCGGGCCGCGTGCCTGCTGGCGCTGCTGGACGGGCGGGCGTGGACGGCCGGCGAGCTGGCCCGGCGCGCGGGCGTCGCCGCGTCCACGCTCAGCGAGCACCTGGGCAAGCTCGTCGCGGGCGGGCTGCTCACCGAGGAGCGGCAGGGACGGCACCGGTACGTACGCCTGGCCGACGCGCGGGTCGCCCAGCTCGTGGAGGACCTGGCCGCCCAGGCCGCCCCGCGGGCCGCGCACCGGCCGCGCACGCTGCGGGAGGCGAGCGCCGGGTCGGCGATGGCCCGCGGGCGCACCTGCTACGACCATCTCGCCGGGCGGCTCGGCATCGCGGTCACCGACGCGCTCAGCGCGCGCGGACTGCTGCGCCAGGACCTCGGCTTCGCGCTCACGGACGCCGGGCTGACGTGGTTCGGCGCGGTGGGTATCGGCCTCGACCGCACGGGACGGCGCCCGCTGGCCCGTGCCTGTCTCGACTGGACGGAACGGCGCCCCCATCTCGCCGGGGCCGCGGGCGCGGCCCTGTGCCGGCACGCGTTCGACGCGGGCTGGTGCGTACGCATCGGCTCCGAGCGCGCCGTCGCGGTCACCCCGTCCGGCGAACACGCCCTGTCCGACCTGCTGGGGATCGAGAGGGCGGCACTGCACTGAGCACGCCGCCCGCCCGCCCCGGCCGACCCCGCGGGCTCGGAGCGCGCCACTCACTTGCCCCGACCGCACGCATCGATCCACCCAACGCATCGATCCACCCAACGCACCGCCCGCCCGCGCCGCCCGCACGCGCCGCTCGGAACACAGCCCCACCTGCCTTGGCCGTCCGAAATCCGCGAGCCCTGCCCAACCCCGCCCGCCTAGCCTCAGGAAGCATGATGAACGTCTCCCCGTCCCGCACGGCCGCCGCGGCCGCCACGGTCACCGTGGTGCTGTGGGCCTCCGCCTTCGTCTCCATCCGCAGCGCGGGAGCCGCTTACTCGCCGGGCGCGCTCGCCCTCGGCCGGCTGCTGGCCGGGGCCCTGACGCTGGGCGCGATCTGCCTGGTGCGGCGGGAGGGGTGGCCGCCGAGGGCGGCCTGGCGCGGGATCGCGATATCGGGGCTGCTGTGGTTCGGCTTCTACATGGTGGCCCTGAACTGGGGCGAGCAGCAGGTCGACGCCGGTACCGCGGCCCTGGTGGTCAATGTGGGCCCGCTGCTGATCGCGCTGCTCGGGGCGCGGCTGCTGGGTGACCCGATGCCGCCGCGCCTGCTGGCGGGCATGGCGGTGTCGTTCGCGGGCGCGGTGACCGTGGGTCTGTCGATGTCGGGCGGGGGCGGCTCCTCGGTGCTCGGCGTGGTGCTGTGCCTGCTGGCGGCGGTCGCGTACGCCTCCGGGGTCGTCGCCCAGAAGCCGGCGCTGGGCCGGGCGAGCGTGCTGCAGGTGACGACGTTCGGGTGCCTGGTCGGCGCGGTCGCCTGTCTGCCCTTCACCGGGCAGCTTCTCCACGACGCCGCCCGCGCGCCGCTGCCGGCCACGCTCAACATGGTCTACCTCGGTGTGTTCCCGACCGCGCTCGCCTTCACGACCTGGGCCTACGCGCTGTCCCGCACGACCGCGAGCCGGATGGGCGCGACGACGTACGCCGTACCGGCCCTGGTCGTGCTGATGTCGTGGCTGACGCTGGGTGAGGTGCCGGGGCCGGTGACCCTGGTGGGCGGGGCCCTGTGCCTGGCCGGAGTGGCGGTCTCCCGCTCCCGCCCGCCCCGCCGGACCTCCCGGACGGCGCACGAGGAGCCCCGTCCGGAACGCGTGCCCTGATCCGGGCGCGAGCCGCGGGTCTCAGAACACCACCAGCGCCCGGCCGCCCTTGCCGACCAGCATGTTCTCGAAGGCGGCCGGGATGTCGTCCAGGGAAATCCGGTCGGTGACCAGGGTGGTCAGGTCCAGCCGGCCGGCGCGGACGTGCTCGGCGAGCACGGGCAGGTCCCTGGCCGGGTCCGCGTTGCCGTAGACGCAGCCGGTCAGGGTGCGGCCCCAGTGGAACAGTTCCAGCGCGTTGAAGGTGACCTGCTCGTCCTTGCCTCCGATGCCGACGACCGTGGTGCGGCCGCCGCGGCGGGTGGACTCCCAGGCGGCGCGGATGGTGACCGCGCGCCCCACGCATTCCACGGCGACGTCGACGCCCTGTTTCCCGGTGAGGGCGCGGATCTCGCGGGGGGTGTCCGCCGTGGCCGTCAGGAAGTCCGTGGCGCCCGCCCGGCGGGCGAGTTCCTCCTTGTCCGGGGAGACGTCCACGGCGACGATCCTCGCGGCGCCCGCGATCCGGGCGGCCTGGAGGGTGGCGAGCCCCACTCCGCCGACGCCGAACACCGCGACCGTCTCGCCGGGGCGCACCTTCGCCGCGTGGTGGACGGCGCCGTAGCCGGTGAGGACGGCGCAGCCGAGGAGCGCGGCGTCGGTGAGCGGGACGCCGTCCGGGAGGGGCAGCACACAGGAGGCGGCGACCACCGTCTCCTCGGCGAAGGCGGCGACGTTCAGGCCGGGGTGCAGTTCGGTGCCGTCGGCGGTGCGGGCGTGGACGTCGGCGGCGCCGTTCATCGCGTTGGCGCACAGCCAGACCTCGCCGAGCGAGCAGGCGTGGCATTTCCCGCAGGACGGGGCCCAGTTGAGCACCACCGCGTCGCCGGGCGCGATGCGGGTGACGCCCTCGCCGACCGCGACGACGGTCCCCGCGCCCTCGTGCCCGAGGACGGCGGGCACCGGAACCCGCAGGGTGCCGTTGGTCAGGGACAGATCGGAGTGGCAGACCCCGGCGGCGGCGAGCCGCACCCGGACCCGGCCCGGACCCGGTTCCGGCAACTCGATCCCGGTGACCTCCAGCGGAGACCCGACGGCGGGCAGAACGGCGGCACGTACGGCCATGGGGCAACGCTCCTGAGTCGGCTGGGAATCAACGTACCCGCGCTCCCCCGATATCGGAGGCGGCGCTCCAACCCCACCGGGAAGGTCCCGGGTTGGCCGCCTTCGACAACGAAGACCGCGGCGCCCCGCACCACGAGGAGTGCGGGGCGCCGGCCACGATCCACGCCTCAGCCGCGGGAACCCACCGGGTCAGGCGGTGGCACGCTGACGGTCGGCGAGCCGCTTGGCTGCGGTACGCCGGCCCCTGCTGAACACGTCCTGAGGGGTACCCGCGCCCTCTCCCGGCGTGTCGTCCCAGCCGTTGATCTTTCCGGCCACCCTCTTCAGGATGGCGCTGCCCGGAGCGACATCGATCTGGAAGTGCCCCTGCTGGGGAGCCGTCTTGTCGTCGCCACCCCAGCGCACCACGCCTTCGCACTCGGTCAGGATGTCCCGGACGACCGCGACCTGCTGGGGGAACAGACAGTCCGCGGCACCAGCCGGGTACATCGCGGGCCGGATCGAGATCGCCGTCGCGGACAGATGGTTCGACTCGTAGTCCGCGACGACCGCCGTCCGCGTGGTGTGGCCGTGGATGTCGCCCTTCCCGAGCGAGTCGATCTCGTAGTGGAAACGTCGGGCCACGTACAGCAGCACGGTGGCGACGTCGCCGTCGACAGCAGTCAGTGTCGCCGGGCTGCCCTCGACGTGGTGCGCGGCGGCCTCGGGGACGACCGGCCAGCCGTTGGCGCTCTTCTTCCCGGTCCAGTGCCGGGCACCGGCGGCGGGTGCCGCGCTCGCGTCCGGAACGCCGGTGCCCCACAGGGCGAAACCGCACGCGAGGCCAAGTCCTGTGCTCAGGACGGTACGGCGCGCGGGTCGGACGTTGGTTTCGGTCATGATCGGTTCTCCCAGGAATGTGATGGTCGCGGTCAGTTCACGCGGAGCGGCACGGCACGCCGGCGCCGGACGGCGGCGACCACGGCCGCGCCCGCGCAGAGCGACGTCACACCCAGGAAGAGGACGACGGACGGATTGACGAAGGAAGGCACCATGTCGTACGACGCGTTGCACTTCTTCGACAGCGGAAAGAACTGCTCCCCCGCACTGGCGTACTTCGGGTCGTAATCCTGGTGAAGGAAATAGGTGCATTCCTTCCGCATGTCCAGGGAGAACATCCGAGAGGCGCCGTATCCGTACACCAGCATCATGGCGAGGAACGAAATGCTGGCCGCGATGGCCCAGTTCCGGGGCTTCATAGTGTCCTCCGCACTGCCCCGCTACAGGCTCTTCAGTCCGTTCTTGGCCATGTAGGCGAGCATCTTGGCATTCTCGTTCCCCACAATACGCTGAATGGTGTCCGCGTATCCGCTGAGGAACGGGTTGAGCTTGTCGCTCGGCATGTAGCCCGGAAGCATGGTGGCCACGCCCGCGAGCTTGCGGATGGCGGCCGTGCGGATGGCGTCCAGGATGTCGTCGTCCCCGACGTCGATGAGCATGGTGCGCGCGGTGTCCGTCACGTTCGCGACGCTGCCGCCGTGCCGCTTGGTGTAGAAGTCCTTGAAGCGCCTGAGGTGGCCGGTGCCCCCGATGAGGTCGCGGATCACCTCGTTGATCTTCGCGCCGTCTCGCACCGCCATGCCGACGAGGTAGCCGTCGACGTCCTCGATCAGGTCGTCGAAGGCGAAGGACGAGGCGACGTTGATCTTCGCGAGCCGGTCGGTGCAGAACTGGTAACCGGACGCGTACTCGTCGGCGTTGTTGCGCCAGTCCGCGTAGAAGGTGGTCAGGTCGCCGCCCCAGCCCGCGAAGTCGCCGCGGTTGGCCCCGGTTCCCGATCCGGCACCCTTGAGGTAGTAGCCGTTGGCGGTCGCTCCGAAGTGGTCGACTCCGTAACTGATGCCGTACGACGGGTCTTTGAAGCTGGTCTGCCGCTTGGGGCCGTTCGCGGTCGCGTACGCGATCCAGTCCCGGTCGACGTCACCGATGAGGGTCTGCCAGCCGGAGTAGAGGTCCACGTAGGTCGGGTACCGCAGGAACTCCATGACGCGCAGGCTCGGATTGCCCTTGTTGTAGCGGACCGCGCAGGCGTACAGGTCGTCGATGTACTGCAGGTACGCGTCCGTCGGGGCTTCGGTGCCGCCGACCTCGTCGCGGCCGACGCCCGGATCACTCTTGGGACGGTACACGTCGTTGTCGAGCGGGAAGCTGTCACCTCCGGCCGCGAACGTGAACTCCTTGATCTGGGTGAAGGACCAGTTGCTCGGCATGGGGAAACCGAGGTTCCCGGAGAAGCCCCAGGACATGCCCGATACGAACGAGAAGCGGGCGTACGCCTCGTCGGTGACCCGGGAACACACGTTGCGCGATCCGTAGACGCCCGCGATGTACCGCTTCCCCTTGCTGGCGAGGCCGGACTGCACGCCGTTGAAATAGGGAACGATATTGCTGGTTATCTCGGGGTCGGTGGCATCGTAGTCGACGGCGAAGTAGATCACGACGCCCTTGTTCAATCCGAGGGCGGCGGCCTTCTCGTGAGCGAGCAGAGCGTGCTGGAAACCGATGGTGTACTTGAAGTCGTCGAGGCTCCTGGCACCGTACTGCCAGATGGGGAATACCCTCAGGTTGCCGGAGAAAATGGCATCCAGTTCGCCGGGGGCGATGGGTTTTTCGGTGTTGTACTGGGGCTCCTCGGCCAGGTAGCGGCCGATGAACCGGTATCCGGCCTTGTAGAGGCTCTGCGCTCGCGCCGCCGAGATGCGCCTGCTGGTGTCGCACGCGGTGGCATCCCGGTCCGGGTCACCGGTGGACACCAGCAATTGCGCCCAGGTCGCGTAGTCACCCCTGTTGCTCACGGGCAGCGCGGAGAATCCTTGGAAGTCGTGCACATAGCTGGTGAGATCGGAGTCGAAAGTGTTCGTGAAGGAGGCGGTCCTGCCGCCGACCCGGCCATTGAAGACGCAGGCCGCGCTGAAGAGTTGCACGAATACGCCGCTGGATCCCTGCGCGACGGGATGGTCCCGCAGGCCCTGCTGGGTGGCGGGACCGAAATTGCCGGTGGCCGAGTCCTCCGCAATCCCGAACTCGTATTGCAGGGCTTTCATCAGGCCTGTCTGCACATCGCGTGTGTAGTGGCCGTCAGCCGGCATGACGAAGAATGTGGACTTGTTGATGTAGCGGCCGTTCAGCCATCGCTGGATCGTGCGGACCTCCTCGGTGCCGCCCGCCAGCAGGATGTACGCGTCCATGGTCAGCAGGGCCTTGAAGACCTTGGGCTGGATCGACCCGTTGTAGCCGCCGAGGCCGGCGTCGTTCATCAGCCCGGCGATCGAGACGCCCAGCGTGGAGCTGAAGTTCCCGTTGATGCCGCCGCCGTCGTACCCCTTGCAGTAGCAGGCGCACTGAGCGATCTTGATGATGTTCTGGTTGGTCTCGTTGGCGGAAACGCCGCCGCGCGCGGTCAGAGCGGAGAGCGTACCTGGACCGAAGCTGTCCGAGAGCGCCGTGATCCCCAACTCGTGCTGAAGCGCCCGAGTCAGCGAGTACATGGTCAGCCAGCCGGTTTTCCCGTCCTCGGGAGCCTTGTTGTACCCGGCCACTCCGCTGTACGTCGCATTGACCCATTTCTGAGCCTCAAGCACCATGGCATCCAATGCGGAATCCTTCACTTTTGGGTTTCCCGGATGCCGCCGGCGGGTCACCGACAGCAGGTGTGGCAAATCGCCCGGGGAACGCCGCACGAATTCCTGGTGATACGTCGCCCCCGTCGATCAACCGGAAGGAACGTACCGGAAGCGCTTTCACGCGAGAAGGGTATAGACCATTCAGGCCCGCAATCGGCCGATTCTCGGCGGCCTGGCCGAAAAGCAGCACACGCGGACCCCGACACCGCTCCCTGATCCACCCTGATCCGGACGAAAGCCCCTAGAACTGGAGGGACTTGGTCTGGAGGTATTCGGTGAGTCCGTGTGTGCCGAGTTCGCGGCCGACGCCCGACTGCTTGTAGCCGCCGAAGGGGGCGAGCGGGTTGAAGCGGCCGCCGTTGATGTCGACCTGGCCGGTGTCCATGCGGCGGGCGAAGGCCACCGCCTCCGTCTCGTCGGCCGCCCAGACGGCGCCTCCGAGGCCGTAGACCGTGCCGTTGGCGATGCGCAGGGCGTCCTCCTCGTCGTCGTAGCGGAGGATGGTGAGGACGGGGCCGAAGATCTCCTCCTGGGCGACGGTCATGCCGGGGGTGACGTCGGCGAGGACGGTGGGGCTGACGAAGTAGCCCCGTTCGCGCGGGGATTCGGGCCCGCCGGCGACGAGGCGGGCGCCCTCGGCGATGCCCTGCTCGATGTATCCGCGCACCCGCGCCCGGCCGCCGCGCGTCCGCCCCTCCCCCGGTCGGCCACGGCCCGCCGGGGCCGTTCACTCCTCCAGGTCGGGCAGGCGGTCCGGGGCCGGGCAGATGCGCTCGCCGTGCTGGTCGAAGACGAACAGGCGGGCGAGGTCGACCAGGAGCGGCACCTGCATGCCGTGCCGCAGCTCGATGTCCGGCGTGGTCCGCACGACCAGGTCGCCGGGCACGCGTGGGTCGGGCGCGGCGACCGGATCCGGCTCGGCTGAGGTGGGGTGGTCCATCACCACCACGGGGCCCGCGCGCAGGGCGCCCGCCCGGCCCCGCAGCCGGTTCAGGACCGTGCCCTCGCGCCGACGCCGCCGGGTCGGTCGCCGGGTGGGACGCGGGGCCTCCAGGTCCGGTACGACGGCGGGGCGGGAACCGGTGTTGAAGTGGACGAGGACCTCGTGGCCCTGGAACTCCATGTGCTCCACCAGCCCGGTGATCGCCACCTCCCCGGGCCGGGCGGCGGGCGCGGGCATACCCGGCCGCCGGGACGAGGCCGAGAACTTGGGGGCGATCCGGACGGCCTCCGAGCGCAGCCCCACGATCACCTCGCGGCCCTGCTGCACGCGCAGCAACTGGTGGTCCAGGGAAAGGGGTTCGGGCAGGCGCAGGAACTGCTTGCCCAGGCTGATGGTCATGGCGCCGTCGAGCGGGGCGCGGATCAGGCCGCGCAGCAGGTTGATGCGCGGGGTGCCGATGAAGGCGGCCACGAAGACGTTGCGGGGCAGGGCGTACACCGCGCGCGGGGTGTCCACCTGCTGGAGGACGCCGCCGCGCAGGACGGCGACGCGGTCGCCCAGGGACATGGCCTCGGACTGGTCGTGGGTGACGTAGACCGTGGTGACGCCCAGCTCCCTGGTCAGCTTGGATATCTCGGCGCGCAGATGGTTGCGCAGCTTGGCGTCGAGGTTGGACAGCGGCTCGTCCATGAGGAAGGCGGACGGGTGCCGGGAGATCGCGCGGCCCATGGCGACGCGCTGGCGTTCGCCGCCGGAGAGCTGGCTGGGGAAGCGGTCCATGAGGTCCTCGATGCCCAGCATCCGGGCGGTGGCGTCGACCCGGCGGCCCGGGTCCGTGCCGGGCGACTCGATCCGCAGCGGGAAGCCGATGTTGTCGCGGCTGGTCATGTTCGGGTAGAGCGCGAAGTTCTGGAAGACCATCGCCATGTCGCGGCCGGAGGGCGGCAGTTCGTTGCCGTACTCGCCATCGAGCAGCAACTGCCCCTCGGTGATCTCCTCCAGTCCGGCGATCATCCTGAGCACGGTGGACTTCCCGCAGCCGGACGGCCCGAGCAGCACCAGGAACTCGCCGGGCGCGATGTCGAGCGAGAGGCGGTCCACCACACGGACGCCCTTGGCGTAGGTCTTGCTCACGTCGTGCAGAGAGATGGCGCGTGTCATGAGGCATTCCCCCGGACTCACCAGAGCACTGAGGCTCCGCGGGTCGAACGCCTCGTGCGGGTCGTACGGGGCGTATGAGTCACGGAAGTTAACGGACGGTGCGCACCCGGGGGAAGACACCGGGCAGGATCGGAAGCAGGCGTCCGCCAGGTGAGAAAGCGGACGATCACGTTCAGGGGCGGGCGGCCGGTCGTGGGCCACCCGCCCTCCGTGCCGCGCGGTGTCAGGTCGTCGAGGTCAGGTGGGCGAAGACGACGACGTTGCTGGAGTAGCCGGCTCTGTGTGTGTAGAGGCCGCCGCAGGTGATCACGCGGAGTTCGGGGCGGCGGGACGTGCCGTACACCTCCTTGTCCGGGAAGCGGGCCTTGTCGAAGACCCGTACCTTGTCGACGGTGTAGACGGCGGTGCGGCCGTCCTGGCGCCGGATCTCGATGCGGTGGCCCGGACCGAGCCGGCCGAGCCCGGCGAAGACGGCGCCGCCGGTTCTGGTGTCGCGGTGCCCGACCGCGACCGCCGTGCCGGGCTCCCCCGGTGTGGGGCCGCGGTCGTACCAGCCGACGAGCTTGGGCTTGTCGACCGGTGGCGTCTGGAGCTCCCGGTCGCCGTCGAGGCCGACCCGGATGATCGGCGCGTCGACGCCGAGGGAGGGGATGCGCAGGGTGGTCGCGGGTGAGCGGGGCAGCGGCGTGGGCGGGGGCGAGGAGGAGGCACCGGGCCGTGGCGAGGCGGACTTGCCGCGGTCCGGGCCGTCGCCGTTCGAACCGTCCGTGCCGGAACCACTGCGGTCCGGGCCGCTGTTGGCGGCCCTGCCGCCGTTCCCGCCGTTCCCGCCATCGCCGTTCCCGCCGTCGCCGTCCGCGCCGGAAGGGCCCGGGTGGGCCGGGGCCACCGCGCCCGGCCCCGCGGCTCGCTCCGGCGCGGTGCCGTCGTGCTGTCCACCGCACCGGTTCCCGGCCGTGACCAGGACGACCGCGAGCACGGTCGTCCTGGTCAGGCGGTAGGCACGGGTCCGGTACCAGGGCCTGCGTCTGCGCCTACGCGGCGCCATGCGGGCGCCGGCGGACCAGCCGCGTGTACACGATCCCGCAGACCGCGACCAGCCCCACGGCCGCGGCCCCGGTCACCGGCGAGAACGCCGCGACCGAGGAGGCGAGGCCGCCGCCGCCCGCGTGGACACCGCCCCGCGGGCCGCCGTGGTCGTCCCGGCCCGCGCCCGGCACCTCGTGGCCGCGGCCCGGGTCCTCGATCCGGCCGCCCGGACCCGGCGCGCCCTGCCGGCCGCCGCCCTCACGGCAGTTGACACGGAAAATCTTCTCCTTGGGGGTGCCGGCGACGGTCCAGGCGAGTCTGTACTGACCGTCGGCGAGCCCCAGCGGGTCGGTGTGGCCCGCTCCGCCGGCCAGCGCGATGGTGCCGGTGACGGTGGCGCTGTTGGGCAGCGGTGGCTGCGGCTGGATGGTGTAGGCGATGTTGGGCAGGACGTCGAAGTTGGCGGCGTCCAGGTAGAAGCGGCAGACCACGGGGTCGTCCTTCGAGACGCCGAAGGGCACGCCCACCCGGTGGATCTTGATGTCGCCGGCTTCCCCCTGGGCCATGGCGGACGGCGCCGCCAGCCACGTGGCACCGGCCGCGGTCAGGGCGGTCAGACCGACGGCGACGGCGCGGGAGCCGAAGGTGCGTGGGATTGTCAGGGTGGGCATGCGCGTTCCTCCGAGTCAGACGATTTTCATACAAATCGCTCTTTCGACTGACTGTCTTTCATATGCGCTCGCGTCACGAGGCAAACCGCACCCGACGCGCCGTCAGCTTTCCCCCGGCCGGAGCAACCGTGTTCCGCCCCTTCGCCGAACCCCTCACGGCACCGGGGAGGACGGCCTCAGTCCAGCACCTTCGCCAGGTAGGCGCGCAGCATCCGCCGCATCTCCTCGATGATCCGCTCGTCGCCCTGCGCGTCGACACGGAAGGCGAGTTGGACCAGGGTGTCGGCGGTCTCGACGGCGATCAGGAAGGTGCGGCGCAGGTCGTCGTCCGGCACGCGGCCCAGGTAGCCGGCCAGGAGGTCGGTGAGCCGGTCGGCGACGCGGTGGTTGGGTTCGGCGTGGCGGACGCCGACGGGGATCTGGTTGCCGAAGTCGACGAGGGAGAACCCGGGGGCGGTCCGCTTCATGGCCAGGTACTCGTCGAGGACGGCGTCCATGGCGGCACTCCAGCCGCCGTTGCCCGCCTTCCGCACCTCCTTCAGCCGCTCGGCGACGCGCTCGGTGTACCGGTCGAGGTTGCGCCGGGCGAGCGCGTCCGCCATCGCCCGCTTGTTGCCGAAGAACCGGTAGACCGAGCCGATCGGCACACCGGCGCGCGCCGCGACGGCCCGCGTGGTCAGCGCGTCGTAGCCGACCTCGTCGAGGAGGTCGGCGCAGGCGTCGAGGATCCTGGACAGCCGTTCGGCACTGCGCCGCTGGACGGGCGCGCGGCGAAGCGGGGTGGGGTGGGACACGGCTTCATCATGCCTTCCCCCGGCGAGCGGGTGAAGCGCGCCTCCCGGCAGCCCCGCTACGGCTCCGAGGACACGGCAGGGGACGACTCGCCCCGGTCCTGCGGCGCGGCCGTGATGTCGGCCGTGGACTGGACCGGCTTGCCGGCCACCGCCCAGACCGTGCCGTCGTCGGCGTGGAGGCGGACGGTGACGTGATGGGTGCCGTGCGGGACGAGCCCGCCGGAGAGGCGGTACTCCGGGGCGCGCAGGCGGACGACGAGCCGTCCGTCCACCAGCAGTTGGGCGAGGCCGCGCCCGGCCGCCGGACGGGCCGGCGTGCCGTCCGGGGAGAAGCGGAAGCGGCGCACGGCCAGCCGTACGTCCCAGTCGCCGCCGGACCCCGGCCGCACCTCGACGCGGACCTCGGGAGCGGCCTTCCGGTCCACCTCGCGGTAGCGCCGGCCCGCCTCGTCGGTGTGGTCGAGCAGCTTGCCCACGGGCTCGGCCGGCTTCTCGTCCCCCTGCCCGTCCCCGGCCTTGCGTCCACAGCCCGCCGGCCCGGCGAAGAGCAGGGCCGAGGCCGTGAGCGCAGCGAGTGATCCCCGCGTCCACGACGACATGACGGGGAGCCTAGAACAGCGGCCGGGCCCGGCGGATCCCCCGGAAGTCGGGTTCCGGCCTCCGTCCGGAGTAGGGGGCTTGCGCCCCGGAAATCGCAATCCTACGGTGTCCCATAGGAATCAGGTTGCAAGGGAGCGATCATGAGCGGGGACGCACGCAGGACCGCCGGGAAACCGACCTACCTCTCCGGGTTCGGCAACGAGCACGGTTCCGAGGCGGTTCCGGGCGCGCTGCCCGAGGGCCGCAACTCCCCGCAGCGCGCCCCGCTCGGGCTGTACGCGGAGCAGCTCAGCGGTACGGCGTTCACCGAGCCGAGGGCCCACAACCGCCGCTCGTGGCTGTACCGGATCCGCCCGTCGGCCGCGCATCCGGCGTTCACCCGGACCGGCAACGGCACGATCCGCACGGCGCCGTTCACCGAGACGGCGCCGGACCCGAACCGGCTGCGCTGGAACCCGCTGCCGGAGCCCGCCCGCGGCACGGACTTCCTCGCCGGCCTGTGGACCCTGGGCGGCAACGGCGACGCGACCCAGCGCACCGGCGTGGCCGTGCACCTCTACCACGCCGACTCCTCGATGGAGCGCGTCTTCAGCGACGCGGACGGCGAGCTGCTGATCGTTCCGGAGCGCGGCGGGCTGCTGCTGCGCACCGAGTTCGGGCTGCTGCGGGCCGAGCCGGGGGAGGTGGCGCTCGTCCCGCGCGGGGTGCGCTTCCGGGTGGAGCTGCTCGACGACACCGCCCGCGGCTACGTCTGCGAGAACTACGGCGCCCCCTTCCGCCTCCCCGACCTCGGCCCCATCGGCGCCAACGGCCTCGCCAACGCCCGGGACTTCCGCGCTCCGGTCGCCGCCTACGAGGACACCGAGGGCCCGGTGGAGGTGGTGAACAAGTTCTGCGGCAACCTGTGGACCGCCACCTACGACCACTCACCGCTCGATGTGGTGGCCTGGCACGGCAACCTCGTGCCGTACGTCTACGACCTGCGCCGCTTCAACGTGATCGGCACGATCTCCTACGACCACCCGGACCCGTCGATCTTCACGGTGCTGACCTCTCCCTCCGACACCCCGGGTCTGGCCGGCGTGGACTTCGTCGTCTTCGCGCCGCGCTGGCTGGTCGGCGAGGACACCTTCCGGCCGCCGTACTTCCACCGGAACGTGATGAGCGAGTACATGGGCCTGATCGAGGGCGCCTACGACGCCAAGGCGGAGGGCTTCGTGCCGGGCGGCGGCTCGCTGCACAACATGATGTCGGCGCACGGCCCGGACCGGGAGACCTTCGACCGGGCGAGCGCGGCGGAACTGAAGCCGCAGAAGGTGGACGACGGGCTGGCGTTCATGTTCGAGACCCGCTGGCCGCTGACGCTCACTCCGCACGCGGCCGGGGCCGAGCACCTTCAGCGGCGGTACGACGACGTGTGGAAGGGGCTGGAACGGAACTTCCGCCCCTAGGGGGTGCCCCTTGCCTTGATCGATTACCTACCGGTACGGATGACCCGTGACCTCTTTCGCTCCGGATTCGATCGTCCTGAACCGCAAACTGCCGCTGTGGTACCAGGTGTCGCAGTCGTTGCGCGCCTCGATCCTCGGCCGCTCGCCCCAGGACCCGCTGCGCCTGCCCACCGAGGAACAACTGGCGGGCCACTACGGGGTGAGCGTGCTGACGATGCGGCAGGCGCTGAAGGAGCTGGAGGACGAGGGGCTGATCACCCGGCACCGGCGGCGCGGCACGTTCATCGAGCCCGGTGCCCGTCGGGGCGCCCCGATACGGCTGCTGGGCTCGGTGGACGCCATCGTGGCCCAGCAGTCCGGCATGACCACCGAGCTGCTGGCCCACGGCACGGAGCCGGTGCCCGCCCAGCTCGCCGAGTTCTTCCCCGGTCTGGACGAGGTGGCGGCGTACCACCGGCTGCGCGGCGACGAGAAGACCGGTGAGCCGACCAACCACGCCCGCAACTACGTCCGTCCGGAGCTGGCCCGGCGGATGGCGCCGGAGGATCTGGTGCGGTGGCCGATGACCAAGGTGCTGCGGGACGTGGTGGGCGCGGACATCGGCCGGATCACGGACACCGTCGAGGCCCGGCTGGCCGATCCGGAGACGGCGCGGCTGCTGCGGGTCCCGCTGCTCAGCCCGATCCTGCACTACACCGGGATCACCTACGACACGGCGGGGCGACCGCTGGACGTGGCGGTGATCCACTACCGGGGGGACCGTTTCTCCTTCACGGTCACCCTCGACGCCACCTGACCCGGCCGCCCGGGTCAGGTCGTACGATGCCCGGCGTGACGCACGACGACGCTCTGCCGCTGGCCGACCTCATGCCGTGGTCCGTCGCACCGCCGCGGCTGGGCCGGGGGTGGCCGGTGGCCCCCGACGCGGGCTCCCTCAAAGCCCGCTGGGAGGCCCTGCTGAAGGCCGGGGGCCCCGACCGGGAGGCCCTGTTCGAGCCGACGCGCTCACGCACGCCGTACACGGCCGTCGGGCAGTTGCCGGGCCGGTCCGGCGGCACCGAGCGGCTGATCCGTGCCTCCGGACCCTGCCCGGAGCCGGCACGCGTGCTCGTGGCGCCCTTCGACGAGCAGTGGCTGATCCCCGACCACCGTCTGATCGACGCGGCCCGCCCCGAGTTGTGGCGGGTGGCGGACGCCCGCCAGGTCTTCGTTGCGGAGACCGCCGCCGCGCCCGGCACCGGACCGCCCCTGCTGGCGACGTCCCTGCTCCCCCTCCTGCGCCCGGGCCGCATCCGGCCCCTGTACCGCCGTCCGGCGGCGGCGGAACCGAACCTGGCGCCCGGCCTGCTGGACCACCTCGCCGCCCGCCTCGGGCACCGCCCCGCCCCGGAGGACGTGCTCGCCTGGACACTCGCGGCGGCGCGCCCCGGTCCGAACGGCCCGGTGGTCCCGCTCACCGGGGACGCCGGAGCCTGGGCGGCGGGGGTGGAGCTGGGCCGCCGGACGCTGTGGCTGATGCGCCGCGACGGCGAGCGCCCCAAGCTCCCCGGCGGCCGCCGCCCCTACGTCCGTGCCCCGCTGCCCGCACGCCCGCTGACCCTGCGCTACGACCGCGACGAGGAGACCCTGCACCTCGACGAGGGCCGCGTCTCCCCCGTCCCGCCGCAGGCCTGGGACTTCGAGGCCGGCTCGGGGCGGGTCCTGGAGGAGTGGTTCGCCGCGCGGACCGCCCAGGGCGAGCCGGGCACCCTGGCGGCCGTCCGCCCGGCGACCTGGCCGCAGGCGTGGACGTCCGAGCTGCTGGAGCTGATCACGGTCCTCGCGCTGCTGGCGGAACTCCGGCCGCGCCGCGAGGCGTTGGAGGTGACGAGCCCGATCACCGCGATCGGACTGCGCGCCGCGGGAATCCTGCCGGTACCGGCCGCGGCCCGCCGCCCGGCCTCGGTCCTCGATCACCGCGAGGAGGGCCCGGAGGGTCAGTTCGCCCTGCTCTGAGGGGCTGCCCCAGCGACACGGGGCATGAATCCGCCCCTTGCGGGACGTAGTTGTACGGCGCGCGGACGTCGTCAGCGCGCTTCCGGGGGATGTGCACTTGGGGCCCGGGAGCGGCGGCGGGAGGTGGGAACGCCGGTCGGGCCGCTCAGGGCGCCACTGCCGTCGATCACGCTGCCGGGCGGGACCGGGCCGAGCACGGGAAGGTGCCCGCGCTCGGACAGTACACCGGGGCGCCGCCGCGTGCCGTGGGAATGACGGACGGCGAGATCGCGGCACGGCGCCGGGACGGCGTGGTGGTCTGAACGCGGGTCAGGTGAGCGGGCCGGGAGGCAGTCGGCCTGGGGCTCAGCGCGCGCCGAAGAGCGAGCGGCGCAGCCTGCGCAGCGGTGCGAACAGCGACACGCGGTGGACCCGGGCGCGCCTGCCCGTGCGGTCGTGCGGACCACGTGCGGTCAGCTCGCGCATCAGCGACGTCGCCTCGGCCGTCTCCCGCTGTGGCACGGCTGGGCCGGCCAGCACCGACAGATGGCGGTCGAGACGCGAGCTGGTCGCGCTGCTCCCGCAAGTGATCGCAGGGACCCTGGCCCTGCTGCGCACTGTTATCTGCTCCATGTCACTCCCCACCCGTACGAGTCCACCCGGCCCGGGCAGAGTAACCCTATCGCCCCGTTGGGGCACTCGTGTATCGCGGTGCCAGGATTCACCTTCCCTGGAGGGGTGTTGACGATTACTCTCCGAATCCGACAGATTTCAAGGCGAGTTGAACAATTGGTTGCGTAGTGGGCTGAGGTGAGCCCCCGTCGGGTTCCACTGTCACGGCGAGTGATGCAGCCGACCGGGTGAGACCCGCGACGACCAGGGGCGCGTCATCCGCGAACAGGCCGAGGGAGCGCGGGGGTGCGCCGGGGCGCATGAGCCACAGCTGGCGTACTCGGCCGCTGGGCGGATCCGCGTACCCGCCCAGGGTCACCACGGCCCGCCCCCGGGAGGCGGAAGCGATCACTCCGATACTGCGGCCCTGCGCGTCCCGGCCGGTGGCGGCCCGTGTGTCCGGGGCGGCGAGAACGTGGTCGATCTCACGTGCCCGGTTCCGCTGGGCCGCCAGCTCCTCCTGGGTCCGGTTCGCCTGGACGGCGAAGAGCGCCGCGACGACGAGGGCCGCGGCGGCCGTCACCGTGGCGAACGGCACGAACAGGGGGCGCGGCCGGGGCGCACGGGTGCGCGCGGGCGGCGGCCGGGTGCCCCAGACGTGCGGCGGCAGTTGGGGCGTGTGCTCCCGCGTCGGCACGGGGTCCTGCGGGGTGTCGCGTATCGCGGCCAGCACCCGCTCGCGCAGCGCGGCGGGCGCCGGTACGGCGGTGGACCGGGCCAGACGCACCGCGTCCTCGGCCAGGGCCCGCACCTGGGCGGCGCACGCGGGGCAGTTCCTCAGGTGCTTCTCGAAGCGGACCCGTTCGGCCGGTTCCAGCGCGTTGAGGGCGTAGGGCGCGGCGAGGGAGTGCGGGTCCTCGCGGCGCAGCAGGCGGTCGAGCAGGCTCATGCGGCACATCCCAGGCATTCACGCAGCCGGATGAGCCCGTCGCGCATCCGTGTCTTGACCGTGCCCAGCGGCAGGGACAGCCGCTCGGCCACCTCACGGTACGTATAGCCGTCGTAGTAGGCGAGAGTCACGGACTGGCGTTGCAGGGCGGTGAGGCGGTCCAGGCAGCGCCGTACCCACTCGCGCTCCAGGCCGGCCTCGACCTCCTCGGCGACGTGGTCGAAGGCGGGCGACGCGGCGCGCGCGGCCTCGCGCTGCTCCCGCTCGCCCGCGGCGCGGGCGCTGCGCACCCGGTCGACGGCGCGGCGGTGGGCGAGGGTGAGCACCCACGACAGGGCGCTGCCCCGCCCGGGGTCGAACCTCCGGGCGGAGCGCCACAGTTCGAGCAGCACCTCCTGGGCGACCTCCTCGGACTGGGCCGGGTCCCGCACCACGCGCCGCACCAGGCCGTAGATGGGCCCGGACACCAGCCCGTACAACTCCTCGAACGCCTTGTGGTCGCCCCCCGCCACGAGCACCAGAAGCTCGTCCGCCTCCACCCGCCGTCCCCTCTCCGCCGGCCGCAGTGGGCCCGTCCTCGCGCACGTGGGGCGCGCCAACCGCGCGCCCCTCCGATGAGGTACGGATCGGCGGGCCGAAAACGCGGGTCGGGCAGGAAGAAAAGAAATCCGGCGACGGACCCATCCGGACCGGCCCGGTCTCCGAATCCCCGTGCGACAGGCAAGTCGGCACTGAGGACGGATCGGCATGACAAGTTTCCCCAGTCTCTCCAGGCGCGGCGGGGGCGCCCCCAGGCGTTCGGCTCCCGGGGAGGGACGCAGAGGCCTCGCCTCTCTCCTGTGCGGCGCGCTGGCCGCCGGAAGCCTCGCGGCCGCCGGCACGGCCGTGCTCGAACCCGGTCGGGCCGCCGCCTCCAGCCACCGGGAGGCGCCGCTCATCTCGGGCACCCCGCAGTACGACAACACGGACCTGTACGCGTTCGTCAGTCCGGACAAGCCCGACACGACGACCATCGTGGCGAACTGGATACCGTTCGAGGAGCCGGCCGGGGGTCCGAACTTCTACACGTTCGCGGACGACGGCCAGTACGACCTGCACATCGACAACGACGGTGACGCGCAGAGCGACCTGATCTTCCGGTACACGTTCCGGACGCACGTCAAGAACAAGAACACGTTCCTCTACAACACGGGTCCGGTGCACAGCCTGGACGACCCGAACCTGAACGTGACCCAGACGTACGACGTCGACCTGATCAAGCTCCGCCACCACAGGCAGGTGTCCAGGACGCGGCTGGCGGACTCCGTGCCGGTGGCGCCGTCGAACGTCGGCAAGGCCTCGATGCCCGACTACGGCGAACTGCGCAAGCAGGCCGTCCACCGGACGGCGGCGGGCGCGGCGACGTTCGCCGGGCAGGCCGACGACCCGTTCTTCGCGGACCTGCGCGTCTTCGACCTGCTGTACGGCGGGGACCTCTCCGAGGTCGGCAACGACACGCTCGCCGGCTACAACGTCAACACGATCGCCCTCCAGGTGCCGAACGACCTGATCCGCGAGTCGGCGAAGCAGCCCGTCGTGGGCATCTGGTCGACCACGCAGCGCAAGAACGCCCGCGGCGGCTTCACGCAGGTCTCGCGCCTGGGCAACCCGCTCGTCAACGAGGTCGTCAACCCACAGAAGGACAAGGACACGTTCAACGCGTCCTCGCCGGACGGCGACGCGCGGTTCCTTGGCAACGTCACCCATCCCGAACTGCCCAAGCTCATCGAGCAGATCTACGACATCAAGGCGCCCGCGGAGCCGCGCGACGATCTCGTGGAGGTGTTCCTCAAGGGTGTGAAGGACCTCAACCAGCCGCCGTACGTGCGGCCTTCGGAGCAGCTGCGGCTGAACACCTCGATCGCGCCGAGCCCGCACCCGAAGCGTCTCGGCGTCCTCGACGGTGACACCGCGGGCTTCCCGAACGGCCGCCGGCTCACCGACGACGTGATCGACGCCGCGCTCCTGGTGATGGAGGGCGCGCTGCTCGGCGCGAAGAACGACCTGAGTGACGGGGTCGACGCGAACGACCGGGAGTTCGAGAACTCCTTCCCGTACGTGGCCGAGCCGGCGTCCGGTTCGCAGGCACGGGCCGTCGCGAGCACGAGCGCGAACGTGCGCAGCGGGCTGGGCGGCGCGCTGCAGCCCGAGGGCGGCTCCGGCGGCACGATGCTGATGGCCGGTTCGGCTGCTGCTGGAGCGGCCGGGGTCCTGCTGATCGGCACGGGCCTGTCCTGGTGGCGTCGCCGCGCGCAGCGCCCGTACTGACCCACGCCCCCACCGACCGGCGCGGTCCGCGTTCCACCCATCCCCCACGACGCGGGCCGCGCCGCCCACCCCACGGCCGTACCTGGGATACGGCCCGGACCACTCAGGCGACCAAGGAGAGGGCATGGCCCGGCGCGACGACCCCACCCCACCGAACGACGAACACGCCACGGGCCCCACGCCGCCCCCGGAACCCGAGCCTCCGGAGCACGACCGAGCCCCGGCGGCCCCACCGAGGGAGGACCACCGCGAACACCCACCCGAGGACACCCCGAGGACCCCGGCCGAGCACGAGCCCGGAGACGCGCAGGAGGCAGATCGGGGGGCGGAGGACCGGCAGGACGGCGCCCCCGGCCCGCCGGAGGATCGCGAGGCCGGAGACCCCTCCGACGGCAGCCCCGCCGAACGCGAGGCCGAAAGCCCGCAGGACGGCGCCGCCACCGCCCCGCGGGAGCGCGGGGCCGACGGACCCCGCGACAACGCCCGCACCTCTCCGCCGCCGGCGGATGAGCGTGACGCCGGGGTGGGACGTCGGCGGCGGTGGGGGCCGATGGCCGGCGTGGTGGTGTTGCTTGCTGTGGTCATGACCGGGAGCGCCCTGGCCGTGGGGGCGGTGCGAGACGGCGGTGGGGCGGCCGGCCGCGCGGCCGGTGCGTCGGAACCGCTCGTCGGCGGAAGCCGCGGCGCCGACGTCGCGTCCCTTCAGGCACATCTGCGGGCGCAGCCCAAGGACGACGGCGGATGGGCCGCCCTCGGACTCGCCTACGTGGAGGAGGCACGGACCAAGGGCGACCCCTCGCGGTACCCGCAGGCCGAGAAGGCGCTGGCGCGGTCGCTGAAACTGGCGCCCGGGAACGAGCAGGCCCTCGCCGGCCGCGCCGCCCTCGCCGCCGCCCGGCACGACTTCGCCGGCGCCCTGGCCTACGCGGACCAGGCGCTGAGGCAGAACCCCTACAGCGAGCGCGCCCTGTGCTCCCGTATCGACGCCCTCGTCGAACTCGGCCGGTACGACGAGGCGTCCGAGGCCTCCGACACCGCCGACGCCCGGCGCCCCGGCGTACCGGTCTTCACGCGCTACGCCTACGTGCGCGAACTGCGCGGCGACGTCACCACCGCCCGCCGCGTCCTGGAGCAGGCCCTCGCCTCCGCCACCGCCCGCGGCGACATCGCCTACGTCGCCACCCAGCTCGGCCAACTCGCCTGGAACCAGGGCGAGTACAAGGAAGCCCTGGGCCACTACGCGCGTGCCCTGGCCGCCGACGACGGCTACCTGCCCGCCCTGGAGGGCCGCGCCCGCGCCCGGGCGGCGAGCGGTGACCGCGCCGACGCCGTCAGGGACCTGGAGGACGTCGTCTCCCGCTACCCGCTGCCCGGACCGCTCGTCGAGCTCGGGGAGCTGTACGAGGACCGGGCCGCCACCGGCGACCGGGCGAAGGCGGAGAACCAGTACGCCCTCGTCGACGCCTGGATCGCGCTCGCCCGCGCGGGCGGCGTCAACGCGGACCTCGACACCGCGCTCGCGGCGGCCGACCACGGCGACACCGGGGCGGCGCTGCGCGCGGCCCGCGCCGAGTGGGCCCGCCGGCACACCGTGCACACCTCGGACGCGCTCGCCTGGGCGCTGTACCGGAACGGCCGCGCCCAGGAGGCCCTCCCCCATGCCCGGCAGGCCACGGCCACCGGCTACCGCAACGCCGCGTTCCTCTACCACCGCGGCATGATCGAGCACGCCACCGGCCACGACGACGACGCCCGCACCCACCTGACCGCCGCCCTGAGGCTGAACCCCGGCTTCTCCCCGCTGGAAACCCGTGCGGCGCGTGCGGCCCTGAAGTCCCTGGAGGCGGCCCGGTGAAGCACCTCCGTACCTTCCGCGCCGCCGCGGCCGCCCTCACCGCGGCCTGCGCGCTCGTCCTCGTCCCGGCCGGCGCCGCGAGCGCCCACCCGCTCGGGAACTTCACCGTCAACCGCTATGACGGACTGGTCGCCTCCCCGGGCGCGCTCCGCGTGGAACACGTCGAGGACCTCGCCGAGATCCCGGCGACCCAGGCGAAGCCGGACATCGAGCGGATCGGGCTCGTCGGGTGGGCCCGGCAGCGGTGCGAGAAGGCCGCGCGGGACAGCGCCGTCACCGTCGACGGGCGCGCGGTCGCGCTCACCGCGCACAGCAGCCACGCGCGCGTACGCCCCGGTCAGGCGGGGCTCGACACCCTTCGGGTGGAGTGCGGGCTGAGCGCGCCGCTGCCCGAGGACGCCACCGTCGCCGTCGGCTTCCGCGGCGCCGAGGCGGCGTCCGGGCCCGGCTGGCGGGAGATCACGGCACGCGGCGACCGGATGACGCTCACCGCGTCCGACGTGCCGACGGCCTCCGTCTCCCGTGAACTGACGAACTATCCCGCGCGGTTGCTGTCCTCCCCCGCCGACACCGCCGCCGCGTCCCTGCGGGTGCGGTCGGGCGGACCCGCGCTCGCCGACGACCGGCGCGACGCGCCCGCCGCCTCCGTGCTGCCGCGCGGCGCCGACCGCTGGACGCGGGCCCTGGACGACCTGGTGGCCCGGCACGACCTCACCGTCGGCTTCGCCGCGCTCGCCCTGGCCGTCGCGGTCGGGCTCGGCGCCCTGCACGCCCTGGCCCCCGGTCACGGCAAGACCGTGATGGCGGCGATGGCGGCGGCGCGCGGCGGCCGGGCCCGCCTCCGGGACGTGCTGCCGCTCGCCGCCTCGGTGACCGTCACGCACACCCTCGGTGTGGTCGCCCTCGGGCTGCTGGTCGCCGCCGGTTCCGCGGCCGCTCCCTCGGTGATCGCCTGGCTGGGCATCGCGAGCGGCGTTCTGGTCACCCTGGGGGGCGCCGCCCTCGTACGCCGCGCCTGGCGCCACCGCGACCACGGACACAGCCACGGGCATGGCCACAGTCACGGACTCGGGGACGGGCACAGCCACGGACACGGGCACAGCCACGACCACGGCCACACACACGGCTTGGAACACACCCACGGCGGCCACACCCACACCCACCCCGCCGTCCCCACGCTCCGCGGCACCCTGCTCCTGGGGTTCGCCGGCGGGCTCGTGCCCAGTCCGTCCGCCGTGGTGGTCCTGGTGGGCGCGGCGGCGATGGGGCAGGCCTGGTTCGGGCTGCTGCTCGTGGTGGCGTACGGCGTCGGGCTCGCCCTGACCCTCACCGCGGCCGGGTTCGCCGTGGTCAGGCTGGGCAGCGGGATGAACCGGCTGCTGGACGGGCGGCCCCGCTGGACCGCGGGCCGGGCAGCGGCCCTGGTGCGCAGGTCCGCGCCGCTCGGGTCGGCCTGCGTGGTCGTCGCGCTGGGAGCCGGGCTGATGCTCAAGGGGGCGGTGGCGGCGCTGAGCTGAGCCGTCGTCGCCCCAAGGCCCGGAAACGGATCGGCCCGAAGCGGAGACCCCGGCAGGCGGGGGCCTCCGCTTCGAGCCGCGAGGAAGCCTGGTGGTGACGGCGGGTCAGGCCGCCTTGGTGAACACCGGGAGGTAGCCGCCGGAGTGGCCGGCCGCCGTCGGGTGGTACGACTCGCCGATGCTGAGCCAGTTGACGCTGTGCAGCCAGGAGCTGCCGGAGCAGATCTCGTGGCCGGTGAAGGTGGTGCGGACGTCGCCGAAGACGAAGCCATGGTTCGCGGCGATCTTGGCGGTGGCGGCGTCGATGTAGTCGGCGGCGCCGTTGATCGCGGAGCGCTTGGCCTCGCTGAGGCCCAGGCAGAGCTGACCGAGCAGGTAGAAGCGGGGGTAGCCGATGACGACGACGCGCGCGTTCGGGGCCTTGGCGCGGATCGTCGAGTAGACGTTGTCCAGCTTGCCGGGCAGCGTCGAGTCGATGTACGCCCTGGCGGTGTTGATGCGCGAGATGCAGTCGTTGTCGGACTGGAGCACACAGGTCGTCATGACGTCCGAGAACCCGGCGTCGTTGCCGCCGATGGTGATCGAGACGAGGGCGGTCGCGGAGTTGAGCGAGCCGAGCTGGTTGGCCAGCACGTCGTCGGTCCTGGCGCCCGAGCAGGCGTTGAAGGAGAACGAGGACGGGGAGTGGGCGGCGTTCCACAGGTAGGGGAACGCGTTCGTGCTGCGGTTGCAACTGCCGCTGGAGCTGATGTAGCTGCCGGCGCCCACCCCGGAGGAGTAGGAGTCGCCGAGGGCCACATACGGCCCGTTCGCCGCCAGTTGGGATGCCTGCGCCGTGGTCGCCCCGGTCAGGGCGAGGCCGACGGTCAGGAGGAGGGAACCGATATAGGCGGAAATTCGGGAACTTCGTCTCATGGAACCTCCCTTTAGCAGGATCTCTGCCGTAACTGTGGTAGCAGCTACGCGTGTTGACAGGAAGTGTCCATGCCAAAACTTTTCAACGATCAACGAAATCCGTTGTGGCACAAGTGGGTTGAGAGGTAGGGAACCGGACGCTCAGGAGGGGTGCGCGACCGCGCGTGAACCCGTACGGCCGCCTCCGCATCTTGACGGGGCAGCGGGGCTGCGCGACATTGAAGCCCGGCATCCGGCGCTTCGGGGGGCAAAGTCGCCAATGCAGACCATACGCATCAAGTCAGTTGCGACACCGGGCACACAGCGGGCGCGGCCGGGGCCGGGGAAGGACCTGTCACCGCTGCTCGCGGGCGCCGCGACGACGGCCGGAGGGATCGGCGCGCTGCTCGCGCTCACCGGCTCCGGCTCCCCTCTGCGCGGCCCGCTGACGCTGTTCTTCCTGCTCGCGGCGCCGGCCGCGGCCATCGCCGCCGCGCTGCGCGGGCTGGATCCTTTCGGCCGCGCCCTCGCCTCGGTCGCGGGCGCGGTCGCCCTCGACATGCTGGTCGCCCAGGGGATGCTGGCCGTGCACCGGTGGTCCGTCGGCGGCGGACTGCTGGCCGTCACCGCGTTCTGCTCCCTCGTTCTCCTGCTGGTTCTGGTGCGGCGCGGGCGCGGCCGTACGGCGAGAAGACAGGGCTCCTGACGTGGACATCAGCGTGTACCGCCCCGGCGAGCTGACCGCCGCCGACCGGGCGGCGTGGACCGCGATGCAGTCCAAGGCTCATCTGCACGGCGCGGAGCAACTGGCGAACCCTTTCCTGTCCCCCGAGTTCGCGCTCGCGGTGGGCCGGTGCAGACGCGGCGTGCGGATCGCGGTGGTCCGCGAGGACGGCGAGCCCGCCGCGTTCTTCCCGTTCCAGAGATCGGCGACCGGCGTCGGCCGGGCCGTCGGGCTCGGCGTCTCCGACTGCCAGGGCCTGGTCCACCGGCCCGGCTTCACCTGGGACGCCCGTGGGCTGCTGCGGGACTGCTCACTGGCCGTCTGGGAGTTCGACCACCTGGTGGCGGGCCAGGAGCCGTTCGAGGAGGGAGCCTCCGGCACCTTCCCGTCCCCGGTCATGGACGTGGACCAGGGGTACGACACCTATCTGCGCGAACTGCGGCACCGCTCACCGAAGTTCACCCGGACCACGCTCGCCAAGGAGCGGAGGCTCGGCCGTGACACGGGCCCCGTGCGCTACGTCCACGACGAGCGCGACCCCGCCGCACTGCGCCGGCTGATGGCCTGGAAGTCCGCCCAGTACCGGCGGACCGGGCGCAGCGACCGCTTCGCACACGAGTGGATCAGCCGCCTGGTCACGCGCCTCTTCCACACCCGTTCGGACCCCTTCGCGGGCATCCTGTCGGTGCTGTACGCGGACGACAGACCGGTCGCCGCCCACTTCGGGCTGCGCACCGAACGGGTGCTGGCCTGCTGGTTCCCGGCCTACGACCCGGCGTACGCGAAGTTCTCCCCGGGACTGGTCCTGCATCTGCGCATGGCCGAGGCGGCCGCCGCCGACGGCATCGCGTACCTGGATCTCGGCCGGGGCCAGAAGGAGTACAAGGACTCCCTGAAGACACGCGAACTCAGCGTGTCCGAGGGGTGGGTGACACGACGTCACCCGGTGGCGGTCGGGCACCGGGCGCGCCGCGCCCCGGTCCGGGCGCTGCGCAACGCGGTGCTGTCACGGCCGGAGCTGTTCGAGCCCGCGGACCGGGCCCTGAAACGCATCGGACAAATCCGCTCCAGGCGATGAACAGCCCACACAGGCCCGCGTTACGACAAAACCAACAAAAACGTGAGACTTGCTTCCAGGTCTTGCCATACTGACCCAATCGTCAATACCGTCGTACATCTCACCCGCATCGGACCGTCTGCAAGCGGCTCAAGGGGAGGGCTCAGGGGCCGGGACGTTCTGGCGCGGAGCGCGGTAGGGGGGTGCCGTGCTCGGTGACCGCAGGTGTGACCGAGCCGTGCCGCGCGACCGGCTGCCGTTCTTGTGGCACGCCGGACAGTTCTGCCAGCTCACCCGGCGTGTCCGAAAGAGCCGTTGCGGCGCGCCCCGGGTGATCAACCCCCCTTTCGAACCGGACACACAGCCGGGCCGCCCGAGGGGCGGGCGGTCCGCCGGACGAGAGGGAACACCAGTCATGAG
The DNA here is from genome assembly GCF_044750345.1 of Streptomyces sp. NPDC088817. Classification (NCBI taxonomy): domain Bacteria; kingdom Bacillati; phylum Actinomycetota; class Actinomycetes; order Kitasatosporales; family Streptomycetaceae; genus Streptomyces; species Streptomyces sp. NPDC088817. The sequence continues at coordinate 332,592 of NZ_JBIVJN010000007.1, forward strand.
TTCCGTTCTGCGCTCGCCTTCGTCGGAACAGGATCCGGCGCTCGCCGCGGAATACCGGCCCATCTCCTCGCACCTGGCGATCACTCCGCCGGTGAGCGTGGTGATCCCCGCCATGAACGAGGCGGAGAACCTGCCCTACGTCTTCAAGACGCTTCCGGACTGGATCCACGAGGTGGTCCTCGTGGACGGCAACTCCACCGACGACACCGTCGAGGTGGCACGGGAACTGTGGCCCGAGGTGAAGGTCGTCGGGCAGCGCGGCAAGGGCAAGGGGGATGCCTTGATCACCGGCTTCGAGGAGTGCACCGGCGACATCATCGTGATGGTCGACGCGGACGGCTCGGCCGACGGCGGCGAGATCGTCTCCTATGTCTCCGCCCTGGTCTCGGGCGCGGACTTCGCCAAGGGCTCCCGGTTCGCCAACGGCGGCGGCACCGACGACATGACCTTCATCCGCAAGCTCGGCAACTGGGCCCTGTGCACCGTGGTCAACCGGAAGTTCGGCGCCCGCTACACCGATCTGTGCTACGGGTACAACGCGTTCTGGCGGCACTGCCTGGACAAGATCGAGCTGGACTGCACCGGCTTCGAGGTCGAGACGCTGATGAACATCAGAGTGGTCAAGGCCGGGCTGAAGGTGCAGGAGATCCCCAGCCACGAGTACCTGCGCATCCACGGCGTGAGCAATCTGCGTGCCGTGCGGGACGGGCTGCGGGTGCTGAAGGTGATCCTCGAGGAGCGCTCCAACCGGCGCGAACTGCGCCGCCAGGCGCGCCGGATCCGCCGGTCGCCGATGCTCGACGCGGTGCGGGGAGAGGCGTCTTGAGCGGTCTCGGCATCTCCGTCGTGATCTGCGTCTACACCGAGGACCGCTGGGAGGACATCCTCGCGGCGGTCTCCTCGGTGCGGGCGCAGTCCCGGCCGGCTCTGGAGACCCTCCTGGTGGTGGACCACAACCCGGCACTGCTGGAGAGGCTGGTCAAGGAGTACACGGAGGACCGGGGCGGCGACGGGGTGCGGGTGCTCGCCAACGCGGGTCCGCGCGGCCTGTCCGCCGGCCGCAACACGGGCATCGCCGCCTCCCGCGGCGAGGTCGTCGCCTTCCTCGACGACGACGCCGTGGCCGAGCGGGACTGGCTGCGGCACTTCGCCGAGGGGTACGCGGACCCGCGCGTGATGGCGGTCGGCGGCCGGACGGTCCCGGTCTGGGCGTCGGGCCGCCGGCCGGCCTGGTTCCCGGAGGAGTTCGACTGGGTGGTGGGCTGCACGTACCGCGGCCTGCCGCCGGGCCGCGTCCGGGTGCGCAACGTGCTCGGCGGCAACGCCTCCTTCCGGCGTACGGCGTTCGACGCGGCGGGCGGCTTCGCCACGGGGATCGGCCGCGACGGCGACAAGCGGCCGCTGGGCTGCGAGGAGACGGAGCTGTGCATCCGGCTCACCCGGGCCCGGCCGGACGCGGTCCTCCTGATCGACGACCGGGCGGTCATCCACCACCGGGTGCCCGAGGCGCGCGAGCACTTCCGCTACTTCCGCACCCGCGTCTACGCCGAGGGCCTGTCGAAGGCGCTGGTCGCGCGGAGCGTCGGCGCGGCCAGGGGACTCGAGTCCGAGCGCCGCTACACCACCCGGGTGCTGCCCGCCGGGCTGGCCCGCGGGCTGCGGGACGCCCTGCTGGCCCGCCCGGGTGGCGCGGGCCGCGCCGGCGCGATCGTCACCGGCGTACTCACCGCCGCGAGCGGCTACGCCGTCGGCACCGTGAGGACCCGCCGGACCGGCCCGGCCTTCTCGGTGCCCCGGATGGAACGGACCCCACCAGGCGGGACTGCCGCTCAGGACGAGGAGGGATCTGCCGTATGAACGGCCGTGCCGGCGTGCCCGTGCCCGTGCTCATGTATCACGCGGTCTCGGCGGAGCCCAACGAGGCAACCCGGGAACTGTCCGTGACGCCCGAGGCGTTCGGGGAGCAGATGGCGGTGCTCAAGGACCGCGGCTTCCAGCCGGTCACCACGGCCCGGCTGGCCGGGCACTGGCGTGGCGCCGCCCTGCCCGCGCTGCCCGCGAACCCCGTCCTGATCACCTTCGACGACGGCTACGAGGGCGTGCACCGCTACGCCCTGCCGACGCTGGACCACTACGGCTTCCCCGCCACGCTGTTCGTCTCCACCGGCTGGATCCGCGGCGCCCACGACACCGGGGGCGGCCTGGACGCCATGCTCGACTGGGACCAGGTGCGCGAACTCGCCGCCGGCGGGGTCGAGATCGGCGGGCACAGCCACACCCATCCGCAGCTCGACCAGCTCGACGACGACACCCTGTGGTCGGAGCTGATCCGATGCAAGGAGATCGTCACCGCCGAACTCGGCACCGTGCCCGCGTCGTTCGCCTACCCCTACGGCTACTCCAGCCACCGGGTGCGGACCCTGGTGCGGGGCGCCGGCTTCACCCAGGCCCTCGCCGTCGGCAACGCCCTCGCCCGCCGCCGTCAGGGCCCGTACGCCCTGCGGCGGCTCACCGTGCGCCGCGCTACCACCACCGAGGAGTTCGAGCGGATCGTCCAGGGCCGCGCGATCACCCGGAACTTCGCCAGGGACCGCGCCCTCACCAAGGGCTACGCCATGGTCCGCAGAGCCCGCCAGGTCCGCCGGAAGGCCATCCGTACCCGTGTCTGACACGACCACCACCACCGAGGCATCGGCCACCGAGCCCGAGGCGCCCGAGCAGCCGGGGCGCCGTCTGCGGCTGCCCGGACGGGGCCGGTCCCCCGGCGGCAACCCGCTCTTCCGCAACGCCTACGCGCTGATGCTCAACACCGGGATCTCCGCGGTGCTGGGCCTCGGCTACTGGCTGGTCGCCGCCCGCTACTACTCCGACGACGCCGTCGGCCAGGGCTCGGCCGCCATCGCCGCCATGAAGCTCCTCGCCGGGCTGACCGCGGTCACCCTCACCGGGGCCCTGGCCCGCTTCATCCCGATCTCCGGGCACGCCACCAGGCACCTCATCGCCCGTACGTACATGGGCAGTTCGGTGATCGTGGCGTGCGCGGCCGGGATGTTCCTGCTCACCCTCGACGTGTGGGGACCCTCGTACCGCTTCCTGCACGGACTCGCCCACGGCCTCGGCTTCGTCGTCGCCGTCATGGCGTGGAACCTGCTCACCCTCCAGGACGGGGTGCTGACCGGACTGCGCAGCGCACCCTGGGTCCCGGTGGGCAACACCGTGTTCTCGGCGGTGAAACTGGCCCTGCTGGTGGGACTGGCCGTCGCGATCCCCACGACCGGCGTCTTCGTCTCCTGGGTCGCGGCGATCGCCTTCTCCATCGTGCCGCTGGGCTGGCTGGTGTTCCGGCGCCTGGTGCCCCGGCACGTACGGGCCACCGAGGACCACGCCCGGCCGCCGACGGCGAGGGAGCTCGGGCGGTTCCTGGCGGGCGACTACACCGGCTCCCTGTTCTCCCTCGCGGTCGTCTACCTGGTGCCGGTGATCATCGCCGCGCAGGTCAGCTCCGCCGACAACGCGTACTTCTACATCACCACCACGATCGGCGGCACGGTCAACCTGCTCGCCATCAACATGGGCGCCTCGCTGACCGTCGAGGGGTCGCACGACCCGGCCCGGCTGGCCGCCAACACCCGTGCCGCGCTGAAGCGGATGGCCCGCATCATGCTGCCCATCTGCGGGCTGCTGTTCCTGCTGGCCCCGTACATCCTGCACGTCTTCGGCGAGGGCTACGCCAACGCCGCCACCCCGCTGCTGCGCTGGTTCGCCGTCGGCGCGCTGCTGCGGGTCGTGATGGAGACGTACTTCGCGGTGCTGCGCGCCCAGAGCCGTACCGCCGGACTGGCGTGGCTCCAGGGCCTGTTGTGCGCGCTGGTGCTCGGTCTGACGCTGCTGCTGCTCCCCCGGATGGGGCTGACCGGGGCCGGTGTCGCGGAGATCTCCAGCCTCGCCGTGATCGTCGCGATCGCCGCGCCGAAGCTGTACCGGACCGTCAGGGCGAGACCCGCCGTGGGCGTCCCCGACGACGCGGCGCCCGACGGGGACCTCGCCGACCTGGGGACGCGCGAGGCACCCGCCCGGACCGCACCGCACCGGACGCCCGCGTGGGCGCTGGAGTCCGACACCCTCGCCCTGGGCATCCACGTCGACTTCGACCACGTGGAGCGCCGCCCGGACGTACGGCCCGGACCGGGCACCCCGCCCGCCGGCACCCCCGCGGAGGACCCCGGCCGGCCGTCACACGGGCCGAAGGCCCCCCTGGGGCTGCCGGTCCAGGAGCGGAGACCGGCCGGCGAACCGGAGGTGGACGCCCCGTTCGGGACGGAGGAGCGTGCCGTCGTACCGGACGGGACGCACACCGCCGGCGAGTCGGCCGACGCACCGGAGGCGGGCTCCGCGGCCGCGGTCCGGCCCGCCGTACCCAAGGCGGCCCCGGCGGAAGAGGCGGCGGAGGCCAGTCCCGACCGGGGCGGCGGCCCCGCCCCCTCCTGGCGGGAGCGGCTCGCCCCCACCCGGTCCGGTGTCCTGCTCGGCTGCCTGCTGATCACCGCGCTGCTGCTGTACTGGGTGCCCGCTCTGCGTCTGGACGACGCGGACCTGGACCGGATGGGCGGCCTGGGGCTGGTCTCGGTGCTGCCGCTGCCGACCCTGGCCGGCGCGGCGCTGCTGACCGGGGTCTTCGCCGCGCTGCTGTGGCTGCGCCGCGAGCACCGGGCGCTGCTGCTGGTCACCCTGGTCGCCACCGTCGTCTCCCTGCACGCGCTGCCCGCGGTGATCGAGAGCGAGCCGCGCTTCGCCACCGCCTGGCAGCACCTCGGCTTCATCGACTTCATCGACCGCACCGGATCGGCCGTACCGGACCTGGACGCGCGGTGGAGCTGGCCCGGGTTCTTCGCGGTGGCCGCCTTCGTCGCCCGCGCCTGCGGTCTGAGCGACTTCACCGAGGTCATCCGCTGGTGGCCGCTCACCGTCCAACTGCTCTACCTGCCCCCCATGTTCCTGCTGACCCGTTCGCTGCGGGCGAGCTGGCGGGCCAGATGGACCGGTGTGTGGATCTTCGTGCTCAGCGGCTGGGTGGGCCAGGACTACTTCTCGCCGCAGGGCTTCACCTATCTGCTGTACCTGGTGTTCGTGGCGATCCTCCTCGTCTGGTTCCGGGCGCCGCGGATGCTGTGGACCACGGTGCGGCCGGGCGAGGCGGAGGTGGAACCGGCCGACCGGCGGCAGCGGGCGGTGCTGCTCCTGGTGGTGATCGGCCTGTTCGCGGCGAGCGTCCCGGCGCACCAGCTCACCCCGTTCGTGATGCTGGGCGTGCTGGCGGTCCTCGTCCTGGTCCGCAGGTCCGAACTGCGCGGCCTGCCCGTGCTGTTCGCGGTGATGGCGGCGTTCTGGCTGGGCTTCATGGCCGAGCCGTACTGGTCCGGGCACTTCGACGAGCTGTTCGGCGGGGTCGGCGGGGTCGGCAGCAATGTCTCGACGTCCGTCTCGGGCCGCATCCAGGGCGGCGACTCGACCCACCAACTGGTGCTGTACGCACGCGTGCTGCTGGCCGGTTCCGTGATGGCGTTCGCCTGCTGGGGCTGGTGGCGGCGGCGCGAGCACAAGTACCGGGAGCGGTCGCTGCTGGTGCTCACCTTCGTGCCGTTCCTCGGCTTCGGCATGCAGTCCTACGGCGGCGAGATGGCGCTGCGGGTCTTCATGTTCGCCCTGCCCGGCGCCGCGCTGCTCGCCGCGCTCGCGCTCTTCCCGCGCACCGGGGCCACCGCGGAGGAACGGGACAAGGACCGGGTGAGCCTGGCGCCGCTGGCCGCGCTGCTGGCGGGCCTGCTGCTGATGGGCGGCTTCCTGGTCGCCCGGTGGGGCAACGAGACCTTCGAGCGGATCCGGCCCGGCGAGGTCGCGGCCATGGACTACGTGTACGCCCACGACCGGCCGACGGTGCGGTTGCTGTGGCTGAGCAACGACCCGGCCACCAACGTCACTCCGGCCATGCCGTGGGGCGCGCGGGACATGGAGCGCGTCGACTACGTGCCCACCCTGGCACCGGCCGACCCGGTGCTGGTCTCCGGACTGGTCAAGTCGCTGAAGGACGCGGGTCCGAACGCGTACCTGATGATCAACCGCAGTCAGGTGACGTATCTGCGGATGGACGTGGGCTACTCGGCCGCCTGGGAGTCGCGGCTCGTACGCAACCTCGACGACCGGCGGGAGCTGCGGAAGGTCCTCGCCAACGACGACGTGACCCTGTACGAGCTGCGCGAGCGGCCCGGCGGTCCCGTGCCCGAGCCTCGTCCGGGTCCGATCGGGCCGAAGGTGACGTGGACGCCGTGGTCGGTGGCCGGCGGACTCGCGGCGCTGGCACTGACGTTGATGCTGACGGCCCGGGAGGTCGTCCGGGTCGCGGTGCGGCCGAGTGTGCGCCGGCTGCGGTGGCTCCAGGGCAGCTTCTGGTTCTCGCTGCCGCTGCTGGCGGTGCTGTTCGCCTCGCTGGTGCAGCGGTTCCTGACGCTGGGGGGCGGCTGAGCGGTCGGGCGGGTGGAGCGGCTCCGGGGGGCTACCGCCGGAGCCACTTCACCTCGTACGCCTTCAGATCGAAGCGCCTGCCGTCGACCTGCGCGCTGATCGTGCGGTTCAGGGTGTTGACCACCAGGACCGTCCGGTCGTCGGCCAGGACCCGCACGTTGGGCACGTCGTCCGGGGCGACGGACACCGTCCTGTACCCGGTGCCCGGCGGGAACGCACGGCTGAAGCGGGAGACCAGGTCGTGCATGGGCAGCGCCCGGCCGCCGCCCGAGGAGCCGGTCGGGGTCCACAGGCAGCCGGGGCAGCCGCCCGTGCGGTTCTCCGGGTTCCAGTAGAAGCCGGTGGAGGCACCGCCCTTGGCCATGGCGATCAGGCCGGCGGCCTGGACGGCGACGCGGTGCGGTTCGGACCACTCCTTGCGGTCGTCGTTGCGGTCGGCGGGCTCGACGTAGTACTCGGCCCACCACAGCGGCAGGCCGCCCGTCTGCCGCCGCACCCAGCGGCCGACGTCCGTGAGCTTGTCGGTGGCGCGGAACTCGTCGGGCAGCAGGTCGTCGTCCTTGGTGTAGCTGGAGCCGTCCACGACGACGAAGTCGGCGCCCGCCTTGTGCCGGTTCCAGTAGGCGAAGGCGTCCAGGACCCGCTGGTCCATGGCTCCCCAGGGGCCCCGCAGCACGGTGGAGGCGTCCTGCCGCTGCCGCGGGTCGACGCTGTCCATGACCAGGTACGGACCGCCCACCATGATCTTGGGGTCGACCTGCTTGAGCGCCCTGTGGACCAGGTTGTAGAGGTCGGTGTAGCCCTCGTAGTCCCAGCGGCCCCCGGCGTTGTTCCAGAAACCCTTGAACTCGTTCCACACGATGAAGTGGCGTACGTCCGGGTAGCGTCTGGCGACGGTCGCGGCGAGGGCCGCGTAGTCCTTGTAGTGGGCGCGGTCCGGGGCGGTCTCCAGCGCCTCCTGGCTCCAGTCGGTGTTGTCCGCGCCGGCCCGGCCGCCCTTCATCCAGTCGGGCGCACAGCACAGGGTGATCACCGGGGTGCCGCCCGAGGCGCGGACGAAGTCGATCCGCCGGTCCAGCGCCTCGAAGTCGTAACGCCCCTTGACCGGCTCGGGGTTGTCCGCGCCCCAGCCCATGATCGCCTGGTTCTGCGGCAGGCCGCCGTCCTTCGACAGCAGCGCCTCGACCCGGGCGGTCGCGGCCGCGCCGCCCTCGTCGGCGCTGAACTGGGTGTGGGTGAAGCCCCAGCCGACGTCCGGCACGTCCGCGTCCCGCGGAGTGGCCGGTGTGCCGTGCACCCTGTCGCCGTCGCGTGTGGTGCCCTCGGTGCTCGCGCCGCCCGGCAGCGTGCTGATCAGGGCCGCGACCAGGGCCACCGCCGTCACTCCCACGCCGAGCAGCGCGGTGAGCCGCCACCGCCCCGCCCCCGGATTCCCCCCATGACGTGTCATCAAGGACCACAGTAAGGGCCGAAATCATCCGCGGGACAGGGTTCCGGCAGGCTCGGCCCACGACGGGCTCCGTCCGGGCACCGGCACAGGACGCGCGGGGGAAACCGGGTGCGCACGGCGCCCGCGTGACAGATCATGGCGGCATGTCCGCGAACCCACACGACGCTCTGCCGGTCCGGCTCACCGTCGACGACTCCGACTCGCCGTCCGACGTCGTCGACGCGCTGTTCCTCGGCCGCTTCGCGACGGGCGAGCAGCCGTACTCGCACGCGGTGAACATCGACCGCGTGCGTACCGGCGCCACCCTGCTGCCCGAGGACGCCCGGGTGCTGCGCGCGGCCCGCGACGACGACCGCAGCGCGACCCTCGCCGAGGGCGAGGGCTGGACGCTGCTGATCTCCCGCTGGAACCGGGGCGCCGACGTCACGGTCACCGCGACCAGCGCCGAGCTGGCCGCCAAGGTGCTGGAGGAGGCGACGGACGGCGCCGCGGACGAGCCGGAGCCGCAGCCGGAGAACGTGACGATGGGCTTCTGGTACGTCTCGCCCCGGCGCGGCCCGCACCGCACCACGCGGCAGATCTCGGCGGGCACCTGGGACGACGTCCGGGAGAACTACACCGCCCCGGTCGCTGAGGCCATGGACCGGCTGATGAAGACGACCCCCGAGGACATCGCGGGCCGGCTGCTCCTGCTGCACGGCCCGCCCGGCACGGGCAAGACGTCGGCGCTGCGGACCCTGGCCCGGTCCTGGCGCGACTGGTGCCAGGTGGACTGCGTCCTCGACCCGGAGCGGCTGTTCAGCGACGTCGGCTACCTCATGGACATCGCCATCGGCGAGGAGGACGCGGCGGGCAAGGGACGCTGGCGGCTGCTCCTGCTGGAGGACTGCGACGAGCTGATCCGCGGCGAGGCCAAGCACACCGCGGGCCAGGCGCTGTCCCGGCTGCTGAACCTCACCGACGGCCTGCTCGGCCAGGGGCGCAACGTGCTGGTGGGGGTGACGACCAATGAGGACCTGGAGCGCCTGCACCCGGCCGTGGTCCGCCCGGGCCGGTGCCTGGCCCGCATCGAGGTGGGCCGGCTGACCCGCCGGGAGGCGGTGAACTGGCTGGGCACCGAGGAGGGGGTGAGCCGCGAGGGGGCGAGCCTCGCGGAGCTGTACGCGCTGCGGCGGGGCACGTCACCGACGGCGCTCCCGGAGCCGCGCGAGGGGGCCGACGCGGGTCTGTACTTGTGACGGGTCCCGTACGGGCGCCGGTGCTTTGATGGGCGTATGACCCTGTTCGTCGGAACGTCGGGCTGGCAGTACAAGGACTGGCGGGGCGTGCTGTACCCGGCGGGGTGCCCCGCACGGCTGTGGCTGGAGGAGTACGCCGCCGCCTTCGCCACCCTGGAGGTCAACAACGCCTTCTACCGGCTGCCCGCGCGGGAGACCTTCGAGAACTGGCGGGAGCGGGTCCCGGCGGACTTCGTGGTCGCGGTGAAGGCGAGCCGGTTCCTCACCCACATCAAGCGCCTGAAGGACCCCGAGGAGCCGGTGCACCGCCTGATGACGCACGCGGCGGGCCTCGGCGACCGGCTGGGCCCGGTCCTGCTCCAGCTCCCGCCGACCCTGCGCGCGGATCCGGAGCTGCTCGACGCCTGCCTGGCGTGCTTCCCCTCCGGCACCCGGGTCGCGGTGGAGCCGCGCCACGACTCGTGGTGGACACCACGGGTGCGCGAGGTCCTGGAGGCCCGGGGCGCCGCCCTGTGCTGGGCCGACGCCCACGCCCGCCCGGTCACGCCGCTGTGGCGGACGGCCGGCTGGGGGTACGTCCGCTTCCACGTGGGCCGCGCCCGGGCCTGGCCCCACTACGGCCGGCGGTCGCTGGAGACCTGGGTCGACCGGATCGCCACCGCCTGGCCGGGCAAGCCGGATGTGTACGCCTACTTCAACAACGACCCGACGGGGGCCGCGGTCCAGGACGCGGTGGTGTTCGCGCGGGCGGCCAGGAGCGCGGGTCTGGCGGTGACCCGCACCCCGGCGCTCACCGCCGACCGGCAGAAGGTCCCGCCGGGCCGGTGACGCCGCGCGACCGCCACTCCGAAAAGCCCTACCGCTCCCCGTAGCCCGACCGCAGGGCGTCCCGCGCGGCGGCGAGCGCGTCGTCCTCGGTGAGCCCGAGCCGCCGCACCCGCTCGGCGTACGCCTGGGCGGCGGCCGCGGCCTCCCGCGCCGCCGCCGAGTCCGCGGCGGCGACGAACGTGCCGTTGCGCCCCCGCGTCTCGATCACGCCGTCCGCCTCCAGTGCCCGGTAGGCCTTGGCGACCGTGTTCGCCGCGAGCCCGAGCGACTCGGCCAGCCCGCGCACCGTGGGCAGCCGGTACCCCACCGGCAGCACCCCCGACCGCGCCTGCTCGGAGATCTGCGCCCGCACCTGCTCGTAGGGAGGTGCGCCGTCCTCGATGTGGATCTTCAAGGTCACGGAGTGATTGTCCCGCACGCCCGCGCGTGGGACCCAGCGGAAAATGGGAGGCGCCCCGCCGGTCCCCGCCGTAGCGTGCCCCACCATGACCCTGATCATCCGGGAGCTGCGCCCCGACGCGCCGGCCGACCTCGAGGGCTTCGCCCGCGTCCGGCACCTCGCGATGCCGTACATACTCGTCACCCCCGACTCGCTCGTCCACGACCTGACCCACCTGCACCCCGACGCCCACTACCGGCCCCTGGTCGCCGTGGCGGACGGCGAGGTGATCGGCACCGCGCAGGTGCACGTGTCCCACGAGAGCACCGAGCCCGGCCAGGGCAACATCAACGTGTACGTGCATCCCGGGCATACCCGCCGCGGCGTCGGCACCCTCCTCCTGCGGGCCGCCGAGGAGCACCTGGCGACGCACGGGGCGGCCCGGCTGCACTCCTGGGTGCTGGACGAGCCGGGCAACCGCGCCTTCGCCCAGTCGCACGGCTACCGGCCCAGCCGCTCCGCGTACTTCCTGCGCCTGGATCTGGCGAACGGCACGCTCCCCCCGCTCCAGGACCCGCCCCCGGGCGTGGAGCTGCGCCGGGGCTCGGACTACGCCGACGACCCGCGTCCGCTGTTCGAGCTGGACGCCGAGACGACCGCGGACGAGCCGGGCGACGTGGACTTCGAGTTCACCGACTACGAGGCCTGGCTTGAGGGGACCTGGCGGCATCCGCTGCTGGATCTCGAACTGACCTCGGTGGCGGTGGCCGACGGCCGTCCCGTGGCCTTCACGGCGGCCCGTACCGACGGCGGCGCCCGCTACAGCACCGGCATGACCGGCACCGCCCGCGCCTTCCGTGGCCGGGGCCTGGCCAAGCTCGCCAAGAACGACTCGCTGCACCGCGCCCGGGCCGCCGGGTGCACGGAGGCCTTCACGGGCAACGACACCGGCAACGCGCCGATGATCGCGGTCAACGAGTGGTTCGGGTACGAGGTCTGCGCGACGGAGGTGCGTCATGTCCGCGAAATCGGCTGAGACCGGCGATCGCCCGCAGGGACCGGCGGAGGTGGAGGTCGTCCTCGTCAAGGCCGGCCGGGTCAAGATCCGCTACCCGGGCGTGCTCGTGTCCGACGACGGCACGCGCGTCACCGTCCGGGCCCGGTGGGCGAGCGAGGGCGTCCGCGACTTCGGCTTCGTGCGCTTCGAGCCGGGCGACCTGTTCACCGAGCACTACTGGCGCGACCGCTGGTACTCCGTGAAGGAGGTCCGCGACGCCGGGGGCACGCTGAAGGGCTGGTACTGCGACGTCACCCGCCCCGCCACCCGCTCCGGCACCGACCTCGTCGTCGAGGACCTCGACCTGGACCTGTGGCGCTCCGCCGACGGCACGGACGTACGGCGGCTGGACGAGGACGAGTTCGCGGCGAGCGGTCTGGCGCACACCGACCCCGGGGCCGCGGCCGCCGCCCTGGCCGCCCTCGACGAACTGGAGCGGCTGGCCCGCGAGGGCGGCTTCGAGTCGCTGCTGTCCTGACCCCCGCACCGGCCGGCGCCCGCTCAGTCCGAGGCCACCACCGCGTACCGCACGTCGTCCACCTCCCCGCCCCACAGCCGCGCGTCGGCCGACAGTGACTCCAGGTGAATGTGGGAGGCGAGTGGCCGGAGAAGCATGGTCAGCCGGTCCGGGGGTATGCCGACGGGGGTGAGCGTGCCCCAGACACCCTCGATCAGGACGAGCCGGCCGTCCGGCCGCAGCAACCCCTGCCAGTGCCGCAGCGCGCGGGCGGGGTCGGGCAGCGCCCACAGGACGTGCCGGACCAGGACGGCGTCGAAGCGCCGCCCGTCCACGGGCGGGTCCGCGGCGTCACCGACCAGGAACACCGCGTCGCGGCCGGCGAGCTTCGCGCGGGCCCGCTCCAGCATCGCCGGGGACAGGTCCACACCGGTCACCCGGTGGCCCTGCTCGGCCGCGAGGAGCGACAGGCTGCCGGTGCCGCAGCCGAGGTCGAGGATCTCGGCGGGGCGCCCGGGCAGCCAGCCGCGCAGCCGTTCGGCCCAGGCGGCACGCACGCCCGGGTCGCGCAGCCCGTGATCCGGCTCCTCGTCGAAGACGGCGGCCTGGGCGTCCCAGTCCACTCCGGCCCGGGCCCCGCTGCCGTCGTCACCGTCGCCGTCGGTCGTCGTATGCGCGTTCATGCCGCCCAGAGTGACACCACCCACTGACAACCGATTCGTGACAGCCGCCACAGACAGAACCGCACCGATGAGCAACTCTCGCCCGAAAGGTCCCGCCTCCGTACGAAGACGGATCCGGTGGGCCTCGAAGGAGGCAGCCATGCGCCGAGTGACAGTGCACAAGCCCCTGAGGAAGACGGATACCCGCCGCGTCCGCGAGGAGGCCGACGAGCGCCCCGCCGCGCGGCCCGAGGTCCGCAAGGACATCGCGCGCACCTGGTGGCCGGAGTCATGACCGGCGGCCGGACGCTGAGACGCGCCGACCTGAGCGCAGTCTCAGCGCTCCCTTAACGCGAGCATAAGGATCTCCCCGCACCGCCTCCAGCAGGCGTTTTCGCGGTGCGTTGCGGCTAGCTTCTGAACACCCCCACGGGATCCGTCCCATCCTGTGTCAGAGCTGTCGCCCCCGAGGAGTTCCCTGATGCCCGTACGCCGCACGGCCGCCGCTCTCGCCGTCCTCGGACTGGCCCCGCCGGCCCTGACCGCGCTCGCCGCGGCGCCCGCGGCCGCGCACGGCTCCATGGGCGCCCCGGTCAGCCGGGTGGCCCAGTGCTACGCGGAGGGTCCGGAGAACCCGACGTCGGCGGCCTGCCGTGCGGCGGTCGTGGTCGGCGGCACCCAGGCGCTGTACGACTGGAACGGCATCCGGATCGGCGACGCGGGCGGCCGGCACCGGGAGCTGATCCCGGACGGCAGGCTGTGCAGCGCCGGCGACGAGGAGTTCAAGGGCCTGGACCTGCCCCGCGCGGACTGGCCCGCGACGGACGTGCGCGGCGGCGCGTACACCTTCAAGTACCGCGTGACCGCCCCGCACAAGGGCACCTTCACGATCTACCTCACCAAGCCGGGCTACGACCCGGCCAAGCCCCTGGCCTGGGACGACCTCGATCTGTCGGATCCCGTCGCGACGGCCACCGACCCGGCCGCCGTGGACGGCTTCTACACCTTCTCCGGCTCGCTGCCCGAGCGTTCGGGCAGGCACCTGCTGTACGCGGTGTGGCAGCGCTCGGACAGCCCGGAGGCGTTCTACTCCTGCTCGGACGTCACCTTCGGCGGCGGGAACGGCGGCGCGTCCGGCGGCTCCGCCCCGGCGCCGGCCGCCTCCGCGCCGACCGAGCGGCAGATCGAGGACGGTGCCGTCAGGTCGTCGGTCGAGCACCACGGCCACGGGGACGACGACCCCCTGACCACGACGGACCCGGTGGCGCCCGCGTCGGCGGCCCCGGCCGCGAGCCCGGCGTCGGACCCGGTGACGGCCGCGGCCGTGCGGTCGGCCGGTGACACGGACGAGGACACGAGCGCGGACCCGGCCGCGCGCGCCGCCGCCGAGGAGCCGAACCGGCCGCAGGCCGCGGGCAGCCCGGTGAACCTGGCCGAGACCGGTGGCGACGGCCGCACCCCGTACCTCGCGGTCGCCGGCGCGGCCGCCCTGGCGCTCGGCTCGGCGGCCCTGTTCGCCTCGGTCCGCCGGCGTGCCGCGACCGGCGGCGGGCGGGGCCGCTGACGCGGCCCGTCGAACACGGGGCCTGTCCGGCGGCTCAGGCCGGGCAGGCCCCGAGGCACGTCAGCGCCTCAGCAGTTCAGCTGAAGACCGACGCGCAGGTGGTGGCGGTGGCGTGCGCGGGGTCGAGCGCGTTGGCCACCTCGTGGAAGGCGATGCGGTCGATCGTGCCGATCGCCACGTGCTCGGACAGGTCGAGCGCGCACAGGTCCTGCAACAGGACGTTGCGCACGTCGGAGCCGGTCAGGTACTGGGTCCGCCACGGCGTGGCCACCTCGTCGTACCGGGTGGCGATGACCGTGTAGTGCACGCCGGGCACGGTGTCGCCGCCCTCGTTGAGCTTGGTGAGGAGGGCGGACCCGGTGATCTGGTCGGCGAGACCGGGGGTGGCCGCCTTGAGCAGGTCGCTCGCGCCCGGGAAGTAGGGCAGGAGGTTGGTGAGACCGCTGAGGGTGGTGCCGTGGTTGTCGGGTGCGAGGCCGACGAGGGCGTTCACCTTGGCGGCTCCGCCGAGGAACTTCAGGTAGTAGCGGGGCATCATCCCGCCCTGCGAGTGGCCGACGAGGTCCGCCTTGGCGGCGCCGGTGGCGGCGAGCACCTTGTCGACGAAGGCGGACAGCTGCTCGGCCGATTTGTCGACGGGGCCGAGGCCGTAGAAGAGCGGGACGCCCGGCAACTGGCCGTAGTCGAGGGAGAAGACGCAGTACCCGCGGACCTTCAGGTACGGCGCGAGGGACAGCCAGTTGTCGACGGAGTTGCCGAAGGTGCCGTGGACGAGGACGACGGGGCGGGGGTGCGCAGCGGAGGGCCTGCAGCCGTAGTCGTTCCAACCGCTGGTGGGAGCGGCGGCCGCGTGCGCGGTGGCGGTGGGGGCGACGGCGAGGGCGGCGGCCAGCAGCAGGGCGGTCAGTGGTCTGAGGGCGCGCTTGAGGGGCAGCATCGAGTGATCTCCTTGCGGCTCAGGGGAGGTACGACGGCACTACGCCCTGTGATCCGGATCACGGGATGCTGTTCACTCGTCAAGTTACGGACGAGTAGCTCACGTGTGAAGTTACGCGTCAGTAAAAACTTCAACCGGTAACCAGAAGCCGTGATAACGGTCCTGACCGACCGTCACCACGGCGAGAGAGAAGGGGAGTCACGCGGCCAGCGTGCCCGGCATCACCGCCCGCGGCCCGAACCGGGCACGCGCGCGGTCCGCGACCTCCTCGATACGGCGGACCTTCTCGTCGACGGGGTCGAAGGTGAGCTGGTGGGAGGCGTGTTCGGCGGACCCGAGGCCCTCGGCGCGCAGGACGAACGCACGGACCCGGGCACGCTGGAGCCCCAGCGCCTCGTACAGGGCGTACGCTGCGCCGGTCAACGCGGCCGAGTGCGCGGTCGGTTCGGCCAGCGTGCGGCTGCGGGTCGTGCCGACGGGGGTCCCTCCGCTCGCGCCTGCCCGGGAGCGGGAGAGGTCGGCGTAGCGCACGGTGAGCGTCAGGGTGCGGCAGACCTTGCCCAGGGAGCGCAGCCGGGAGCCCAGTTCCCCCGCGGCCGACAGCAGCGCCCTGCGGTGCCGGTCGGGGTCCAGTTCGTCCCGCTCGAAGGGGCGTTCCTCCGCGAGTGACCGGGAGACGGCGTTCGGCACCACCCGGCTGCGGTCGACGCCGTTCGCCTTCTCGTGCAGTTCACGGCCGGCCTTCGCGCCGACCAGGCGCTGGAGGGTCGACAGGGGCGCGGCGGCGACCCGGCCGAGGGTGTCGAGGCCGTACTCGTCCAGGGTGCGGGCCGTCGCCGCGCCGACTCCGGGCAGCGCGGTGACGGGCCGCTCGGCCAGGAACCCCGCCACGGCGTCGGGTTCGCCGGGCACCGCGCATGTGAGTCCGGGCCGGGCGCCCCGCAGGGCCATGCGGGCCAGCATCGGGCCCGGTCCGGCGCCGATCACGCAGTCCACGCCGTGCAGCGCGAGGGCGCGGACCCTGATCACCGACGCCAGTTCGACCGCGTCGCGCCCGAAGTACCTTTCGGCGCCCCGCAGATCGGCCAGCGCCCCGTCCGGGGGCAGCGCCTCGACGACCGGGGTGAACTCCTCCAGGAGCCCGAGCAGCCCCGGCAGGGCGGCCTCGTACATCGGCGGCAGCTGGAAACGTACGCAGAGAACCGTCATCCCGCACTCCCTGGACTCTGGTGCCACAACTTCCTTCCACCCGGCGGGCCTTCGCCCGCGGGACGCAGATCGGCCCAGGGGTGCATCTCGTACCCCGTGGACATGCGGATCGTCCGGCCGTGCGCGGGGGCGCCGTCGCCGGGCCTCTCCGGTGCCGGTTCGGCCAGGCGCGCCGCCACTTCGTCGAGTCCGCCCTCGGCGCGCAGTTCGGCGAGTTCGGCCAGGTTCCAGGCGACGGCGCCCACCACGCTGACGCTGCGCGGGCCGCGCCGCTGCACCACGCCGCGCACCAGCAGCAGCCAGGAGTGGAAGACGGTGTGCGCGCAGGCCTCGTGGGAGTCGTCGAAGAAGGCGAGGTCGACCAGTCCGGTGCCGTCGTCCAGCGTGGTGAAGACGACCCGTTTGCCGGACCGGATCGGCGGGGTCTGGGTGGCCGCCTTGGCGCCCGCGACCAGTACCGTCTCGCCGTGCCTGGCCTCGCGCAGCCGGCGTGCCGGGATCACGCCCAGCTCGTCGAGGAACGTCCGGTGGTCGTCCATCAGGTTCCGCGAGACGTCCATGGACAGCACGCCCAGCTCGGCGCTGAGCCGTTCGGCGTCGGACAGGTCGGGAAGTCCTGCCGCGGCCGTCTTCCTCCCGCCGGCCAGCGGCAGTTGTCCGCCGCCCGCGCCGCGGGCGCCGCGGTGCAGCTCGGTCAGGTGCAGTTGCAGGTCGCGGCGGTTGGCGCCGAACGCGTCCAGCGCGCCCACCTGGGCGAGCCGGGCGGCGATCGGGCGGCTGGGCCGGGCCCGCTCCCAGAAGTCGAGCAGCGAGGCGTAGGGCTGTCCGTCCGCGATGCGCGCCGCCTCCGCCTCACTGATGCCGTGCACGTCGGAGAGGGCAAGCCGGAGTCCCCACATACCGGAGGAACCGGACCTCGACTCAGACACCAGTTCGATACGGTGGGCGACGCCCGAACGGTTCACGTCCAGCGGCAGGATCGGCACCCCGCGCCGCCGCGCGTCCGCCAGCAGCAGCCGCTTCGGGTACATCCCGGGGTCGTGCGTGAGCAGCCCGGCGTAGAAGGCGGCCGGGTGATGGGCCTTCAGCCACGCCGACTGGTACGTCGGCACGGCGAAGGCGACCGCGTGCGCCTTGCAGAAGCCGTAGGAGCCGAACGCCTCGATCACCTCCCAGGTGCGATGAATCGTTTCCGCGTCGTAGCCCTCGGCCGCCGCGTGCTGCGCGAACCACACCTTGATCCGCCCCTGCGACTCCGGGTCGGACAGCCCGCGCCGCACCCGGTCCGCCTCGTCGCGTCCGCAGCCGGTCATGAGGTGCAGGATGTGGATGATCTGCTCGTGGAAGACGACGACCCCGTACGTCTCCTCCAGCGGTTCCTCGAGGTCGGGATGCGGATAGCGCACCGGCGCCCGCCCGTGCCGGGCCTCGATGAACGGCCGCACCATGTCGGCGGCGACCGGACCGGGCCGGAACAGGGAGATGTCGACGACCAGGTCGTGGAACGTGGCCGGCTGGAGCCGTCCGACCAGGTCGCGCTGGCCCGGGGACTCGATCTGGAAGCAGCCGAGGGTCTCGGCGGAGCGGATGAGCCGGTACGTCGCCGGGTCGCCGTCCGGCAGGGAGTCCAGGTCGACCCGCTCCCCCGTGGTCCGCGCCACCTCCGCGACCGCGTGCGCCATCGCCGACTGCATCCGCACGCCCAGCACGTCCAGCTTGAGCAGCCCGAGGTCCTCCACGTCGTCCTTGTCGAACTGGGACATGGGGAAGCCCTCGCCGCTGGTGGGCACGACCGGGGTACGGGACGGCAGGGAGGCGTCGGAGAGCAGGACCCCGCAGGGGTGCATGGCGACCCCGCGCGGCAGGGCGTCCAGGGCCTCGACCAGCTCCCACAGCCTGCCGTACCGGTCCCGCTCCCCCGCCAGCTCCCTGAGTTCGGGCAGCTCGTCGAGCGCCGCGCGGGCGTCGCGGGCGCGGATGTGCGGGAAGGACTTGGCGATGCGGTCGATGTCGGCGGGGTCCATGGACAGGGCGGCCCCTACGTCGCGGACGGCGTGCCGTACGCGGTACGTCTCCGGCATGGCGACGGTCGCGACCCGCTCGGTGCCGAACCGGCCGATGATCCGGCGGTAGACCTCGAGGCGGCGCGCGGACTCCACGTCGATGTCGATGTCGGGCAGGGCCGTGCGCCGCTTGGACAGGAAGCGCTCCATCAGCAGCCCGTGCTCGACCGGGTCGGCGTGGGCGATGCCGAGGAGGTGGTTGACGAGGGAGCCGGCGCCGGAGCCGCGGGCGGCGACCCGGATGCCCATCTCCCTCACGTCGTCGACGACTTGGGCGACGGTGAGGAAGTAGGTGGCGAAGCCGTGGTGGGCGATGATGTCCAGCTCCCGGTGCATCCGCTCCCAGTACTCCCGGCGGCCCGCGTAGCCGCGCAGCACCATGCCCGCCGCCGCCCGGGAGGCGAGCACGCGCTGGGCGGTGCGGCGGCCGGCGCCGACGAGGTGCGGCTCGGGGAAGCGGACGGTGCCCAGGCCGAGGTCGTCCTCGGGGTCGACCAGGCACTCGGCGGCCGTGGCCCGGGTCTGCTCCAGCAGGCGGTGGGCGGCCCCGGGGCGGAATCCGGCGGCCTCCACGATCCGCTCGGCCGCGCGCAGCATGGCGTCCGGTTCCTTCAGCCAGGCCTCCCCGGAGTCCAGTTCCTTGGCCGGGTCGATGGGGACGAGCCGGCGGGCGGCGTCCAGCACGTCGGCGACCGGGCCCTGCCCCGGGTCGGCGTACCGGACGGCGTTGCTGAGCACGGGCCGGATCCGCTGCTCGGCGGCGAAGCCGACGGTGCGCGCGGCCAGGCGCAGCGAGCCGGGTCCGGTGCCCGCGCGGCCGTGCCAGACGGCCTCCAGGCGCAGGGCGTCGCCGTAGGTCTCACGCCAGGGCGCGAGGAGTCTCGCGGCCCGGTCGGGGCGGCCGGCGGCGAGGGCGCGGCCGACGTCGGAGGCGGGGCCGAGCAGGACGGTCAGGCCGTCGGTGTGGTCGCCGGGCCAGGGCAGCAGCGGGGTTCCCGGGGACGGGGACGCCCCCTGTGCGCGCGGAGCGGCGGGTCCGGCGTGGGCGGCGGTGACCAGGTGGCACAGATCGGCCCAGCCGCGGGCGCCGGCACGGGCGAGGAAGGTGACACGGGGAGCCGACTCGTCGACGAAGGCGCCTCCGCGCACGGGGGCACGGCGCCGGTCCCGGCGTACGGGGTCCGGGTCCGTGGTCTCCACCGCCAGCTCCACGCCGAACAGCGGGCGGACGCCCGCCGCCGCGCAGGCCTTGGCGAAGCGGACCGAGCCGGCCAGGGTGTCGCGGTCGGTGAGCGCGAGCGCGTCCATGCCCCGTTCCGCGGCGCGCTCGGCCAGCCGCTCCGGGTGCGAGGCGCCGTAGCGCAGGGAGAACCCGGAGGCGGTGTGCAGATGCGTGAAGTCCGGCATCCGCACCTCCCGCACTCGTGAGCGTCACCGCTCTCGAACATCCGTTCCCATCTCTCTCACCCCCACCATAAACCAATTTCCGAACGTCTGTGCGACATCCGTTCGAGCGTCTCCCACCTGCGCAAACACCCGGCGCCCGGAGCGGGAGGGACCCGGCGGCCATGCGAGAGCCCCGCCCTCGGGAGGGCGGGGCTCTCGTCGGTCAAGGACAGGCCGGTGCCGGGGTCAGCCGATCTGGGCGCCGGTCGCCGAGAGGGCCTCGGTGACCGGCTGGAAGAAGGTCACACCGCCCGAGGCGCAGTCGCCGCTGCCACCGGAGGTGAGACCGATCGCGGTGTCGCCGTCGAACAGGGAGCCGCCGCTGTCACCGGGCTCGGCGCACACATCGGTCTGGATCAGACCGCCGACCGTGCCCTCGGCGTAGTTCACGGTGGCGTTCAGACCGGTGACCGTGCCGCTGTGCACCTGGCTCGTCGAACCGCTGCGGGTCACCTTCTCGCCGACGGTCGCGTCGCCCGCCCCGGTGATCGTCTGCGTCGAGCCGTTGTAGAGGTTCACCGCGCTCGGGTGGTCGACGCCCGCGGTGTACCGGACCAGACCGAAGTCGTCACCCGGGAAGCTGGACCGCTCGTTCTGGCCGATCACCGTGCCGCCGGCGTCCGACCACGTGGAGATCGCCTCCGTGCAGTGGCCCGCGGTGAGGAAGTACGGCTGGCCGTCCTTGACCACGTTGAAGCCGAGCGAGCAGCGGCCGCCGGAACCGGTGATCGCGTCACCGCCCGCGACGAAGGGCTTGAACTCCCCCTTCGACCGCTTGAGTTCGGCCTTGGCTCCGAGCCCGTCGACGACCTTGCTCAGCGTGGTCCACTCGGCCCCGGAGACGGTGCTGTCGGCGGTGACGACGACCTTGTTGGTCACGGGGTCCGTCGCCCACGAGGTGCCGGGGATGGCCGCGTCCTTCTCCAGCGCGGCACGGGCGCCGGTCAGTTCGGCGAGGGAGTTGCGTACGACTCTCGCCCTGGCACCCGCCCGCTCGACGGTCTCGGCGGTGCTCGCGTCGAGCACGTTCACCACGAGGCTCTTCGTCGTGGCGTCGTAGTACGTGCCCGCGGCGTCGGCGCCGAGGTCCCGCACGAGCGTCGAGGCGAGCTTTCCGGCCGCCGCGGACGAGAGGGTCCGGACCTCGGGAGCCTTGGCGGGTTCACTGGCGTTCGCACTCTGGAAGGTGAATCCCGCGACGAGCAGGGCGGCGACGCCCGCTCCCGCCACGGCCGCACGGCGTCCGGGTATGCGTCGGTGCTTCAACTGACGTCCTCCTGTGGGGGGTCGGCCCGGCGGGTAGTGGGGACCCGGCGGGCCGGAAGGCGGTTGAACGGCGCCCACTATTCCGACGCCCCTGGAGGCACACAAGGCCGAGTTCTGGACGTGTGTACGTCAACCGGCGTACTTCCCCTGCGTATCGGCCCGCGCGCCGCGGTCGCCGCCGGAGCGTTCACGCAACATTCACAGCGCAAACACCGGGGACGGGTGACCGGCGCCGTTCCGCGAGGCCCGGCCCTGGCTCGAATGCGGCCCCTTGGGCACGCTCTCCACGCGGGGCCCCGGCGCCGGGGCCGCCGCGCACAACGGCGAGCCCCCGCACGCTGGTTGCGTGCGGGGGCTCCGCGCTGTCGCGCGCCGGGCGAGTACCGGGCCGCGTACACCGCGGCCCGGCAACAGGGGGTACGTCAGCCGAGGTGGACCCCGTACGCGCTCAGCGCGGCGGTGACCGGCTGGAAGAAGGTCGTGCCGCCGGAAGTGCAGTTGCCGCTGCCGCCGGAGGTCAGACCGTAGGCGATGCCACTGGGGGAGTAGAGCGAGCCGCCGGAGTCACCGGGCTCGGCGCAGACCGTGGTCTGGATGAGGCCGTTGACGATCTCACCGTTGCCGTAGTTGACCGTCGCGTTGAGCGCCGTGACCTTGCCGCTGTAGGTGCCGGTGGTCGAGCCGCGCCGGTAGACGGTGGTGCCCACGGACGGCGTGGCCGCGCTGGTGATGTTCACGCTGCCCACGGCGCTCGGATGGGCCACCGAGGTGTTGGTGTAACGCACGATGCCGTAGTCATGGCCGGGGAAGGAGGAGCCGGCGGTGGTGCCGAGCGTGGTCGAGTGGGAGGAGTTCGACCACCAGGTGCCCGCACCGTCGGTGCAGTGACCGGCGGTCAGGAAGTAGGAGTTGCCGCTGTTGTCCTTGACGTTGAAGCCCAGCGAACAGCGCCAGCTGCTCGCGTAGATGGCGTCGCCGCCGGAGATCAGCTTGCTGAACTTGCCGGAGGTGTGCTTGATGGTCAGGGCCCCGGAGTTGGTCCCCGCCTGCCGCTGGATCCGGGCGATGTCGGCCTGGGAGACCGTGCTGTCGACGGTGACGACGACCCGGTTGGTCTTGCTGTCGACGGCCCAGGCGGTGCCCGGGATGTCGGCCTTGAGCACGGAGTCGCTCGCGGTGGTGAGCTGCGCCGTACTGAAGGTGGTGGGGGTGTCGGACGCGCTCGCGTTGGGGACGGCGAACGCGGCTGCGGCCACGAAGCCGGAGGCGATGGCGATCAGCCGGGTCCGTCTCGTCATGCCGCCGAGGGGAGTGGTGCGCTTGATCCTCACTTGTCGTTCCTCCACAAAGGAAGTCGGGGGCCCGCGTGGGGTCGGGGCCCGTGAGGCGCAGTCAGCGGACGGCTGTTCGGAATCCGAACATGCTGTGCCCCTGACAAGCGCTGTGGGGGAGTATTCGGCCGAACGACCGGTCGGCGCAAGGGCGCCTTTCGGCCGTGCGACCATGTGCGATTCGAGTGAACTAAGAGTGATCGGAACCAATTGACGTGTGGTCGGCGACGGGAGGACGGCCTCGGGCCGACCGCGCTTCCCGGCCGCGGTCACGACGCCGCGGCCACCGCGTCCCATATGGTCTCGCGGCGCCCTCCGGACCAGCACTCGCCCAGGTCGGCCCAAGAGGCCGGTACCGGCCGGGTGTCGTCGGCCGCGGATCGCGCCCGGCCGCCGAAAGGCCGCTCGCCGAGGGCCGGTTCGCCCGCCTCGGCAGCGGCCGCCGCGACCGTCGCGCCCTCGGCCGCCCAGGCTCGCAGGATGGCCGGAACTCGACGTTCCGGATGGCCCCGGAACCCGAACGCACCCATCGGCGCGAGCAGGTCGCGAAGCGCCGGCGCCGCCTCCCTGCGGTGGCGGCGCCCCTGCTTCCACTGATCGGATAGGTCCATCATGAGATGAGCCCTTCCATGCGCGGCCCGGCGGTCAAACCCCCTCGCCGCCCACCGCCCGGACCCGGAGCCCGTTGACGGTCGGCCGCGACCGCGTTCAGCAGTCGCAGCACGAGCAGTCACAGCAATCGCAGCCGTCGCAGCAGCAGTCGCACCCCTCGCAGCAGCAGTCGCAATTGCACCAGCCCGAACGCTTCTTGCCCGACCACGGACCCTCGAACTCGTCGGCGCAGCAGACCTTGCAGGTGCAGCACAGCCCGACGGCCACCGCGCACCCGGCCCAGAACCCGCGCCCAGAGGGCCGTGGCGGCTCACCGCCCCCGGTGTACGGGTCGCCCGGGCGGTTCGGGTCGTACGGAGCCTGCGGGGCGTGCGGTGGGCCGAAGGCCCCCTCGGGCGCGTGCCCGCAGGACTCGGTGCCGAAGGCACGGTCGACGGAGCGCCCCAGTTCGTGCACGAGCAGCCGGTGGGCGAGCCGTCCGTCGCCGAACTCCACCTCGCTCAGGGCGAGCCGGATGCCGTGCACCGCGTCGTCGGCGAGCCGGCGCGCCTCGACGAGCGGGGTTCCGGTCGCGGTGAGCGGGTTCCAGGCGCCGGCCGCGGCGTCGGCCGCGCGGTCCTCCACCGCGTCCAGCAGATGCGCGAGCCGTCCGAACAGGCGCCCGGCCTCGGCGAGCGGAGCGGCGTTGCCCGGCCGCCCGGCGAGGACCGCGGTGTGCGCGAAGGCCGCGGCGGTCGCGGTCTCGGTCGGTTCGGTGACGGCGAGGATCGGCGTGCCGGGGCCGGCGAGCGCCTCGAGGCCGGTCTGCCGGTCCACCGCGTCCAGGAGGACGGCCGTGTCGAATCCGACGCCGGCTCCCGTACGGGCGCCCGCCCGGCTCCAGTTGTCGGCGACCCGGCGCGCGGCGAGCGCCACCGGTCGGCGCGTCAGCAGTCCGTCACCGTCGGCGACGTGGTCGCGCACCTTGGCCGAGGCCAGCACCAGGGAGACGGCCGCGGCGAGTCGGGGGCCCTCCCCCAGGGCGACGGACGCGGTGCGCATCCCGCGCAGGGGGCACGGCCCGGCGGTGCGCCGCAGACCGCCGGCCCGGCCGCCCTGCTGCGCCTGAGCCTCCGTCAGCACCGAGACGAGCAACCCGTCGTAGTTCGTCACGAGCCTCGCGAACTGACCGTGGTCGCCCCGCAGGGCCAGGCACAGTCCGCACAAGTGGGCCGTCCACTCGGCGCCGAGTCTCTCCCCGAGCCTGTGGCGACAGGGCCTGACGATTCCGAACACGACCATCCCCTTGGTGTGCAACGTCGAGTCGCGGCATCGTATCGACCCTTCGTTCACCCGTACGCCCTGTCCGTCACCCATGTGCCGAGAACAATCATATTTCACTCTCAGTCAGCAGTCGTGTAGGTCGGATCCCTTGGGGCACACGGGCTCTCGACGTATTAGCCGTGCACCAGTACCGTCACAAACCCCCCGTGCGGCGTGCGTTCACTTGGCGCGTTGTCAGCATCATGGATGACCATAGGGATGCGGAATGCAGGAAAGACCGCTGTGAGAGGAGGCGTCCATGGGATCGGTACGCAAGGCGAGTGCGTGGCTCGGCCTCGTCGACGACAACGATGACGAGCGCTACTACGACGACGACTACACGGAGGGGACCGATTCCGGGGAAGCCTGGGTCACCGATCCTCGGGTGAAGGTGGCGACGGACACGGCAGAGGACAGGGGCCGCCGGATCGGCACGGTGACACCGGACAGCTTCCGGGACGCCCGTGCCATCGGCGAGCTGTTCCGGGAGGGCGTGCCCGTCATCATGAACCTGACGGCCATGGAGGCCTCCGACGCCAAGCGCGTGGTCGACTTCGCGGCCGGGCTCGTCTTCGGTCTGCGCGGCTCCATCGACCGCGTGTCCACACGGGTGTTCCTGCTGTCCCCCGCCGACACCGAGATCGTCAACGGGGATCCGGCGGTGCACCGTTCGGACGGTTTCTTCAACCAGAGCTGAGGCAGGGCCGTACACCGGCCCTGCCCCGTCCGGGGCTCACCGGAACGCGTCGAGACCGGTGAGCGCCTTGCCCAGCACGAGCTGGTGCATCTCGACGGTGCCCTCGTAGGTGAGCACCGACTCGAGGTTGGTCGCGTGCCGCATCACCGGGTATTCCAGGGAGATCCCGTTGGCGCCGAGAATCGTCCGCGCCGTACGGCAGATCTCGATCGCCTCGCGCACGTTGTTGAGCTTGCCGAAGCTGACCTGCTCGGGCCGCAGGCGGCCGGCGTCCAGGCGCCGCCCCAGGTGGTGGGCGAGCAGAATCCCCTTGTGCAGTTCGACCGCCATGTCGGCGAGTTTGGCCTGGGTGAGCTGGAAGCCGCCGATGGGCCTGCCGAACTGCTCGCGCGAGACCGCGTAGTCGAGGGCGGCCTCGAAGCTGGAGCGGGCCGCGCCCATGGCGCCCCAGACGATGCCGTAACGGGCGTGCGACAGACAACCGAGCGGTCCGCGAAGACCGGTGGCCTCCGGCAGTACGGCGTCGGCGGGCAGCCTCACGTCGTCCAGGACCAGCTCGCTGGTGACGCTCGCCCGCAGCGACCACTTGTGCTTGATCTCCGGGGCGGAGAACCCGGGGGTGCCGGCCGGCACCAGGAAGCCGCGGATGCCGTCCTCGGTCCGCGCCCAGACGACGGCGACACCGGCCACGGAGCCGTTGGTGATCCACATCTTGCGGCCGTTGAGGATCCAGTCGGTGCCGTCGCGCTTGGCGTGGGTGCGCATGGAGGCGGGGTCGGAGCCGTGGTCGGGCTCGGTGAGCCCGAAGCAGCCGATCACCTCGCCGGCCGCCATGGAAGGCAGCCACCGCTGCTTCTGCTCCTCGCTCCCGAACCGGTGGATGGCGTACATGGCGAGCGAGCCCTGCACCGAGACCAGGGACCGGATGCCGGAGTCGGCGGCCTCCAGCTCAAGGCAGGCGAGCCCGTACTGGACGGCGGTGGCGCCGGCGCAGCCGTAACCGGTCAGGGACATGCCGAGAGCGCCGATGCTCCCGAGCTCGCGGGAGAGTTCCCGGATGACGGGCAGCTCGCCCTTCTCGTACCACTCGGCGACATGCGGCAGAACGCGGTCGGCCGCCCACTGCCGCATGGTGTCGCGGACGGCGAGGTCCTCCGGCTCCAGCAGGTCGTCGATGCCGAGCGGATCGGCGGGGTCGAACGAGGGCAACGAGGGCAACGGGGACTGCGAGGACATGCGGACACCCTCCGGCGACGGCAACTTCAACTAGCACTGCTAGTGCCCCGACAGGCAACGTTCGCCCCGTCGCGACGCCCGGCACTCCCCCAAGCTCTTCGAGCAGGGGGGACCCCAAGAGCACGCACCGGACGCCGCTCCTTCACGGGCAAACGTTGCCTGCCGCGGCACTAGTTGGGCGACTCCGGCCCGACGTTACGACGCGGAACCGCCCACGTCCAGCCTGCTCCTTTGCCCGCCGCGGCACCGCCGTGCGGGAGAGGAAGGGCGCTCACGCCGAGACGCGGGGCCGCTCGGCCTCCCGCTGCGCGGGCAGTTCGACCGGGGGCTCCTCGCAGTGCATCACCCGCGGCAGCCGCAGCGCCATCACCGCTCCCAGCAGCAACAGCCCCGCGCTCACCAGCAGCGTCACATGCAGCCCGTGCACGAAGGCGTCCCGGGCCGCCCGCCGCAGCGCCGCCCCGACCGGCCCGCCGAGCCGGTCGGCGACCCCGTAGGCCTCCCCCAGCGAGTTCGCCGCCGCGCCGGACGCCTTCGCGGGCACCCCCGGCACATCGGCGAGCGCGGGCGCGTAGGCCGCGTTCATCACCGTGCCCAGCAGGGCGATACCCATCCCCGCGCCCAGCTGGTACGACGTCTCCCCGATCGCCGCCGCGCCGCCCGCCTGCGCGGCCGGCGACTCGCTCAGCATCGACTCGTACGCCCCGAACAGCGTCATCTCCAGGCCGAAGCCGAGCAGCGCGAAGCCGGCGAGGAGCAGCCCGGGGTTGTCCCGGCCGCCCATCGCCGTGAGCAGCACCACCGCGGCGGCGGTCACGCAGAATCCGAAGCACACCATCCGCCGCGGCCCGAACCGCCGCAGCATCCGCGCTCCGGCCAGTCCGGCCGCCATCGCGGCGAACGTCAGCGGCAGCAGCCGCAGCCCCGTGGCGAGCGGCGAGAGACCGAGGACCAGTTGCAGGTACTGCGCCGCGATCAGTTCGAGGCCGACCAGCGCCAGCATGGCCAGGACGATGCAGCCCACCGACGTGCTGAACGCCGGGCGGGCGAACATCCTGAGGTCCACCAGCGGATGGGTCCGCCGCCGCTGCCGTCGTACGAAGGTCACCAGCAGCACCGCGCCGACCACCAGCGGTCCCACGGTGAGCGCGCTCAGAGCCGTCTCACCGCCGCCGAGCCGCTTCACGCCCAGCACCACACCGAACAGTCCGGCCGCCGCCGTCAACGCGCCGACGACGTCCCAGGGCCCGTCACGGTCGCCGGTCGACTCGGGCAGCAGCAGCCTGCCCACCGGCAGGCTGATCAGCATCAGCGGAATGTTGACGAGGAAGACCGAACCCCACCAGAAGTGTTCGAGCAGGAAGCCGCCGAGCAGCGGCCCGACCGCCGCGCCCACCGCGGCGACCGCGCTCCAGATCCCGATCGCCAGCGCCCGTTCGCGCCGGTCCGGGAAGACCTGCCGCAGGAGCGACAGCGTGGCCGGCATGATCATGGCGCCGCCGACGCCGAGCAGCGCCCGCGCGAAGATCAGCATCTGGGGGTTGGGGGCGAAGGCCGCCACGGCGGAGGCGATGCCGAAGAGGGCGTAGCCCAGCAGCAGGATCCGTCTGCGGCCCACCCGGTCGCCCAGGGTGCCGAACAGGATCAGCAGCGAGGCGCAGACGAGGGGGTAGGTGTC
Organism: Streptomyces sp. NPDC088817; assembly: GCF_044750345.1. Taxonomy (NCBI): domain Bacteria; kingdom Bacillati; phylum Actinomycetota; class Actinomycetes; order Kitasatosporales; family Streptomycetaceae; genus Streptomyces; species Streptomyces sp. NPDC088817. The sequence goes on from NZ_JBIVJN010000007.1 coordinate 360,523, forward strand.
GACGATCCAGAGCAGTTCGATGGCGCCGGGCCTGAGGTCCTCGGTGACCGCGGGCACCGCCACGTGCAGCACGGTCGCGTCCACCGCCACCAGCAGCAGGCTGACGCAGAGGACGACCAGGACGACCCAGCGGTTGGCACCGGCCCCGGCCGTCCGACGGCGCAGCCGCTCGGCGGCCGCGGTCGTCCCGGACATGTACGTACCTCCCAGATGAACCCTCGCGTTCGACGGTCCGCGGGACGGGGACTTCCCGCGGCTCGGCCGGAGCGGAGCGGTGGCCCCCGACCTGCACGACGACGTGCGAGTGACACGTCAGCGTACGCTCATTCGCCCGGATGAGGCGTGGCCCACCTCTCAGTGCACGCGGCCAACCCGTGTGGCGTACGCCACTCCGCTTGTCCGTGGGCCCTTGACGCGTGCCTGGTGAGCGGCCTGCCGGCGGGCCCCGGTGGCGGCTCCGGTTTCCGGCAGCGCCGATAATCGAGTCCGTGAGCGATCTTGCGACGCACGTGGCAGTGGTACGTGCCGGGGCCCTGCGCCGGGCCGCCCCGGCTCTGCTCGGGTACGCCGCCGTGCGCGCGCTGGGCCTGGTCGCCCTCGCGCTGTGGAGTGCCGAGCGTGGCAAGAGCTGGTACACGCTGCTGACCGCCCGCTGGGACTCGCTCTGGTACGCCGGGGTGGCCGCGGGCGGCTACGGCCACGAGACACTCCTGCCGAACGGGGACGTCCACTCCGACCTGGCGTTCTTCCCGCTCCTCCCCTGGCTGGAGCGGCCGCTCGCGGCGGTGGGCCCGCTGTCGTACGCCGACGCGGGCTTCGCCGTCAGCCTGTTCGCCTCGCTCGCCGCGGCCTGGGGGATCTTCGCGGTGGCCGACCACGTCTGCGGCCGCGAGGCCGGTGTCGCCGCGGCGCTGCTGTGGGCGGTGCTGCCGGTCGGGATCGTGCAGTCGATGGCCTACAGCGAGTCGCTGTTCACGGCGCTCGCCGCCTGGGCGCTGTACGCGGTGCTCACCGGCCGCTGGGTGACGGCTGGCGCCCTCGCCCTGATGGCGGGGCTGACCCGGCCGGTGGGTCTCGCGGTGGTCGCCGCGGTGTGGACGGCGGCGCTTGCCTCGTTCGTGGGAGACCGGAGCGCGACGGCGGCGGACGGCGCACGGGAGACGGGACACGCCCCGGCCGCCGCGGGGCACGCCACCGCCCGCCGTCTGCTCGGCATGGCCCTCGCCCCGCTCGGCGCCGCCGGATACGTCCTGTGGGTCGGCCACCGCACCGGCAAGGGCCCCTTCGGCTATCTCGACGTCCAGGCCGGCTGGCGCAACGGCTTCGACGGCGGGTACGCCTTCGCCCGCTTCGTCGCCGACAAGTTCACGTCCTTCCCCTCGGCCCTCGCCGGGATCGGACTGATCGCCGGGGTCGCCGCGGTGATCGGGCTGTACGTCGTCGGCGTACGGCAGAGGCAGCCGCTCGCGCTGCTGGTGTACTCGGGAGTGGTGACCGCGCTCGCCCTGTGCGCGTCGAGCTATTTCGGCTCCAAGCCTCGACTGCTGCTGCCCGCCTTCCCGCTGCTGCTGCCGCTCGCGTCGGCGCTCGCCCGGACGCGCGTGGCCCGGGCGGCGCCGATCGTGGGCGGCGTCGCGGTGGCCTCGGCGGTCTACGGGGCGTTCTGGCTGAACGGCTCCGGTCCCCCGTGACCGGTCCCTCGTCCCGCCGAGGGCGCGCGGAATTTCCATCCGGGCGTACGGTCGACGCATTCATAAGCGCCGCATAAACGTCCGCCGGAATGATCAAAGGAAATGCGGGACGGGTTCGTTCGTGATTGCGGATTCCGTGGATATAAAGCCCCGTTGAGAGCAATCCCACATCACGTGGTCATCACAAATCACGTGCTTCGTCAGGGAACACACCTCACTCGCTGTAACGTCGATTGGGTGCGTACCGAACGAACCCTCACCCGCCTGGACCGGGTGTTCGCCAGGCTGGACCGTGAGCCGCAACGGCCGGCGCACATCGACATGCCGCGAATGAGCCGCCACCGGTTCGTGCTCCTCTCGGCGACCCTGGCCTTCTACCTGGCGATCGTCTGGGCCGTGATCACCACCTCGTGGCTGGTCCGGCTCGACTGGCAGGTCATGTTCTTCCGGCCGTACCAGCAGTGGCCTCAGATCCACGCGTTCCTCGACTACTACGTAGTGCTCGGCCAGCGCGGCCCCACCGCCGTGATGGTCTGCGCGTGGCTGGGCTGGCGCTCCTGGCGGCAGCACACGCTGCGCCCGCTGCTGACCCTCGCCGCCTCGCTGCTGCTGCTCAACGCCACGGTCGGCGCCGCGAAGATCGGCATGGGACGGCTGGGACCGCACTACGCGACCGTCATCGGCTCCAACGAGATGGGCCTGGGCGGCGATATATTCCCCAGCGGCCACACCGCCAACGCCGTGGTGACCTGGGGCATCCTGGCCTATCTGGCCTCCACCCCGAGGGCGCGCCGCTGGCTGTCGGCACTGTCCGCAGTGACGGCGCTCGGCGTCGGCCTGACCACGGTCTACCTGGGTACGCACTGGCTGAGCGACGTGCTCCTCGGCTGGGCCGCGGGGCTGTTGATCCTGCTGGCGCTGCCGTGGTTCGAGCCGCTGATCGCCCGGACCGAGGTCGCCCTGTTCGACCTGCGCGACCGCTGGCGCGCCCGTCGCGGCCGCCGGGCACCGGTGCCCGCGCCCGCCGCACCGGTCGGCGCCCCCGTCGTGCTCACCCCGCGCGCCTCGGCCGCGGAGGAGACCCCGGCGGCCCACGGGACGGTCGGCGCGGGACGCGCGCCCCGGACGCCGGCCCACCTCGCCCAGGGCCGGTACACGAGCCGCTCGGAGCGCCCGCCGGTCACCCCGGCCGGCAGCCGCAGACCGCCGCACCCCGAGCGCGTCACGCGCAACACGGCCTCGGCGGCCCGCCCCCTGACGGGCAGTTGACGAAGGACCGCCGTGGGGTCCGGGAGCGCCCGCGGCGGTTCAGCCCTTCCAGGCCCGTGCCACGTGGCCGTCCCTGACCTCGAAGTTCATCCGCCCGAACCGGTATTCCATGGTGATGATCGCGCCCGGCGGCAGTGACCGCACCGTGCTCCAGCCCCGTTCGCGTGCGAGCCGTTCGGCCTGTCCGGCCTCGAGGCCGACGTAGGCGTCGGGGTTGTCCTGGGGTTCCGCGGGCGGAGTGGGATTCGGTGCCATACCGCCACGCTAGGTGCCGGACCGCCGCGGGGGAAGCCCGCCCCGTACACACGGGTCACTTGGATGACTCGTGTCCTTCCTGTCACGTTTCTGTCACAGGCCCCACCGTCCGAAGCGGTCTCACTGCGTCACACGTACGGGCGGTTCCACCGGTCTTCCGCAGCCGTCCGCACGCAATTCCAGGCAGCCGGTGCGGCACCGGGAAAAGCCCCGCCGAATGCGTCGCGGGAAGCGGTCCACGACCTCCCCGGCACCGCCGCGCATTCGGAATCCGCGGCCGTGACAGGGAGTCGGCACGGCACAGGAATTCGGCCATGCCGCCGCCGGATCGGGTGCCTCGCCGGACGGCGGAAGACCCCGCCCGGTCGGTGGACCGGACGGGGCCTGGTGCCCGTGGTGCGAACCGGAGCGGCTCAGATGTCGAGGCGCTGGCCGGGCATGATCAGGTCGGGATCGTCACCGATGACGGACCTGTTGGCGGCGTGCAGCCGCTGCCAGGTGGTTCCGTACCGGGCGGCGATTCCGCTCAGCGTGTCCCCCGCGCGCACGGTGTACTCGCCCCGGGAGGCACTGCGGTTGGTGTGGCCCGCCTCGCGCGCCGGCGCCGTCGACGGCCGGCGCGGCGGGACCGCGTTCCGTGTCCCTGACCGGTCGCCCTCCTGGACCGGCTTGTTCACCGACTTCCGTGTGCTGTGCGCCGATCCCTCGGTCACGGTCCTTTCCGTACCCGATCCGGCAGCGGGTGCGCCGCCGTACGCCCCGGCCCTGGCCGAGCAGACCGGCCACGCCCCCCAGCCCTGGGCCTGCTGGACCCTGGTGGCGACGGCGATCTGCTGCTCCCTGGAGGCCTGGTCGGCGGTGGGCGCGTAGGCCGTGCCGCCGTAGGCCCGCCAGGTGCCGGCGGCGAACTGGAGCCCGCCGTAGTAGCCGTTGCCGGTGTTGATGTGCCAGTTGCCGCCGCTCTCGCACCGGGCGATGCGGTCCCACACGCCGCCGTCCGCCGCGTGGGCGTTGCCGGTGGCTGCCAGCAGCCCGATCGGGGCGAGCAGCGCCGCCCCGGCGAGAGCCGCCGTCGTCCGTGCCCTACGGGCGTTGTCGCGCATGGTGTCGTGGCTCTTGTCGGCACATTCGGACATGTGGATCCCTCTCGAAACACACCCGGGGTCCCCCAGGGCGGACACGCCCGCCGCGCATGGACGCGGTCGGCGCGCTCGCCCCGTCCGCCGCACGAGGCCGGGCCGAGTCGTACTCGGCCCGGTGCGGTCGGCGGACGTTCCCGAGCGGTGCTCGTTGCACACGGCTGAGGAATGTAAGGAGCGTGCGGAGTCCGGAGCAACCAACGGCCCGTTCTGCCAGGCCAGTTCAGCGTTACCGGCAGTAGCGGCTTTTTTCGGTCACCCACTTCATTCGCTGATTTCCTGATTTTTCGACCACCCGCACCGGTGATCTGTGACTCACTTCACCGGCCCAACCCCCCTGAACTTGGGGGGAGTTGACCGTGAGTGCCGGGTTCCGCACGTGACGTCACCCTCCGCACGGGATGGTTCGATTCCGTTCGCCGGAGGGCGTGACTCCCGCCACAGATCGCCCGTTGTCTTCTTCATGAGCCGGGTCCCTCCCGGCTCATGGGCCGGGAGCCACCCGGCTCCGCCACGTACCGCATCCCGAGGGAGCCACCCGTGCCGCGCATGCTCGACGTCAGTGACGCCGTACGCGCCGAGATCGGCGACGAAGAGGCCGACCGGCTGCTCGCCGGACAGAACGCCCCGGGCAGTTACGACTGCACGTCCTGCCGCACTCCCGGCGACTCCGAACAGGAGCGCACCAGCACTGTCCTGTTCGTCGGGGACGAGACCGCCGTCCTCGCCTTCGCCCACGCCACCTGCCTGCCCTCGCAGGTCGTCCAGGTCACCGAGGACCAGCTGCGGGGTGCGGTCCGCTCCATCCACGCGGACACGAACCCCTCCGGCAGGGTGCCGGAGCAGGCCCCGCCCCAGTGGTCCACGGCCCAGCAGGCCGTGCCGCAGACGGCGGTGCCCGAGCAGGCCGTGCTCGGGGTGACCAGCGGACTCGTCCTGATCACCGGGGAGTTGCATCCCGCCCTGGTCGTCGAGCCGACCGCGCCCATCGTGCGTCCGGGCTCGATGGGCGCCGCCGACGAGTTCCTGCCGCTGCTCGTCGAGCAGGGCTACGTCCCGATGACCGAACTCGCCGCCGTGCCACCGGTGCTGCACGGCTGGTCGGTGCTGCTCGCCGCGGGCCAGCTGCACGCCGTCCTCCAGCCCCAGGCGGGCGGCGGCCAGCCGGTGGCCTGGTGGCAGGCGCACCAGCCGCTCCAGGTCACCGACGGCTGGCGGGCGGCCGCCAACAAGCACCAGCAGGTGATCATGTTCGCCGCGCCGGCCGGGTCCATCGGCCGCCAGCCGCGGGAGGACCTGCTGCGGGACGCGCTGGACAAGGCAGCGGCGAGCGGGCGGCTGGTCGCGGCGACCCTGCCGCTCGCCGGGACCTGAGCCGCATCCCTTCCGGTTCGGGGTCGTTTGGAGATACGTGCACGCATATGACGTTCCCCGCCGCCAGCCCTATCCGCCGGTCCCTCCCCCGGGCTCCCGGCTTCGCTCGGGCAGGGAGGTGCCCCCGCCGCGGGCGCCTCAGGATCATCACGGCGGCCCCTCGGCCACGCCGATCTACGACGCGCTCTACGCCGAGTTCGTCAAGTCCTACCGGACCCTGCCGGGCGACCGCAGCGGCGAGGAGGATCTGGGCTTCGTAGCTTTCGGGAACCTGCCGCACCACACGGGCTCCACCGTGTACGGCGCCTACAGCCTGGGGGCCTACAGCACCCGCCATGTCACGGGCCGGCAGCAGCCGCAGTGGCAGCGGGTCGGGACGATCGGGCGGCAGGACACCGGGATGCACCACGTCCCGGCGGCCCTGCCGCCCGCGCCGCGCCGCGGAATCTGATCCGCGGACGGCGAAGGGGCGGCCCCTGTCCGGGGCCGCCCCTTCGCCGTCACCGCTACTTCTTCTTCGCGCCGCGCTTCTCGCGCACCCGCACCGAGATGTGGATCGGCGTGCCCTCGAAGCCGAACTCCTCGCGCAGCCGACGCTCGATGAACCGCCGGTAGCCGGCCTCGATGAACCCGGAGGCGAACAGCACGAACCGCGGCGGCTTGGTGCCGGCCTGGGTGCCGAACAGGATGCGCGGCTGCTTGCCGCCCCGGATCGGGTGCGGGTGGGCGGCGACCAGCTCGCCGAGGAAGGCGTTCAGACGGCCGGTCGGCACCCGGGTCTCCCAGCCCGCCAGCGCCGTCTCGATCGCCGGGACCAGCTTCTCCACGTGCCGCCCGGTCTGCGCCGAGACGTTGACGCGCGGGGCCCATGTGACCTGCGCGAGCTCGGTCTCGATCTCCCGCTCCAGGTAGTAGCGGCGCTCCTCGTCGAGGGTGTCCCACTTGTTGTAGGCGATGACGAGCGCGCGGCCCGCCTCCACGGCCATGGTGATGATCCGCTGGTCCTGCACCGAGATGGACTCGGAGGCGTCGACCAGGATGACGGCGACCTCGGCCTTCTCGACGGCGGCCGCGGTGCGCAGCGAGGCGTAGTAGTCGGCGCCCTGCTGGAGGTGGACACGCTTGCGGATGCCGGCGGTGTCGACGAACTTCCAGGTCTTTCCGCCCAGTTCGATCAGCTCGTCGACTGGGTCGCGGGTGGTGCCGGCCAGTTCGTTGACGACGACGCGCTCCTCGCCCGCCACCTTGTTCAGCAGCGAGGACTTGCCGACGTTCGGGCGGCCGATCAGGGCCACCCGGCGCGGGCCGCCGATACCGCCGCCGCCGAACGTCTCGCGCGGCGCCTCGGGCAGCGCCTCCAGGACGCGGTCCAGCATGTCGCCGGTGCCGCGGCCGTGCAGGGCCGAGACCGGGTGCGGCTCGCCGAGGCCGAGCGACCACAGGTACGTGGCGTCCGCCTCGCCGCTCTGGCCGTCGACCTTGTTGGCGCACAGCACGACGGGCTTGCCCGCCTTGCGCAGGAGCCGCACGACGGCCTCGTCGGTGTCGGTGGCGCCGACCTTGGCGTCGACGACGAAGACCACCGCGTCGGCGGCCTCGATGGCGTACTCGGCCTGCGCGGCCACGGAGGCGTCGATGCCGAGGACGTCCTGCTCCCAGCCGCCGGTGTCGACGACCTTGAAGCGGCGGCCCGCCCACTCGGCCTCGTAGGTGACGCGGTCGCGGGTGACGCCCGGCTTGTCCTCGACGACCGCCTCGCGGCGGCCGATGATGCGGTTCACCAGAGTCGACTTGCCGACATTGGGGCGGCCGACGACGGCGAGGACGGGCAGCGGGCCGTGTCCGGCGGCCTCGATGGCGCCCTCGACGTCCTCGATGTCGAAGCCCTCGACCGCGGCGAGCTCCATGAACTCCGCGTACTCGGCGTCGCCGAGCGCCCCGTGCTCGTACTCGTGCTCTGCCGAGCCGTCGGGCTGGATGTCGTCGTTCATGAAGTCCGTACCTCGTCGTTCATCGTGGTGATCGGTGAACCACCGCCGGTTCGCGGTGAGCCACTACTCAAGTGTCGCTCTGGCGCCCGGTCAGGCGCCTGGCGTTTTCCAGGTGGTCGGTGAGCTGCTTCTGGATGCGCTCGGTGGCCTCGTCCAGGGCCCGTCGCGTACGCCGTCCGCCGTCGTCGCCGGCTTCGAACGGTTCGCCGAAGACGACGTCGACCCGGTGGCGCAGCGGAGGCAGTCCCTTTATCAACCGTCCGCGCCGCTCGGAACTTCCCAGCACGGCCACCGGGACGATCGGGGCGCCGCTGCGGACCGCGAAGTAGGCGAGCCCGGCCCGCAGCGAGGCGAAGTCGCCGTCGCCCCGGGTGCCCTCGGGGAAGATCCCGAGGACGCCGCCCTGCTTCAGGACGCCGAGCGCCCGCGTGATCGCCGAACGGTCCGCGGAGTGCCGGTCCACCTGGAGCTGGCCGATGCCGGTCAGGAAGGAGCCGAGCGGGCCGACGAACGCCTCCTTCTTGATCAGGAAGTGCACCGGCCGGGGTGCCACGCCCATGACCATCGGGCCGTCGACGTTGTGCGCGTGGTTGACCGCGAGGATCACCGGGCCGGTGGCGGGCACCTTCCAGGCACCCAGCACCCGCGGGCGCCACAGCCCGTACATCAGCCCGACGCCGATCCGCCGGCCGACGTCCGCGCCGCGCTCCGACGGAGGGCCCGCCGCGGGCTCCGGCGGACGGCTCACTTCGCGGCCCGCTTCTCCTCGACGAGGGTGACCACGCACTCGACGACCTGTGCCAGTGTCAGCTCGGTGGTGTCCACCTCGACCGCGTCGCCGGCCTTGGCCAGCGGGGAGGTCTTGCGGCTGGAGTCGGCCGCGTCCCGCTTGATCAGGGCCTCGCGGGTGGCGTGGACGTCGACGCCCTTGAGCTCGCCGCTGCGCCGGGCGGCGCGGGCCTCGGGGGAGGCGGTGAGGAAGATCTTCAGGTCCGCGTCGGGCAGCACGGTGGTGCCGATGTCACGGCCCTCGACGACGATCCCGGTCTCGGCGGACGTGGCCAGCGAGCGCTGGAGCTCGGTGATCCGGCTCCGCACCTCCGGTACGGCGCTGACCGCGCTGACCTTGGCGGTGACCTCCTGGGTGCGGATCGGACCGGCCACGTCCACGCCGTCGACGGTGATCGTCGGGTGGGCGGGGTCCATGCCGGAGACGATCTCGGGCTTGCCGGCCACCGCCGCGATCGCGGTGGGGTCCTCTATGTCGATCCCGTTGGTCACCATCCACCAGGTGATCGCCCGGTACTGGGCGCCGGTGTCCAGGTAGCTCAGACCGAGCTGCGTGGCCACGGCCTTCGATGTGCTCGACTTGCCCGTGCCGGAGGGGCCGTCGATGGCGACGATCACGGGCAGGGCGGTCCGGGCGGCGCCGATTTCCACAGCGGAGCACCTTCCTGGTGAAGGGTGGTGGGTGGTGTGCGGGACGCGAGGGCGCCCCGCACAAGGTTACTGGCTTCCCGGACGCCCTCTTACTGGCGGATGGACCAGCCCCGCTCCCGCAGGGCCGAGGCGAGGACCGACGCCGCCTTCGGCTCGACCATGAGCTGCACCAGACCGGCCTGCTGCCCGGTGGCGTGCTCGATGCGCACGTCCTCGATGTTGACCCCGGCCAGCCCCGCGTCCGCGAAGATGCGGGCCAGCTGTCCCGGCTGGTCGTCGATGAGGACCGCGACGATCTCGTACACCCGCGGCGCGGACCCGTGCTTGCCGGGGACCCTGACCTGGCCCGCGTTGCCCCGCCGCAGCACGTCCTCGATACCGGCGGCGCCCTCGCGGCGCTTGGCCTCGTCGGAGGACTGGAGGGCGCGCAGGGCCTGCACGGCCTCCTCCAGGTCGAGGGAGATGTCGGAGAGCAGGTCGGCGACCGGTCCCGGGTTGGCGGAGAGGATGTCGATCCACATCCCCGGGTCGGAGGCCGCGATCCGGGTCACGTCCCTGATGCCCTGCCCGCACAGCCGTACGGCCGTCTCCTCCGCGTTCTTCAGGCGCGCGGCGACCAGGCTGGAGACCAGGTGGGGCATGTGGGAGACGAGGGCCACGGCACGGTCGTGGGCGTCGGCGTCCATGACGACCGGGACCGCCCGGCAGTGCGAGACGAGCTCAAGGGCGAGGTTGAGGACCTCGGTGTCGGTGCCCCGGGTGGGGGTGAGCACCCAGGGGCGGCCCTCGAAGAGGTCGGCGGTCGCCGCCAGCGGACCCGACTTCTCGCGGCCCGACATGGGGTGCGTGCCGATGTAGCCGGACAGGTCGAGGCCCATCGACTCCAGCTCGCGGCGCGGGCCGCCCTTGACGCTGGCCACGTCCAGGTAGCCGCGGGCCGCGCCCCGGCGCATGGCGTCCGCGAGCACTCCCGCCACGTGCGCGGGCGGCGCGGCGACGACGGCGAGGTCGACCGGGCCGTCCGGGGCCGCGTCCGTGCCGGCGCCGAGCGCCGCCGCCGTGCGGGCCTGCTCCGGGTCGTGATCGACGAGGTGCACGACCACCCCGCGCCGGGCGAGGGCCAGGGCGGCGGAGGTGCCGATCAGCCCGGTACCGATGACGAGTGCGTTTCTCACTGGGCGATGTCCTTGCGCAGGGCGGCCGCCGCACCGAGGTAGACGTGCGCGATCTCGGCGCGCGGCCGGTCGGACTCGATGTGCGCGAGGACGCGGACCACGCGGGGCAGGGCGCCCGCGATGTCCAGTTCCTGGGCGCAGATCAGCGGTACGTCGACGATGCCGAGCTTGCGGGCCGCGGCGGCCGGGAAGTCGCTGTGCAGATCGGGGGTGGCCGTGAACCAGATGCTGATCAGGTCGTCGGCGGTCAGGCCGTTCCTCTCCAGAACGGCGGTGAGCAGCGCCCCCACCTGCTCGTCCATGTGGCCGGCCTCGTCCCGTTCGAGTTGGACGGCTCCCCGGACCGCTCGTACCGCCACGGCTCTGCTCCTTGCTGAGGTGAATCGGGTCTCGGGCATCCAGCCTAGTCAGACCGCATGGGACGGGTGGGCGGCGCCCGCCCGCTGAGACGACGGGGGAAACGGGTGGTTTATCGAGTACTGCCCCGATTTGCTTCGACTTCATGGTGTTCGGTGCGAAAATGCTGCTGCTCCGCTCGGAGCTCTTCCCCTCCCCCGGAACCCCCCGGAGTGATGACATGACCCAGGGCTCTACGCGGCGCGCGGTGCTCGCCACGAGTGCGGTGGCGCTCGTGGCGGCGGGCTGCGGCACCACCGCCGGCGGCAAGTCGGAGGCCTCACCCGCCACGGAAACGACGTCTCCCCCCGAGAAGACCTCCCCCTCGGAGGCGTCGCCCACCTCTGAGACGTCCCACCCGCCGACGACCACCCGGACCGGGGAGGGAACCGCCGCCGGGCCCGAGCTGGCGAGCACGGCGGACATCCCGGTGGGCGGGGGCAAGGTCTTCGCGGAGCAGAAGGTCGTGGTCACCCAGCCGAAGAAGGGCGAGTTCAAGGCCTTCTCGGCGATCTGCACGCACCAGGGCTGCACGGTGAACAGGGTCGCCGCCGGCACGATCGACTGCCCGTGCCACGGCAGCAGGTTCCGGGTCGCCGACGGCTCGGTGGCCCACGGCCCGGCGATCTCCCCGCTCCCCACCAAGCAGATCAAGATCGAGGGAAACTCCGTCCACCTGGTGTGACGGCCCGTCCCGGGCACGTGTTCGTCGCACCCGCTCCCCGCCTTCCGCGGAGTTTTCCGCGGAGCCCGATCACCGACGCGTGGCGGACTTTCTGCGCCGTGTCCGCCACGCGTCGGCCTGCCGGGACGGCGGCCGAGCCGTCCGGGGCCTCGAGGGCCGTGAAGACCCGAAGGGTCTAGAGGTCGACCTCGTTCATCAGCATGCCGACCTCGGTGTTCGACAGGCGGCGGAGCCAGCCGGACTTCTGGTCGCCCAGCGTGATGGGTCCGAAGCCGGTACGGACCAGCTTGTCGACCGGGAAGCCCGCCTCGGCCAGCATCCGGCGCACGATGTGCTTGCGGCCCTCGTGGAGGGTGACCTCCACGAGGTAGTTCTTGCCGGTCTGCTCGACCACCCGGAAGTGGTCCGCGCGCGCGTAGCCGTCGTCCAGCTGGATGCCGTCCTTGAGCTTCTTGCCCAGGTCCCGCGGGATGGGGCCGACGATGTGCGCGAGATAGGTCTTGCGCACGCCGTACTTCGGGTGGGTCAGCCGGTGCGCCAGCTCGCCGTGGTTGGTGAGCAGGATCACGCCCTCGGTCTCGGTGTCGAGCCGGCCGACGTGGAAGAGGCGCGTCTCACGGTTGGTGACGTAGTCACCGAGGCACTGACGGCCCTCCGGGTCCTCCATGGTGGAGACCACACCGGCGGGCTTGTTCAGCGAGAAGAACTGGTACGACTGCGTGGCCACGGTCAGTCCGTCGACCTTGACCTCGTCCTTCTCCGGGTCGACCCGGCGGCCCTGCTCCAGGACGATCTCGCCGTTGACCTCGACCCGGGCCTGCTCGATCAGCTCCTCGCAGGCGCGCCGCGAACCGTACCCCGCGCGGGCGAGCACCTTCTGCAGCCGCTCGCCCTCCTGCTCGGCACCCGGGAACGTCTTGGGCAGCTTGACGTCCTTCTTGCCGGCGTACCGGTCGCGGTTGCGCTCCTCCATCCGCGTCTCGTACTCGCGGGAGCGGGCCGGAGCCGTACGGCCGCCCTGCTGGGCCTGCCTGGGGCCGCCCTTGGCGCCGCCGCGCGCGGATCCGCCCCGCCCGGCCTTCGGGCCGTCCTTCGTCGCGCCGGGGCCGACGTCGTAGCGGCGCTCCTCGGGTCGGGGCTTGCGGGGGCGGCCCTGCCCCTGCCGCTCGTCCCTGTTGTCGCCGGCACCGCGGTAGTCGCCGCGCCCGCCGTTCCTGCCGCTGCCGCTGCTTCGCATCAAAGTTCCGTCGTCGTCTTCGTCGTGTGGTCGCCGTCTGCGCCCGGCGCGTCATCGGGAGCGTCCGGGTCGAACGACGGTACGCCCTCCTGGGTCTCGGCCTCGATCGCCTCCGCCTCCGGGAGGAAGGGCGCGAGCTCCGGGAGTTCGTCCAGACCGCGCAGGCCCATCCGCTCCAGGAAGTAGTTCGTCGTCCTGTACAGGATCGCACCTGTTTCGGGTTCCGCGCCCGCCTCCTCGACCAGACCGCGCTGGAGCAGGGTGCGCATGACGCCGTCGCAGTTGACTCCGCGGACGGCCGAGACGCGGCTGCGGCTGACCGGCTGGCGGTAGGCGACCACGGCGAGGGTCTCCAGGGCGGCCTGGGTGAGCCGGGCCTGCTGGCCGTCGAGGACGAAGCCCTCGACGGCGGCCGCGTACTCGGGGCGGGTGTAGAAGCGCCAGCCGCCGGCGATCAGCCGCAGCTCGAAGCCGCGCCCCTGGACGGTGTACTCGTCGGCCAGTTCGCGCAGCGCGTCCGCGATCTGCCGGCGGGGCCGCTGGAGGATCTTCGCCAGGTGCTCCTCGGTCGCGGGCTCGTCCACGACCATGAGGACGGCCTCCAGGGCGGGCTTCAGGTCGAGGCCGGCGACGGTCGCCGGGCCCGCGGACGGTTCGGTGGTCTCCTCGCTCACGCCTTCATCTCCTCCTTGGGCTCCTCGGACTCCTCCGGCGCCTCGGGCGGACGGTCGAACTCGTCCGTCACCCTGGGCGTCTCCTCCCCGTCGCCGCCGGTCCAGCGCACGGTCAGCTCGCCGAGCGCGGTCTCCTGGTCCAGGGCCACGGCCTTCTCGCGGTACAGCTCGAGCAGGGCGAGGAAGCGGGCCACGACGGTGAGCGTGTCGTCGGTGTCCGCCACCAGCTCACGGAAGCCGGCCTGACCGAGCTCCCGCAGCCGCGCGATCACGATCCCGGCCTGCTCCCGCACGCTGACCAGCGGCGCGTGAATGTGGTCGACGTACACCTGCGGCTCGGGCCTGGGCTGCATCGCCTTGACGGCGAGTTCGGCGAAGCGGGCCGCGCCGATGCTGATGACGACCTCGGGCAGCAGCTCGGCGTGGTGGGGTTCCAGCCCCACGGTGCGGGGGTGGCGCCGGCCCTCCTGGTCCAGCCGCCGGCTGAAGATGTCGGCGATCTGCTTGTACGCGCGGTACTGGAGCAGCCGTGCGAACAGCAGGTCCCTGGCCTCCAGCAGGGCGAGGTCGGCCTCGTCCTCCACCTCGGCGGCGGGCAGCAGCCGGGCCGCCTTGAGGTCGAGCAGGGTGGCGGCCACGACCAGGAACTCGGTCGTCTGGTCCAGGTCCCAGTCGGGCCCCATGGCCCGGATGTGCGCCATGAACTCGTCGGTGACCTTGGACAGGGCCACCTCGGTGACATCGAGCCTGTGCTTCGAGATGAGCTGCAGGAGCAGGTCGAACGGCCCCTCGAAGTTCGCCAGCCGGACCTTGAACACCCCGTCGTCGGCCTCCGGCTCGGCGGGCTGCCCGGTGGCCGGCCCCGCCGGGGCGTCCGCGGGGAGTTCGGCCGAAGGCTCGACAGGCTCCTCGGCGGCCCCGGGTGCGGGCGGGGGTGCCGCGGGCGCGTCCGGCGGTTCGGGACGCTCGTCCTGGGGCGGCGGCGGTGCGGAGGGGTGGGCCGGGGAGGCGGTCGCCGTTCCCGGGCCGCGGCCCAGGGCGCGCCGTCGGCCGGTGGGGGTGGGAGCGTCGTTCGAGGTCATGGCCGTCGCAGGCTACCGCCTACGGCCCGCCCGGACGGCTAACGCCCGCGCAGCCGCCGTACCAGGATGCTTGCCTCGCCCCGGGCCTCCAGGTCGGCCAGCACCACGGCGACCGCCTCGCGGACGATGCGCCCCCGGTCCACGGCGAGTCCGTGCTCACCGCGGAGCACCAGACGGGCGTGTTCGAGGTCCATGAGCTCCTCGGCGGACACGTACACGGTGATCTTCTCGTCGTGCCGTTCGCGGCCGCTCGGCCGGCGTGCCGCGCTGCGGCCCCGCTTGCGCGGCTGCTCGGCCGAGGGGGCAGAACCTTCCTGCGGCGCCGCCGAACGCCGCGCGGGGCGCTCCGCGGTCGTGGACCGGCTGCGGGACTCGCCCGTGTCCGTCGGCCCCGCCTCCACCGCCACGTGCTCCGCGCCCTCGCCGTCGCCGCCCTGCGCGGGCACCGACTGCGGCGCGTCCTCGGCCGCGGCGGTCGGGTCGCTCTCGCCCGCGGGGGCGGGCACCCGGGCCTCGCCGCCTGCCTGGCGTCGGGGAGTGGACGGCTGGAGCGCCATTCCCCCTGTCGTACGGAACAGTTCGTCGGCCCCCGGCAGACTCACTCGGCGTGACACCGGGCGAGCACCTCCCTGGCGAGCTGGCGGTAGGCGGCGGCACCGACGGAGTTGGAGGCGTACGTGGTGATCGGCTCACCGGCGACCGTGGTCTCCGGGAAGCGGACCGTGCGTCCGATGACCGTGTGGTACACGTGGTCGTCGAACGCCTCGACGACACGTGCCAGCACCTCGCGGCTGTGCACGGTGCGCGAGTCGTACATCGTGGCCAGGATCCCGTCGAGTTCCAGCTCCGGGTTGAGGCGCTCCTGGACCTTCTCGATGGTCTCGGTCAGCAGGGCCACACCGCGCAGCGCGAAGAACTCGCACTCCAGCGGCACGATCACCTTGTGCGCGGCCGTGAGGGCGTTGACGGTGAGCAGGCCGAGCGAGGGCTGGCAGTCGATGACGATGTAGTCGTAGTCGTCCATCAGCGGCTTCAGGGCGCGCTGGAGCGTCGACTCGCGCGCGACCTCGCTCACCAGCTGGACCTCGGCGGCCGACAGGTCGATGTTGCTGGGCAGCAGGTCCATGTTGGGGACCGCCGTCTTCAGCAGGACCTCGTCCGCGGACATGCCCCGCTCCATGAGCAGGTTGTAGACGGTGAGGTCGAGCTCCATGGGGTTGACGCCGAGACCCACCGACAGCGCGCCCTGCGGGTCGAAGTCCACGAGCAGGACACGGCGGCCGTACTCCGCGAGCGCGGCACCCAGGTTGATGGTCGACGTGGTCTTGCCGACGCCGCCCTTCTGGTTGCACATCGCGATGATCTTCGCGGGGCCGTGGTCGGTCAGCGGACCCGGGATCGGGAAGTACGGCAGCGGGCGTCCGGTCGGGCCGATGCGCTCACGGCGCTGGCGGGCCGCGTCGGGCGCGAGCGTGGCCGCGTACTCGGGGTCGGGCTCGTACTCGGCGTCGGGGTCGTAGAAGTGCCCGTCGGGCAGTTCGTCGTAGTCGGCGAAGTGGTTGTGGGGCGCGCCACTTCCGTCGCCGGCCATGGCGTTCACGTGATGGCCATCCATGCTTGGGGGTGCTGGCTGAGTCACTCCTGTTGTCCGGTGACTCTGGTGGGCTGCGAAGGTGCGCACAGCGACGGAGCCGACAGCCTCGAGCCGCGTGGGGCCCTGGCCCGGCGCAGGCATTCCTGGTTGACCACCCCCGGGAGAAAATGTCGACTCATTCACAAGTCGTCTTACCTCCTTGGCGACCAGGGGACTTCTAGACAGGTCAGCGTGGCACCATGCCGACGTTTGGCGACTCTATGGCGTGTCGGCGGTCCGCAGCAACACAATCCGCCGGACCCGGCCCGATGTGTCGGTAATGGAACATCCCTCTGTCAAGGGCGTACGAGCGTCGCACGGCAGGTTTCACCGGTGCGTGAATCGGTCGAATGGTTGCGTTCGAGGCGAGTTGACCGAGTGCGGCGAAGTGACCATACACACATCCGGCCGGACCTTGTGGGACAAGGTCCGGCCGGCCGTGCGAGGTTGACGACACGAGTTGACGTATCGCCTTTCATGCCTTGGCGACTTGGCGACCCGCTCAGCCGAGCAGGGACTCCAGCGCGACGTGCTCCAGGCCGTGGGCCTCCGCGACCTCGCGGTAAACGACCTTGCCCTCGTGGGTGTTGAGGCCCTTGGCCAGCGCCGCGTCACGGCGCAGCGCCTCGACCCAGCCGCGGTTGGCGAGTTCGACGATGTACGGCAGCGTGGCGTTGGTCAGCGCGTAGGTCGAGGTGTTGGGCACCGCGCCCGGCATGTTGGCGACGCAGTAGAACACCGACTCGTGGACCCTGAAGGTCGGGTCGGCGTGCGTGGTCGGGTGGGAGTCCTCGAAGCAGCCGCCCTGGTCGATCGCGATGTCGACAAGGACACTCCCGGCCTTCATCCGGGACACCAGCTCGTTGCTGACCAGCTTCGGGGCCTTGGCGCCCGGGACGAGCACGGCGCCGACGACGAGGTCGGCCTCCAGGCAGGCCTTCTCCAGCTCGAAGGCGTTGGAGACGACGGTCTTGATCTTCGTGCCGAAGATCCGGTCCGCCTCCTTGAGCTTGTTGATGTCCTTGTCGAGCAGGGTCACGTGGAAGCCCAGACCGATGGCGATCTGCGCGGCGTTCCAGCCGGAGACGCCACCGCCGATGACGACCGCCTCACCGGCGGGCACGCCCGGGACGCCGCCCGGCAGCACACCGCGGCCGCCCGCGGCGCGCATCAGGTGGTAGGCGCCGACCTGCGGCGCGAGGCGGCCCGCGACCTCGGACATCGGGGCGAGCAGCGGCAGCGCGCGGTTGGGGAGCTCGACGGTCTCGTAGGCGATCGCCGTGGTGCCGGACTCCAGCAGGGCGTCCGTGCACTCCTTGGAGGCGGCCAGGTGCAGGTAGGTGAAGAGGATCTGGTCCTTGCGGAGGCGGTGGTACTCCTCGGCGATGGGCTCCTTGACCTTCAGCACCATGTCGGCGGCGGCCCAGACCTCGTCCGCGGTCTCGAGGATCTGCGCACCGGCGGCCACGTACTCCTCGTCCGGGATCGAGGAGCCGACACCCGCGTTCCGCTCGACGACGACCTGGTGGCCGTTACGCACGAGCTCGTGCACGCCTGCGGGGGTGATGGCCACCCGGAACTCGTTGTTCTTGACTTCGCGGGGGATGCCGACCTTCACGTCGATCACGGTCCTTGGCTCAGAGAATGTGGGGCAATTGCAGACGTATTCCGGCATGCGAAGGCATACCAGGCGACACCGCAGGAGAACGAGCGGCAGAACCAGTCTAATGAAGGCTTTCCCTCTGTCTAGCCTTTCATTGCATCAATCTTCAGTGGATGCACTGCGGATTTCGCAGGCATTGGCGCCTTCTTCCGTCAAGGGGCCCTCCGGGCCGCCCTCCTCGGCCGCAGGGACCTCTTCGACTTCGGCGTCGAGCAGTCGCCGGGCCGCCCGGCGGTGCAGGGCCGCCGTGCTCGCGTCGCCCAGCCGCTCCAGCGAGTCGGCGAGCCGCAACTGGAGCGCCGCCTGGAGCCGCACGTCCTCGGCGCGGCGGGCCCACTCGACCGCCTCCTGGCAGGTGCGCAGGCACTCCTCGGGCCGCCCGGCGTACTCCTGGACGCGCGCCAGCTCGCTCAACGCCCGCGCGTGGGCGGCGACATCGCCGCTCTTGCGGTGCACGGCGGCGGCGGCCCGCCAGTTGCGCAGCGCCTCGCCGTAGCGGCCCGTGTAGGTGTGCGCGGCGGCGATGCGGCCGTAGAGCCGGGCGGCGTCCTCGCGCTCCTCGCGCGCCAGCCGCTGCGCCAGGGCCCGGCCGAACCAGTCGGCGGCCCGGTCGTAGTCCCCGAGCTCCTGGTGGGAGCTGCCTACGGATTCCATGGCGCGGCTGATGGCGTACGGGTCCTCGGCCTCCCGTCCTGCGTCCAGCGCGGCCCGGTAGCGGACCAGTGCCGCGGCCGTGCGCCCGGTGCGGGCGTCCAGGTCGGCGAGGTTCAGCAGGGCGGCGGCCTTCTCCCGGGGCAGTCCGCGCCGCTCGGCCACGTCCAGGACGAGCCGGTGGATGCCGTAGAGGTCGGCGGCCGCGGCCTGGGTGCCGATGTGCGCCACCATGGCCCGCACGAGCTGGGACATCAGACGGCGGGCCAGGGTGTCCAGCTCGCCGTCGGCGACGGCGAGCCGGGCCGCGGCGAGCAGGGCGGGCCTGCGGGCGCGCAGCCACCTCTCGGCGGCCCGCGGCGTGGCGAAGCGCAGCCCGGCGGGCAGGCTCTTGACCTTCTCCCTGGTCTCGGGGCTGTCGGTCTCGGTGATCGCCCGGCAGGACTGGAGCAGCCGCACGGTCCGCTCCAGCATCCGGGCCCGGGCGAGCCGCAGCTCGGCGGGGCGGTCCTGGCGCTCGGCGAGCTCCGCCAGCAGCGGGTGCAGGCAGCCGGGGACCTCGTAGCACGGCAGCGACGAGGGGACGGCGCGCAGCACCCCGAGGTCGGCGAAGTCGTCGAGGAGACCGCGGGCGGCCTCGACCGAGCAGCCGGCGAGCGCCGAGGCGGTCTGCGGGTCGACGTCACCGGCCGGGGCGAGGGAGAGCAGCCGCAGCAGCCGGGCGGCCGTACCGGACAGGGTGCCGTGCACGAACCGCAGCACCCGGCCGAGGGCGGAACCGTCGTCGGGGTCGGCGCGCAGCTGCTTGGCGAGGTCGGCGACGGCCGCCTGGGGGTGGGCGGCGAGCCAGCCGCCGGCCAGGGCCAGGGCGGCGGGCTGGCCCTGGCAGACCTCGACGAGGCTCTCGGCGGCCCGCGGGTCGACGGTGATGCGCACCGGGTCGATGCGTTGCGCCAGCAGTTCCACACCGGACTTGGTGTCCAGGCCGCCCAGGGTGCACGGGCGGACGTCGGCGATCCCGGTGAGCGGACCTCGGGAGACGGCGACGAGGAGGCAGTCGGCGTTCTCCGGCAGCAGCGCGTCGACCTGGTCCGCGCCGGCCGCGTCGTCGAGCAGGAGCAGTGCCCGGCGCTCGGCGAGCGCGGTGCGCAGGATCCCGGTCAGGTCGTCCTCGGCGGCGCCGGGCGGGGTCGGCAGACCGAGGACGGTGAGCAGGTCGCGGGCGAGGGCCTCGACCGGCACGGGGGTGCCGTCGGGCTCGGTGAGCCTGGCGCGCAGCACACCGCCGGGGTAACGCTGCGCGACCTGCTCCACCAGTTCCTCGGCGAGTGCCGTACGGCCGGAGCCGGGCCTGCCCGCGATCAGCAGGACGCGCGCGCGAGGTGCCTTGCGGCCGGCCAGGGTGTCGAGGCCGGTCCGCTCGATGTCGGCCCGTAGCTCCTTCAACTCCCTTGCACGGCCCAGGAAAAGACTTTTCGCGGCAGCGGGGAAGGGATCCCCGCCGGACAGGTCCACGCCGCCTGCGTCCACCGCCTGATCCGTCACGGGCCACACTCCCGTCCCACCGCACGTGCAAGCCCGCCGGGACTCCGGGCCGGGCGCTTCCAGAGCCTAGTTCACGCTCTGCGACGTACTGTGCGGAGCACGGCGGACACGTCGCCCGATCGGATCAGGCGATGGTCACACCGCGGGGATCGGTGGTGCGTTCAGGACGCGAAGGGGCGCGCCGGCCAGGGCGCCTCGGCCGGGCGCAGCGCGTCCAGTCCGTCGCCCCGGCGCGCGGCGACCAGCGACAGGACGCCCACCACCAGGCAGTTGTTGTGCAGTTCGCCCGCGAGCACGCCCCGCACCAGTTCGTCCACCGGCATCCGCGCGTGCTCCATGTCGGTCTCCTCGTGCTCCGCCGCGAAGCGCTCGCCGACCGCCTCGGACAGGCCCCGGGCGAGGAAGATCCGCACGGACTCGTCGCAGCCGCCGGGGGTGGTGTAGACGTCGGTCAGCACCCGCCAGTCCTCGGCCTTGACGTGGGCCTCCTCGTACAGCTCGCGCTGGGCGGCGTGCAGCGGGTTCTCGCCGGGCACGTCGAGCAGGCCCGCCGGGATCTCCCACAGCCGCTGCCGCACCGGGTGGCGGTACTGGCGGATCAGCAGCACCCGGTCCTCCTCGTCGAGAGCGAGGACGGCCACGGAGCCCGGGTGCACCTGGTAGTCGCGGGTGACCACGGAGCCGTCGGGCATGACCACGTCGTCGGTGCGGACGGAGGTCTTGCCGCCGACGAACGGGGTCTTGGTGGCCCGGATCTCCCACTCCTCCGGGATGTCCTTGATCGTCATGCCCTGCCCTTTCCGACGTGCGCAAACAGAACGGGGGTGCGCGCCTTCGACGGCACGCACCCCCGCAACCGTACAACCGGGCGTGCTACTTGGAGATCTTCCGCTCGACGGCGGCCTTCACCAGGCCGACGAACAGCGGGTGCGGGCGCGTGGGGCGCGAGCGCAGCTCCGGGTGCGCCTGGGTGGCGACCAGGTAGGGGTGGACTTCGCGCGGGTACTCCACGTACTCGACGAGCTTGCCGTCCGGGGAGGTGCCGGAGAAGACGATGCCCGCCTTCTTCTCCAGCTCCGCGCGGTAGGCGTTGTTCACCTCGTAGCGGTGGCGGTGGCGCTCCTCGACGTACTCCTTGCCGTCGTGGACCTCGCGCACGATCGAGCCCTCGGCCAGCTTGGCCGGGTACATGCCGAGCCGCATGGTGCCGCCCATGTCGCCCTCGCCGGCCACGATGTCGAGCTGCTCTGCCATGGTGGAGATCACCGGGTGACCGGTGGCCGGGTCGAACTCGGTGGAGTTGGCGTCCGCGATGCCGGCCAGGTTCCGGGCGGCCTCGATCACGATGCACTGCAGGCCCAGGCACAGGCCCAGCAGCGGGATGCCGTTCTCGCGGGCGTAGCGGATGGCGCCGACCTTGCCGAGCACGCCGCGGTCGCCGAAGCCGCCCGGGATGCAGATGCCGTCGACGTCGGCGAGCTGCTGCTCGGCGCCGGCCGCGGTCTTGCAGTCGTCGGAGGTGACCCACTTGATCTTGACCCGGGCCTTGTTGGCGAAGCCGCCGGCGCGCAGCGCCTCGGTCACCGACAGATAGGCGTCGGGCAGGTCGATGTACTTGCCGACCAGGGCCAGGGTGATCTCGTGGTCGGGGTTGTGGACGCGGTCCAGCAGGTCGTCCCAGGTCGTCCAGTCCACGTCGCGGAAGGGCAGGTCCAGCTTGCGCACGACGTAGGCGTCCAGGCCCTCGGCGTGCACGACCTTCGGGATGTCGTAGATCGACCGGGCGTCGGGGCAGGCGACCACGGCCGCTTCGTCGACGTCGCACATCAGGGAGATCTTGCGCTTGATCGCGGTGGGCACCTCACGGTCGCAGCGCAGCACGATCGCGTCCGGCTGGATGCCGATGTTGCGCAGCGCGGCGACGGAGTGCTGGGTCGGCTTGGTCTTGAGCTCACCGGACGGGCCGATGTAGGGCAGCAGCGAGATGTGCACGACGAAGACGTTGTCCCGGCCCACCTCGTGGCGGACCTGGCGGACGGTCTCCAGGAACGGCAGCGACTCGATGTCGCCGACCGTGCCGCCGACCTCGGTGATGACGACGTCCACCTCGTCGGTGGCCATGCGCCGGATGCGGTGCTTGATCTCGTTGGTGATGTGCGGGATGACCTGCACCGTGTCGCCCAGGTACTCGCCGCGCCGCTCCTTGGCGATGACCGTGGAGTAGACCTGGCCGGTGGTGACGTTGGCCGAGCCGTCCAGGTCGCGGTCGAGGAAGCGCTCGTAGTGGCCGATGTCCAGGTCGGTCTCGGCGCCGTCGTTGGTGACGAACACCTCACCGTGCTGGAAGGGGTTCATCGTGCCCGGGTCCACGTTGAGGTAGGGGTCCAGCTTCTGCATCACCACGCGCAGGCCGCGGGCCTTCAGCAGCATGCCCAGGCTGGAGGCGGTGAGGCCCTTGCCGAGCGAGGAGGCGACACCCCCGGTGACGAAGATGTGCTTGGTCGTCGTGGCTGTGCTGCTTCGGAAAGCAGCGGGCGGCATGGCCAAGAGGGGGCTCCCGTGGTCGCGGTTGGTCGTGCGGTACGGCTGGCCGGTCCGGGGAACCCGGATGTTCCGGCTGAGGCGCCGTCGCTGCGGTTCGGGGGTTTCGAGCCCACCGGTCCACGGGCTACCAGGGTATCAGCGCCTGACGGGCATGGCTCCCGGCCACGCTCCGCGCACGCTCCGACACGTGCGCGTACCACTCACAGGTCCCTCACCCATGGCTCACTCGTTCGGCGCACCCGGGTTGCCCGGAGCGGCACGCAGATCATCTACGTGCGTCGTATCCTGCTCGGACACTCGCTGAGGAGCCCGGCCGGCAACACGGCACCACCCCCGCCCGTAGACCCGGAACAACTAGAGCTCGTCAGTTCGTTGAGCAAGGGTTGTCGTTCTGCCCCCGCGGCCGACCGGCGGTCTCCCCACCGCTCGACGACGCTTTAACAACCACCCCTTGACCGCACTAAGCGACAGCCCCTTCGTGGGGTGTGACGTGGCCGTTCGACTGGAGTTGCACGTGGCCGGGCGCATCGAAGACTACGCACTCATCGGAGACATGCAGACCGCTGCCCTGGTCTGCCGGGACGGGACAGTCGACTGGCTGTGCCTGCCCCGCTTCGATTCCCATGCCATCTTCGCCGGCCTGCTGGGTACCGAGGAACACGGTTTCTGGCGGATCGGCCCGGCGTTCGCGGACGGCAGCCGGCCGCCCACCGCGGCCCGGCGCAGCTACCGCGGCGACTCGCTGATCCTCGAATCCGAGTGGGACACCCCCCGCGGCACCGTCCGCGTGACCGATTTCATGCCCCCGCGTGACGGGGCCCCGCAGGTGATCCGCATCGTGGAGGGCGTCAGCGGCCGGGTGCCGATGCGCTCGACACTGCGCATGCGCTTCTCCTACGGCCGGATCGTGCCGTGGGTGCACCGGCACGAGGGCCGCACGGTCGCGGTGGCGGGCCCGGACTCCGTGTGGTTCGACACATCGGCGAAGACCTACGGGGAGTCACTGACCACGTACGCGGACTTCACCGTCGCTCCCGGTGACCGGATCGCGTTCACGATCTCCTGGCAGGCCTCGCACAAGGAGCCGCCGCCGCTGCCGGAGCCGGAGCAGTCGCTGGAGGCGACCGAGGAGTTCTGGCGCGAGTGGGTCGGGCACTGTACGTACCACGGCCCCTACCGCGAGGCCGTGGTCCGCAGCCTGATCACGCTCAAGGCCCTGACCTACGCCCCGACCGGAGGCATCGTCGCGGCCCCCACCACCTCGCTGCCCGAGGACATCGGCGGCGTACGCAACTGGGACTACCGCTACACCTGGCTGCGGGACGCGGCGATCACCCTGTCCTCGCTGCTGCGCACCGGCTACCGCGAGGAGGCCCGCGCCTGGCGCGAATGGCTGCTGCGGGCCGTCGCCGGCGACCCCGACAACCTCCAGATCATGTACGGCATCGCCGGCGAGCGCGAACTCGGCGAGGCGGAGCTGGACTGGCTGCCCGGCTACGAGAACTCCGCGCCGGTCCGGGTGGGCAACGGCGCCGCGCACCAGCTCCAGCTCGACGTCTACGGCGAGGTCACCGAGGCGCTGCACCTGGCCCACATGACCGGCCTGGCCCGCAACGACTACGCCTCCCTGCTCCAGCTCAAGCTGATCCAGTACCTGGAGAAGCACTGGCAGGAGCCGGACGAGGGCATCTGGGAGGTGCGCGGGCCGCGCCGCCACTTCGTGCACTCCAAGGTCATGGCGTGGGTCGCCGTCGACCGCACCATCAAGCTCATCGAGTCCGGGGAGGCCGACGGCCCCCTGGAGCGCTGGAAGGTGCTGCGCGACGACATCCACCGCGAGGTGTGCGAGAAGGGCTACGACAAGGAGCGCAACACCTTCACGCAGTCCTACGGCTCGCAGGAGCTGGACGCGTCCCTGCTGCTCATCCCGCAGATGGGCTTCCTGCCGCCGGACGACAAGCGGGTCATCGGCACCATCGAGGCCATCCAGCGCGAGCTGTCCACCACGGACGGGTTCATCCTGCGCTACCCCACCGACGGCGACCACGCGGGCGTCGACGGACTGCCCGGCGACGAGGGCGCCTTCCTCGCCTGCTCCTTCTGGATGGCCGACGACCTGGCGATGATCGGCCGCGTCGACGAGGCCCGCAAGCTCTTCGAGAAGCTCCTGTCGCTCCGCAACGACCTGGGCCTCCTCGCCGAGGAGTGGGACCCGCGCCGCAAGCGCCAGGTGGGCAACTTCCCCCAGGCCTTCAGCCATGTGCCGCTGATCGACACGGCCCTGCGCCTGACGGCGAGCGGCGCCTACGGAGGCTGACCCGCAGCCGGGCGGGCGAGCCCGCCCGCCCGGCGATCACCCCAGCTCACGGTAGGCCGGACCGGTCCGGCCACCCGACGCTGCCACCGCACCGCGGGCAGAGGTAGCGTCCGCTCCATGGACCGCAGATTCGACACCGAGGGCACCGGCATCACCGTCCGGCGCGCCCTCGAACTGCCCGGCCTCCGCAGCGGCCTCCCCGAGGTCCTCGCCGGCGCCGACAAGCTGACCCGCACCGTCCGCTGGGTGCACGCCGGCGAGGTCCCCAACATCGCCTCCCTCCTCAAGGGCGGCGAACTCCTGCTGACCACCGGCTACGGCCTCGGCACCCGCCCCGCGGACCAGCGGGTCTTCGTACGCACCCTCGCCGACCGCGGCATCGCCGCCCTGGTGGTGGAGCTGGGCCCGCGCTTCACCCGCCTGCCCGCCGCCCTCGTCGAGACCGCGCGGACCGCCGGCCTCCCCCTCGTCCAGCTGCACCGCGAGGTGCCGTTCGTGGCGGTCACCGAGGAGATCCACACGGAGATCGTCAACGGCCACTACGCGCTGCTCCAGCGGGCCGAGGAGGTGCACCTCCGCTGCACCCAGGCACTGCTCGGCGGCGGCGGGGTGCCGCAGGTGCTCGGCATCCTGGCCGACTTCGGCGGCAACCCGGTGTTCCTGGAGACCTCGGACGGGCAGCTGCTGTACGCGGCCGGCTCCGGCCCCGAGGGCGCCGATCCGCTTCAGGTGTGGGAGGGGCTGCGCGGCCAGCGCAAGGACGCGGCCCCGCCGGCCGGTTCGGTCGTCGTCGACGTGCCCGGCGGCGGCCCCGGCACCGGCTCGGTGCGCGCCCGGCTGGTGCTGCTGCCGGTCCGCTCACCGCTGGCCCCGGTGCACCGCATGGCCGCCGAGCGGGCGGCGGGACTGCTGGCCGTGGTGCTGATGCAGGCCCGCCAGGAGGAGGAGCTGGCGGCGCGCGGCCGCGGCGACTTCCTGACCGACCTCGCCGAGGGGCGCATCGCCGCCGAGGACGCCCCCGCGCAGGCCCGCGTCCTCGGCTTCAAGCCGGGCGACAGCCCGCTGCTGCCCGTGGTGATGCGGCTCGGTGACGCGCTCGCGTCCACCGGGGGCACCGCCCGGCCGAGCGCGGGCACCGGCGGCGGGGGCTGGGCGGCGCTGGCCCGCGCGGTCGCCGAGGAACTGGCCTCGGTGGGCGTGCCGGTGCTGCTGGGTGTGCGGCCGGTCGAGGGCCGGGTGCCGCTCCTGGTCGGGCTGCGCTCGGAGGCGGAGCGGACCACTGTCGCCGACCGGGTCGCGGCGGCCCTGCGGGCGGGTGCGGAACGGGCCGGGATGCGGCGGCCGGGCGGGCAACCTGAGGTGGTGGTCGTCGGGGTGGCGGGCGGCTGGGCGGCGGCCTCGGCGGGCCTGCGGCATGCGGCGGAGGCGGCGACGGCGGCTCAGGGGCTGCCGGACCTGCCCTGGTACGACGCCCGCCGCCTCGACATCGACCTGCTGCTGTGGCGGCTGCGCGACCACCCCGACCTGGCGGCCTTCGTGGACCGCGCGATCGGCCCGCTGCGCGACCACGACCGGCGCTCGAAGCCGCCGCTGCTGCCCACTCTCCAGACCTATCTGGCGCACGCGGGCCGCAAGGCGGAGACCGCGCGCGAACTGCACCTGAACCGGCAGACGCTCTACAACCGCCTCGCCCGGATCGGGGAGTTGCTGGGCACCGACCTCGACGACCCGCAGACGGTCCTGGCCCTGAGCCTGGCCCTGCGGGCCCGCCGGCACGCGCCCTGAGCGTCAGGCCAGCGGCCGGGGGCGGGTCAACTCGTCGTAGACGCTGAGCACCTGGGCGACCGTCTCGTCCTCGGTGGGCCAGGTGGCGGCCTGGCGGGTTCCCAAGTCGCGCAGTTCCTCGCGGCGTTCGCAGTCGTCCAGCAGCCGTATGACGGCTCCGGTGAACGCCTCCGGGTCCTGGTCCGGTACCAGTTCGGCCGCGTCGCCCACGAGTTCGGGGATGGCGCCGGTCCGCGCCGCGACGAGCGGCACCCGCGCGTGCAGCGCCTCCTGGGCGAGGACGGAACGGGCCTCCCAGCTCCTCGGCAGCAGCGCCAGGTCGGCGGCGGCGAGCAACTCCCCGACGTCGTCGCGCCGTCCGAGCAGCCGCACCGGCAGCTCCTCGTCCTCGATCCGCCGCTGAAGCTCCGTACGCAACGGCCCCTCCCCCGCGACGACGAGCAGCGGCACGGGTTCCAGCAGGCGCCAGGCGCGGGCCGCGTCCAGCAACAGCTCATGGCCGCGGCCCGGATCCAGGGAGGCGACCGAGATGAGCATCGGCCGGTCGGTGGCACCGAGTTCGGCGCGCACCTTGGCACGCGGACGGTCCGGGTGCTCGTAGCCGCCGACCGGCCGGGGCACCGCGACCGCGGCGAGCCGGGCGTCTCGCGCGCCCCGGCCCCGGGCCCGGTCGACGAGCTCGGAGGTGGTGCCGAGCACGACGGTGGCGGCCCTGACCACACGACGCTCCAGCAGCCGCAGCAGATGCGCGCGGGCCCCTTCCGCGGGCTCGTGGTTGTGCCAGGTGACCACGAGGGGCGTGCCGCGGCCGCTGAGCGCCAGCACCGCGCGGAAGGAGGCGTGCAGCCCGTGCGCGTGCACCAGGTCGGCGTCCGCGCAGACCGTGCGCAGCGCGGCCACGGACACCGGGTCGCTGCTGCGCGGCACGTGCACGTGCTGGGCGCCGACGCCGGTGAACGCGTAGGCGCGGTCGGCCTCCGCGGGGGCGCACACCGTCACCCGCACGCCCCGGGCGACCAGCCCCGCGGCCAGCGAGCGCACGTGCACGCTGCTGCCGGCGCTGCCTCCGCCGAGCACCTGCACGGTGCGCAGCGTCGACTGACCGTGCGATACGTGGCTGATCACGGGGCTCACGCGGCCGGGGCTCCTGGTTCGGCGTCGGACGGGTACGGGAGGTTACGGGGAAACGTACAGAAGGTATCGAGTCGAGGTGCTCGACCGCGCGCTCCGCTCGGCGCAGGGCTCCCGTTCCAAGGATGCCAGCACGTACGGGTGTTCTTGTCCCGCCGGAGTGTCGGAAGTGTGCGAGACCAGGCGGCAGCCGGGGACTACGTCACTCACACGAGTGAATTTGACGGGTGTTCGCCCTCTCTCCGCAGACGGCCGCGGCCACCACCGCGGCGGCGTGCGCGACCAGTCCGGCGCGCCCGTTGCACGCGACGACGGCGATGCCGAGGACCGCGCCCAGGGCGTGCGCCCCCGTGTCACCGATCATCACCCGCTCCCCGAGGTCCTCGGGGAGCACGGCCGCGGCAGCTCCCGTGGTGACGGCCGCCAGCTCCGCTCCCGGGCCGCCGCGCAGCAGCCCGGGCGCCCCGAGCGCGAGCACCGCGCCGGCGGCCCGGCCGGGGCGCACGTCCAGGAGGTTGACGGCGTGCGCGGCCCCGGCGATCACGACCCCGGCGAGGAACCTGTCCAGCGGCCGCCGCTTCAGCAGCGCCCCGGCGGCCAGCCCGGCCGCCGAGATCCCGAACAGCTTGACCGCCCCGCTGGTGACCTCGCCGCCCCGCAGGGCGGCGAGATGCGCCCGGAACCCGCGCCGCCCGTCAACCGCGCCGACGACGTCGTCGTAGGCGCCGCAGACCCCGGCCGCAAGCACCGCAAGACCGGCCGCCGGCCGTACCCGCGCGGCCCCGGCCGCCGCCGCCACAGCCAATGCGGGCCCCGCGTACAGCCCGACGACGCGCCCCGCGTGGTTCCGCCGCTCCCAGCGCGCCCGGCCGCCGGGCGCGAGGGCCCGCAGGCCGGCGGTACCGGCCCGGGTGAGCGAGGCGGCCAGTGCGAACGAGGCGGCGGTCCGGGAGATCATCCCGCCACCCTACGCACTCCTACAGGTCCGCCCGGGCCGCTGCGAGCAGTTCCTCGGCGTGCGCCCGCGCCGTCTGCGAGTCCTCCTGGCCGGCCAGCATCCGGGACAGCTCCCGGACCCGTTCCTCGCCCTCCAGCACCTTCACGCCGGACCGGGTCACCGAGCCGTCGTTGGTCTTCTCCACCAGCAACTGCCGGTCGGCGAAGGCGGCGACCTGGGGCAGGTGGGTGACCACCACGACCTGGGCGCTCCTGGCCAGCCGGGCCAGGCGCCGGCCGATCTCCACGGCCGCCTTGCCGCCGACGCCCGCGTCGACCTCGTCGAACAGATACGTCGGCACCGGATCCGTCCCGGCGAAGACGACCTCGACGGCCAGCATCACGCGCGACAGCTCACCGCCGGAGGCACCCTTGGCGATCGGCCGGGGCGGCGCGCCGGGGTGCGGGGCGAGGAGCAGTTCGACCTCGTCTGCACCGGCCGGCCCGCAGGCGACGGCACGGCCGCCGACCTCGACGCCCTCGGGGTCCTCGGTCTGCCGGATGTCGAACGACACGCGCGCGTGCGGCATGGCCAGCGAGGCCAGCTCGGCCGTCACGGCGGCGGCGAACCGCTCCGCGGCCTCCGTCCGGGCGTCGGTCAGCGCCTGGGCCAGGCCGCCCAGTTCGGCGCGCAGCGCGTCCCGCTCGGCGGTCAGCTCGCCGAGCCGCTCGTCGTCGCCGTCCAGCTCGGTGAGCCGGGCGGCGCTCTGTTCGGCCCAGGTGAGCACGGCGGCGACGCCCTTCTCGTACTCGCCGTACTTGCGGGTCAGCGCGCCGAGCGCGGCCCGCCGCTCCTCGACCGCCGCCAGCCGCAGCGGATCGGCGTCCAGGTCGTCGGCGTACCCCGCCAGCTCCCCGGCCACGTCACCGAGCAGGATGCCGATCTCGCCGATGCGGTCGGCGAGCGCGGCCAGCGCCGGATCGTGCGACCGCACGGCCTCCAGGGCCCGCTGGGCGCCCGCGACGAGCGTGGTCGCGTCGATGCCCTCGGGGTCCTCCGGATCACCCGCGAGAGCGGCGTGCGCGGCCGTCGCGGCGGACGACAGCGCCTCGGCGTGGCCGAGCCGCTCGGCCTCCTCGGCCAGCTCGGTGTCCTCCCCGGCCCGCGGTTCGACCCCGGCGATCTCGTCGAGGCCGTAGCGCAGCATGTCGGCCTCCTGGGCCCGCTCACGCGCGCGCGTGGTGATCTCGTCCAGCTCCGCGGTGACGGCGCGGAGCCGGCGGTAGGCCCCGGCGTACTTGGCGAGCGGCACGGCGACGGAGTCGCCCGCGTACCGGTCGAGGGCCTGCCGCTGCCGGGACAGCTTGAGCAGCCCCTGCTGGTCGGTCTGCCCGTGCACGGCCACCAGTTCGTCGGCGAGTTCGGCGAGCAGGCCCACCGGCACGCTCCGCCCGCCCAGGTGCGCCCGGGAGCGGCCCTCGGCCGAGACGGTACGGCTGATCAGCAGCGCCCCGTCGTCGAGCTCGGCACCGGCCTCCTCCGCCCGTACGGCGGCGGAGGCGTCCGCGGGTACGGTGACCCGCCCCTCCACGACCGCCTTCCCGGCGCCGATCCGCACCAGCGCGGGATCCGCGCGTCCGCCCAGCAGCAGTCCCAGACTGGTGACCACCATGGTCTTGCCCGCACCGGTCTCACCGGTCACGGCGGTGAACCCCGGCGACAGCTCGACGACCGCGTCGTCAATCACTCCGAGTGACCGTATCCGCATCTCCTCCAACACGAGCACGACCATACGAGGTTTTGGTGGCGCCGTGCGACGCCACCCCACCCATGGAGGGAACAGTCCCGCCCACCCGTGTCCCGGGCCGGCGGTCGCGGCCAGTGCGGTGCGCCGCTAGTGCGGTGCTCCGCGCCACCCGGAGACGGGCAGCGCGAACTTGGCGACCAGGCGGTCCGTGAACGAGGCGTGGTGCAGGCGGGCCAGCCGGACCGGTACGGCTCCGCGGCGCACCTCCACGCGTGCGCCGGGCGGCAGTTCGACCGTGCGCCGCCCGTCGCACCACAGCACGCCCGGCGGGACGTGCGGCAGCACCTCGACGGCCAGGACGGAGTCGGGCGACGTCACCAGGGGCTTGGCGAACAGCGCGTGCGCGGAGATCGGCACCATCAGCAGCGCCTCGACCTCCGGCCACACCACGGGCCCGCCGGCGGAGAAGGCGTACGCCGTGGAGCCGGTGGGGGTGGCGCAGACGATGCCGTCGCAGCCGAACCCGGTCACCGGGCGGCCGTCGATCTCCAGCACGATCTCCAGCATCCGCTCGGCGGACACCTTCTGCACGGCCGCCTCGTTCAGCGCCCAGTCGGTGTGCACGATGTCCCCGTTGCGGTGCACGACCACGTCGACGGTCATGCGCTCCTCGACCTCGTACGCCTTGCTGACCACCCGGTCCACGACCTTGTCGAGGTCGTCCCGCTCGGCCTCGGCGAGGAACCCGACCCGCCCGAGGTTGACCCCCAGCATCGGCACGCCCGAGGCGCGGGCGAACTCCGCGCCGCGCAACAGCGTGCCGTCACCGCCCAGCACGATGAGCAGTTCGCACCCGTCGAGGGAGTGCGGGGTGGCCTCCTTGACCAGCTCCACCTCGTCCGGCAGGGGCAGGTCGCGCGCCTCCGCCTCCAGGACGCGTACGCCGATGCCGGACAGCAGCAGCCCCTTGACCACGAGTTCCGCACTGCGGATGGCGGCCGGCCGCCCGGTGTGGGCCAGCAGGAAAACGGTTCGAGCTTGGGTCTGTGTCAACGCGGCCCCTCCGCCACTGCGCGGTCAACATCGGCCGGGTCCAGGGCGGGCGCCCCGGCACGCAGCCACAGAAAGTATTCGACGTTCCCGGACGGCCCGGGCAGCGGGCTGGCGGTGACGCCTTCGGCCCCCAGCCCCAGTTCCCATGCCTTCTCCGCCACCGTCCGCACGGCCTCCGCCCGCAGTTGCGGACTCCGTACGACACCCCCGCTGCCCAGTCGTTCCTTCCCCACCTCGAACTGCGGCTTGACCATCATCACCAAGTCGGCGTCCGGCTTCGCGCACCGCACCAGGGCGGGCAGCACCAGGCCGAGCGGGATGAAGGACAGATCCCCCACGACAAGATCCACAGGCTCCCCATCGATCGCTTCGAGCGTCAACTCGCGTACGTTCGTACGGTCCTTGACGGTGACGCGTTCATCGCTCTGCAAAGACCAGGCGAGTTGTCCGTATCCGACGTCGACGGCGACGACGTGTGCGGCGCCCGCGCGCAGCAGCACGTCGGTGAAGCCTCCGGTGGACGCGCCGGCGTCCAGTGCCCGCCGCCCCTCGACGGCGAGTCCGCGCGGCATGAACGCCGTCAGCGCGCCGGCCAGCTTGTGCCCGCCGCGGGAGACGTAGTCGGGGTCGCTGTCGTCGGTGGCGACGACGATGGCGGCGGCGGTCTCCACCTGGGTGGCGGACTTGGTCGCGACGGTCTTGCCGACGGTGACCCGCCCGGCGGCGATCAGCTGGCCGGCGTGCTCGCGTGAGCGGGCGAGCTTCCGGCGGACCAGCTCCGCGTCGAGACGGCGGCGTGCGACTCCTGCCACGTTCGGTTCAGCTCCTGTGTCGGTACGGCGGTGACTGCGCGGGGGGCGCCGGAGGTCCCGGACGGGCGTCGAGCGCGGTGAGCGCGTCGCGCAGCCCCCCGTGTACATCCTCGTACACCTGGAGGTGTCCGTCCGTGGCGAGGTGGTCGGCGTCACCGAGCCGCTCCAGGGCCGCGTCGACACGGGCGTCACCGGTGGGTGTGCGGGGCACGAGCAGCGGCGCGGGGGCGGCGGGGCCGTGCCCGCCGATCGCGCCGCCCGGCTCGGGGTCCTCCCTTTCGGGGGCCGCCGCGTCCTCCCGGACCTCCGTCCCGGTCACGAAGTCGCTCATGCCCAGACGCTACCGCGAAGCACTGCGGTAACGTCGGTGGTGATGGCAACGATCGAGGAGTGCCGCAGCGCACTCGGAAGACTCTCCGACAACATGGCGAAGGCGGAGGGGGACGTCCGCGACGCGGCGGCCCTGGACCGCTCGGTGAGCTGCCACATCAAGGATCTCGACGTCAGCTTCCTCGGCCGCCTCGTCGACGGCCGGATAGAGGTCCGGGACACCGTTCAGGGGCCGCCGCCGGAGAAGGCCGAGATCCGGCTCGCCATGACCGGCGACGACCTGGTCGCGCTGGTCGGCGGCGAGCTGGCGTTCGCCAAGGCCTGGGGGTCGGGGCGGGTGAAGCTCCAGGCGGGCATGCTGGACCTGATTCGGCTCACGAAGCTTCTTTAGCGGCCGGTCCCGCCGCCGTGCCGTGGGCCGCCACGCGCGCGCGTGCGGCACGCGCCGCGGGCACCACCAGGGGCGTGCCGGTCTCCGGGTCGTCGATGACCTGGCAGCGCAGCCCGAACACCTCTTCCACCAGGTCGGCGGTGACGATGTCGTTCGGCGCGCCCTGGGCGACGACCCGGCCGCCGCGCAGGGCGACGAGGTGGGTGGCGTAGCGGGCGGCGTGGTTGAGGTCGTGCAGCACGGCGACGAGGGTGCGGCCCTGCTCCTCGTGGAGTTCGGCGCACAGGTCGAGGACGTCGATCTGGTGCTGGATGTCCAGGTACGTCGTGGGCTCGTCGAGGAGCAGCAGCGGTGTCTGCTGGGCCAGTGCCATGGCGATCCACACGCGCTGCCGCTGGCCGCCCGACAGCTCGTCGACGTACCGCTCGGCGAGCCCGCCGACCCCGGTCCGCTCCATGGACTCGCGCACGACCCGCTCGTCCTCGGCGGACCACTGGCGCAGGATCCCCTGGTGCGGGTAACGGCCGCGGCCCACGAGGTCGGCGACGGTGATCCCGTCGGGCGCGATCGAGGACTGCGGCAGCAGCCCGAGCGTCCGGGCGACCTGCTTGGCCGGCATCGACTGGATGACCTGCCCGTCCAGCAGCACCCGGCCGCGGCTGGGCCTGAGCATCCGCGACAGCGCCCGCAGCAGCGTGGACTTGCCGCACGCGTTGGGTCCGACGATCACCGTGAAGGAGTTGTCGGGTATCTCCACCGACAGCTGCTCGGCGATGACGCGCTGGTCGTAGGCGAGGGTGACGTTGTCGGCGGACAGGCGGTTCACGGTGCTCCTCGGGTTGCTCACTGCGTTGCTGCGGGCGCTCATATCCGTCCGGCCCTGCGCTCGGCGACCAGCAGCCACAGCAGGTAGAGCCCGCCGAGCACGCCGGTGACCACGCCGACCGGCAGCCGGTCGGCGCCGAAGGCCCGCTGCGCGGTCAGGTCGGCGGTGACCAGCAGGGCGGCGCCCATGCACAGGGAGGGCAGCAGGTTGGGGCCGGGCATGGGGGCACCTCCCGCGCCGTTCAGGCAGCGGGGGAGGGTCAGACGGCGGGCCAGTTGCGGCGCGGTCAGGGCCACGAAGCTCACGGGTCCGGCGGCCGCGGTGGCGGCCGCGACCAGCAGGACGGCACAGCCCATCAGCAGCAGCCGTACGCGTTCGACGCGCACCCCGAGGGCGTAGGAGACGTCGTCGCCCATCTCCAGCATCCGCAGGCCGCGCGCGTTGGCGAGGACGACCGGGAGGAG
The DNA here is from genome assembly GCF_044750345.1 of Streptomyces sp. NPDC088817. Taxonomy (NCBI): domain Bacteria; kingdom Bacillati; phylum Actinomycetota; class Actinomycetes; order Kitasatosporales; family Streptomycetaceae; genus Streptomyces; species Streptomyces sp. NPDC088817. The sequence goes on from NZ_JBIVJN010000007.1 coordinate 394,760, forward strand.
CACGGCGCACAGGACGGCCAGCGGTCCGACCTGGGTCCAGTCACGCCCGTCCAGCGAGCCGGTCATCCAGACCACCGCGCGGGCCGCGTCCACGAAGTCGGCCTTGGTGATCAGATAGCCGTTGACGGCGGTGACCACCGCGGAGACGCCGATGCCGACCAGGACCAGCCGGTACCCGTGCACGCCCTGCTTCCACGCCAGCAGGTAGATGGCAGCGCCGGTGACCAGGCCGCCCACGAGCGCGCCGAGGGTGACGGCGGTGGCGCTGCCCGAGAACAGGACGATGACGGTGAGCGCGCCGGCGGCCGAGCCCTGCGAGAGGCCGAGCACGTCCGGGCTGCCCAGCGGATTGCGGGAGACGGACTGGAACAGCGCGCCGCCGACGCCGAGGCAGCCGCCGACCAGGAGCCCGACGAGGACACGCGGCAGCCGCAGTTCGCGGACGATGAACTCCTGCCCCTGACTGCCCTGCCCGACGAGCGCCCTCAGCACGTCGGAGGCCGGGATCGGGAAGTCGCCGGTGCCGATCAGCACGACGCCCGCCGTGAGCGCGGCCAGCACCAGCAGGGCGACGACCACGCACGTGCGGACGTCGAGGCGCAGGGACAGCCCGCCGGGGGTGCGCAGGACCCGTACGGGGCGGGGGGTGCGGGTGGTCTTCACAGCTGGGCCGTCCTCCGCCGCCGTACGAGCAGGATGAACACGGGGCCGCCGATGATCGCGGTGACGACCCCGACCTGGAGCTCGGCGGGCCGGGCGACGACCCGCCCCACCACGTCGGCGCCGAGCAGCAGCACAGGCGACAGGATCGTGGCGTAGGGCAGGATCCAGCGCAGGTCGGGTCCGGTGAACGAGCGCACCACGTGCGGGACCATCAGGCCGACGAAGACGATCGGCCCGCAGGCGGCGGTCGCCGCCCCGCACAGCACGGTCGCGGCCAGCATGGCGAGCGCCCGGGTGCGGTTCAGGTCGGCGCCCAGGGCGCGGGCGGTGTCGTCGCCCATGGCCAGCGCGTCGAGCGGCCTGGCCAGCAGCAGGGCGACGACCGTGCCGACCGCGAAGAACGGCAGTACCTGGGTGATGGTCGCCGTCGTGGCGGAGGCGAGCGAGCCCACGGTCCAGAACCGCATCCTGCCCAGCGCCGCCCCGTCCATGATCATCACGGCCTGGACGTAGCCGTACAGCGCGGCGCCGATCGCGGTGCCGGCGAGCGCGAGGCGCACGGGTGTGGCGCCCCGGCTGCCGCCGAGGAACCACACCAGGGCGCCCACGACCGCGGCACCGAGGAAGGCGAACCAGACGTAGCCGCTCAGGCTCGTCACGCCCAGGAAGGTGATGGCGGTGACGACGGCGGCGGACGCGCCCGCGTTGATGCCGAGGATGCCCGGGTCGGCCAGCGGATTGCGGGTCAGTGCCTGGAGCACGGCCCCCGACAGCCCGAGCGCCGATCCGGCGAGCAGACCGAGGACCGTACGGGACAGCCGCTCGCCGACCACGACGTCGCCGTACGTCCCCGAGTCCTGGAACAGGCCGTGCCAGACCTGGGCCGCGGACAGCTCCTTCGCTCCGATCGCGATGCTCGCCAGCGCGACGAGCAGCAGTAGCGCGACGGAGACGAGGAGCCCCGCGGCTCGCACGCCTCGGCGGGTCGGGGGCGCGGCGGCGGTGGCCGCGCGCTCTTCTGGGGGACTGTCGACCAACACGAGGTTAGGTTAGCCTACCCTCTGCACCGGCTCGGCGGTTCCCTGCGTTCCACCGGTCCTCCGGATTCACAGCCCCAGCCGGGCCAGCGCCTTCCCCCCGTCCAGCTCGCACCCGCTGTCGCCGCCGGCCGTCCACGCCGCCGCGCACAGGGCCCGGAGCCCGTCCAGTGCCTCCCCCTCGCCGCTCAGGACCAACCCGGTGTCCGCCGTCGCCGTCCACCCGCCGCACCGGAAACCGTCACCCTCCCGAGTGATTTCCGGCTGCCCGGTGAGCAGCCCCCGCAGATCCGCGTCGACATACGTCGGCCGGTGCCGAGGGGGCGCGGCGAGCAGCTGCGCGCCGTCGGTCACCCCGGTCAGCACGAGCAGCGAGTCGACCCCGCCGTTGAACGCGCCCTCGATGTCCGTGTCCAGCCGGTCCCCCACCACCAGCGGCCGCACCGCGCCGGTGCGCAGGACCGTCTCACGGTGCATGGGCGGCAGCGGCTTGCCCGCAACCTGCGGCTCCGCGCCCGTGGCGATCCGGACGACCTCGACCGCCGCGCCGTTGCCCGGCCCGATCCCGCGGGCGCCCGGAATCGTCAGATCGGTGTTGGAGGCGAACCAGGGCACCCCCCGCGCGATCGCGTAGCACGCCTCCGCGAAACGCCCCCACGGCAGGTCAGGACCGCCGTAGCCCTGCACCACCGCGGCCGGGTCGTCGTCGGCCGACTCCACCGGCTCCAGACCCCGCTCGCGCAGCGCCGCGCGCAGCCCCTCACCGCCGATCACCAGCACCCGCGCACCCCGCGGCACCTGGTCCGCGATCAGCCGGGCCACGGCCTGCGCGGAGGTGACCACGTCGGACGCCTCGGCCCGTATGCCCAGCTCGGTGAGGTGTGCGGCCACCGCGGCCGGGGTGCGCAGGGCGTTGTTGGTGACGTACGCCAGATGCATCCCGCCCGCGCGGGCGGTGCCCAGCGAATCGACCGCGTGCGCGATCGCGTGGCCGCCCGCGTAGACCACTCCGTCCAGGTCGAGCAGGGCCGTGTCGTACGCCTCGCTCAGGGCCTGTGCGCTGCCCTCGGGCCTCGTCCTGACGCCCTGCCTCATTCCGCATCTCTCCTCATGACACCCGTTTTCCCCGATCATCCCCTACGGCACTGACACACGTACGATGCCGGGATGAACACAGCAGGTCCCCCACCGGCGACACCGCGCCCGGGCCTCGAACTCACCCCGTTCCACGGCCTGCGCTACGACCCCGACCGGGTCGGCAGCCTGGCCGCCGTGACGTCCCCGCCGTACGACGTCGTCGTGCGGCCCGACGGCCTGCACCACCTCCAGTCGGCGGATCCGTACAACATCGTTCGGCTGATTCTGCCGCAGGCCGGAACCCCCAGCGCCCGCAACAAGCAGGCGGCGGAAACCCTGCGCCGCTGGCTCTCCGAGGGCGTCCTCGTCCCCGACCCGGAACCGGCCCTGTACGTCTACGAGCAGTGCGACGGTGACGGTCTGCTGCAACGCGGACTGATCGGCGCGCTGCGCGTGTCGGAGCCGGCGGAGGGCGTGGTGCTGCCGCACGAGGACGTCATGCCGCACGTGGTCGCCGACCGCGCCGCCCTGATGCGCGCGACCAGCGCCAATCTCGAACCGCTGCTGCTCACCTACCGGGGCGACGGCTCGACCGCCGCCACCACCATGATCATCGAGCGGGTCGCCGAGCGGCCGCCGCTGCTGTCGACGACCACCGAGGACGGCTTCGGCCACCGCCTGTGGGCGATCACCGACCCCGCCGACCTCGCTCGCGTGCAGGAGGACCTGGCCCGGCACCAGGCCCTGATCGCCGACGGCCACCACCGCTGGGCGACCTACCTCCGGCTCCGCGCGGAGCACCCCTCCCCCAGCGCCTGGGACTACGGTCTGGTCCTCCTGGTCGACACGGCCCGCTACCCGCTCCGGGTACGCGCCATCCACCGTCTGCTGCACGGCCTGCCGGTCGCCGACGCGCTGTCCGCCCTGGACGGCCTGTTCCGCGTACGGCGGCTGGACCTGCCCCTGACGGGTGCCCTGGAGGCGCTCGCGGACGCGGCCTGTGAGGGCAACGCCTTCCTGTTCGCCGGCGACGGCTCGTTCCACCTCGTGGACCGTCCGGACCCGGGCCTGCTGGCCCGCACGATCCCGGCGGACCACCCCGCCGCCTGGCGCACCCTCGACGCGACCGTCCTGCACGCCACGCTCCTCGAGCACGTCTGGCACATCCCCGAGGACTCCCCGGCTCACATCGCCTACATCCACGACACGGTCGCGACCGTGGAGAAGGCCGAACGCGACGGCGGTACGGCCGTCCTGATGCACCCGGTCCGCGAGGAGGTCGTCCGCGACCTGGCCCGCCAGGGGGTCACGATGCCCCGCAAGTCGACGTCGTTCGGCCCCAAGCCGGCGTCGGGACTGGTACTGAGGGCACTGGACCTCTGAAACGACGAAGGGCGGGCCCTGGTGGGGCCCGCCCTCTGTTCGGTGACGGCCGGTGTCAGTGACGTCCGGCGGTGTCCGTCAGTCCTTGCCGGACGTGTCGGCGTCGCCGCTCTCGGCGTCGGCCACGGTCTCGCCGCTCGCGGCGTTCTCGGTGTCCTCGCCGTTCTCGGTGTCCTCGCCGTTCTCGGTGTCCTCGCCGTTCTCGGCGTCCTCGTCGCTCTCGTCGAGGGCGTCGGTGAACTCCACGCCGTCCATCTCGGCCAGCCGGTCGGAGGCGTCGGTGCTGCCGTCCCGGTCGGCCTCGACAGCCTTGGCGAACCACTCCCGCGCCTCGGACTCCCGGCCGACGGCAAGCAGCGCGTCGGCGTAGGCGTACCGCAGGCGCGCGGTCCACGGCTGGACCGAGCCGGCGGCCAGTTCGGGGCTCTGGAGCGTCACGATGGCCGCTTCCAGCTGACCCATGTCGCGCCGGGCGCCGGCCGCGACGAGCCGCATCTCCACCTGTCCGGCCTTGTCGAGCTTGTGCACCTCCGGCGCCCCGGCCATGTCGAGCGTCTTCTCGGGACGCCCGAGACCGCGCTCGCAGTCGGCCATGAGGGGCCACAGGTCCACGTTCCCGGTCATCCGCCGGGCGGCGCGGAACTCGGCGAGCGCCTCGCTGTACTTCTGGCTCGCGTACGCGGCGAACCCGGCCGCCTCCCGTACGGCGGCGACACGGGACGCCAGCCGCAGGGCCACCCTGGAGTAGCCGTAGGCGCCCTCCGGGTCCTCGTCGATGAGCCGGGCGACCATCACCAGGTTCTTGGCGACGTCCTCGGCGAGCGTCTTGGGCAGGCTCTGCAGCTCCTGCCGTACGTCCTTGTCGATCTCGTCGCCCGTGACGTCCTCGGGGATCGGCAGCCGCTTGATCGGCTCCCGGTCCCGGTCCCGCTCGTCGCGGAAACGTCCGCCACCGCGCCGGTCGTCACTGCGGCGGTCGTCACGGCCCCGGAAACCACCCGGGCGCCCGCCCCGGTCGTCACGCCGGTCGTCACGCCGCGGACCACGCCCACCACGGTCGTCACGGCCACGGAAACCGCCACGGTCGTCACGGCGGTCGCCGCGGTCGTCACGGCGGGGTCCGCGGTCGAAGTCGCGGCGGTCGTCCCGGCGGTCGTCACGCCGCTCGCCCCGGTCGAAGTCGCGGCGGTCGTCCCGCCGGTCATCGCGGCGGTCGTCACGGCGGTAGGTGGGGCGGTCGCCGTCGCGACGGAACCCGCGGTCACGGTCACGGTCGTCGCGCCGGGGGTAGGCACCGCGGTCACCATCCCGCCGGTCGTCGCGACGGAAGCCGCCGCGGTCACCGCGCTCGGGCCGGTCGCCACGCTCGGGCCTGTCGTCGCGACGGAACCCGCCACGGTCACCGCGCTCGGGCCGGTCGCCACGCTCGGGCCTGTCGTCGCGACGGAACCCGCCACGGTCGTCACGGCGCCCCTGACCACGGTCGTCGTCACGACGGAAGCCACCGCGGTCCCCGCGCTCGGCCCTGTCGTCACGGCCACGGAAACCGCCACGGTCGTCACGGCGGGGTCCGCGGTCGAAGTCGCGGCGGTCGTCCCGGCGGTCGTCACGCCGCTCGCCCCGGTCGAAGTCGCGGCGGTCATCACGCCGGTCGTCACGGCGGTCGTCACGGCGGTAGGTGGGGCGGTCGCCGTCGCGACGGAACCCGCGGTCACGGTCACGGTCGTCGCGCCGGGGGTAGCCACCGCGGTCACCATCCCGCCGATCGTCACGGCGGTCATCACGACGGTCGTCCCGCCGGTCATCACGACGGAAGCCGCCGCGGTCACCGCGCTCGGGCCGGTCGCCACGCTCGGGCCTGTCGTCGCGACGGAACCCGCCACGGTCGTCACGACGGCCGTAGCCACTGCGTTCGTTGCTGCGGCGTGGTCCTCCGCGGTACCCGCCACGGTCACCGCGGTCACCACCGTCCCGGCGGCGCTGATCGCGCTCCGGACGCTCGTCGGGTGAGTTGGTGGACATCGGTGACTCCTGTCTTGTGTACGGAAATGCAAAAGGACCCCTGGTCCCAGCTGAACGCTGGTGACCAGGGGTCCTTCCAAAGATTGTTCGGCGGCGTCCTACTCTCCCACAGGGTCCCCCCTGCAGTACCATCGGCGCTGTGAGGCTTAGCTTCCGGGTTCGAAATGTAACCGGGCGTTTCCCTCACGCTATGACCACCGAAACCCTAATGGTTTCGAGCGAACAAGCACACTCTTCTGTTGTGGTTCAGCTCAAATCCGGCAACGGTCGTTGCCTCAGAACTAACACAGTGGACGCGAGCAACTGAGGACAAGCCCTCGGCCTATTAGTACCGGTCACCTCCACACGTTACCGTGCTTCCAGATCCGGCCTATCAAC